>CAZOSN010000031.1:0-32367 GCA_964582405.1 uncultured Oligoflexales bacterium | reverse complement strand
CTCTCTTGACCAGAAGCGAATGCCCACCCCCTGATTTTTGTAAGTGACCTTCGACTAGGAGAAAACCCTGCCCATGAATAATATTGTAGAACCTCTCATAAACCTGCGGAGTGAAAGCCAAGTTAATAAATCCACAGCCATCCTCTAATGTGAAAAACACCATCCCCTTGGCTGTCATCGGCGCCTGACGTACCAAAATCATGCCAAAGGTTTTGAGTATAAGATTATTAGGCTTCTTAGCAATTTCCTCTGAGCCAACAATCTCTTTGACCGGTACCGGATAATGCCAAACCATGCGCTTGATAAGCTCAGCAGGATGTTCGCCCAAGGTGGTGCCGAATGCCTCAAAGTCTCGCTCAACTCGCATAAATTCTGGCTCCGATGAGAACTCCTCGACGAGTTCCTCCTCAACCAAAGGTGCAAAAGACGCTGCCTCTGCAAGCCAGAGGGCGGCACTTCGCTCGATACCAAAAGTCGCTAAGGCGTCGGCAGCGGTGAGTGCGGTAAGATCACCTTTGTAAAGCGGGCTATCGCGCAAAAATTCCACCAGGGTCTTCCATGGCCCCCGCTCTTGGCGCCTTTTAATAAATTGCAAGGCACCAATTTTTCGTAGGCCACGCACAAGATGAAATCCCAACCGCAAGGCCCGGTACCGCCCTCCTGGGTTTTCCTCGAGCACGGTATCCCATACCGAAGTATTGATACAGATTGGTCTGATTTCGATCCCTGCATGCTGGGCTGTCTGCAGCAAGGTGTGGCAGGAATAAAAACCCATAGGCTGTGAGTTTAGCAGTGCCGCAAAAAAAGCATCAGGATAGTGGCATTTGAGCCAAGCCGATGCATAAGCAATCAATGCAAACGATACAGCATGAGACTCCGGAAAACCATAATCGGCAAAACCACGAAGGTGCCCAATTATCTGCTGAACAAAGTACTCAGCGATACCGTAGCTTCTCATCCCGGATTCAAGCCGTGAAATCATGGGGCCCATATCTTTATTAATCGACCACGACCCAATTTTTTTTCGTAGTTCATCCGCTTCGCTTGGACTAAAATTACCCACTGCCATGGCGATTCGCATGACCTGCTCTTGAAAAATTGGCACCCCAAGGGTTCGTTTCAAAATAGGAACAAGCTTGGGATGCGCATAGGTCGTTTTTTCCAGCCCATCACGACGGCGTAAGAATGGGTGAATCAATCCACCTTGGATGGGTCCAGGTCTAATGATTGCTACCTCCACGACAAGATCATAAAAACATCGCGGCTTGAGCCGAGGAAGCATCGACATCTGCGCGCGTGATTCGATCTGAAAAGTTCCCACCGTATCTGCACGTTGGATCATCTCATAGGTTGCGCTGTCATCAGTCGGAATGCTCGCAAGCTCAATGCTTCGACCATAGCTTGCTCGAATCATTTGCAACGCTTTACGAACCGCCGTCAGCATGCCAAGCGCCAAAATATCGATCTTAAAAAAGCCAAGGTGTTCAAGGTCATCCTTAGCCCACTGCACCACTGTGCGCCCGGGCATAGTCGCGGGCTCCTGGGGGACAAACCGGTCGATCGCTTGATCAGTCAGAACAAAACCACCCGAATGAATCCCCATATGCCGTGGATAACCCTTGATCCGTTGCGCCAGTTGCCTCCAGAGTTCGACTGAGACACCACCGGTTTGCACTGTGAGTCCTTCGGGTTCATGCTGTCCTTTGTTTAACCATTCGCTAGCCTCATTCAGAGCCGAGTCATCTGCTCCCAATGCTTTGCCAACTGCTCTCACGGCGCCTCGTCTTCTAAAGGTGATCACATTCGCCACCATTGCTGCTCGGCCGCGACCATAGTGCTGGTAAATGTATTGAATGACCTCCTCGCGTCGTTCATGCTCGAAATCTACATCAATATCCGGTGGATCGCCCCGCTCGACACAGATAAAGCGCTCAAATAAAAGATCAAAATGCTCAGGATTAACCGCCGTGATTCCCAAAACAAAACACACGGCTGAATTGGCAGCAGAGCCTCTCCCTTGGCATAAGATGCCCTGCTGCCTAGCCCAACAGACGATATCCCAAACAGTCAAAAAATAATCTGCAAACTCAAGGCGCTCAATCAGCTCCAACTCATGTGCCAAAATCCTGGCGATCTTGTCCGAAATCCCTTTACCCCACAACGCCTCAGATCGATCCCGAACTAAATGGCGTAAAAAACTCATCGCCGTATGCCCCGCAGGGATCATCTCCTTGGGGTATTGATAACGCAGCTCACTCAGTGAAAAATTAAACTGCTCTGCAAGCTCATGGCTTGCCCTAACCGCTTGCTCATATTGAGGTAAACGCGCATACCGCTTGACCCACTGCGTTGGGCTGAGCAGGCAACGCTCAGCATTGACAAACATGTGTCCGACAGCCTGTTCAAGCGTCCTATTCAAACGAATGGCCTGCAAAACATCACAGAGATCTTTGTTTTCTGATTTGTGAAAATAGCAGTCCTGACTAAAAATAATGGGGATATTCACCTGCTTAGCCAAACGCAAAGTCGGACGAATCCAACAATCCTCACTCGGATTGCAGTGGCGACTCACAACGGCATAGACTCGCCCAGGCATAGCCTCCACCATAATTCCCCAACGTTCTCTTACCGCCTCGGGTACTGATTTTCGGATCATCCCGCGCATCGGCAGAAGGCAGACAAGATCCGTAAGATCGCATGCCACAAGATCTTGGAGAGCAAGACTCGCCTCAGTTTTGCTCTCACGATGACTCAGGCTAATGATGCGACACAAATTTTGATAGCCACGCAAAGTCAAAGCATAGAGCGTTACGGTATCCTGAAAAATCAGCGGTAGATGATGATCTTTGGTTAAATGCAATTCGCTACCATAAAAAATTTTCTCTAGTCTAACTTCCTCACCGCGCAATCCCTGAAAGGCCTGATGAGCCCTAACAAGTCCATAGACTCCGTCATAATCACAAAATCCAAGGCCCGTATAACCCAAGGCCGCAGCCGTATGCACATAATCTTCGGGATGTGCCGCCGCGGCTAAAAAACTAAAATTACTATGGCAGAGCCACTCGTAAATATTGAAATCAAGCAAAGAGGCCATGCTTGAACCAACGACCTTGACTATCTTGAAAAACCCACTTCTGCTCTTCACCATCGATCATAAGGTAGTAATCGCGCTGCTTATTGGCATGCGAGCGCCACCACTTATCCATGGTGCGTTCTAGGAATCGCTTAAGTGACGACAAGGGTGATGTGGGCAAAGGAATCGGCTGATGATAGATAAAAGGTGGTCTCGAACGTCCAAGCGCTTCTAAAGATGGCTGTTCAACCGGCCGCGGTTCAACCTCAGATCGGGCGATAAAAGATGCTTCCGGGCACCAATCTTCGGTCAGATCATACTTCACCAGTGGCACGGCAACCAAATTCTCAAGCCTGTTCAGCTCCGAAAGCTCCTGTGCCGTTGCGCCTTCAAATAAATCAAACATCTGATGCATCGTGGGTAAAGCACCTTTGATCTCAAGTTTCCACCCTATAATGGGAGGAGGTAGTTGGCCAAGTTCCTCATACTTTTTTTCAAGCTGAGACCTTACACTAAGAAAATTAAGATTAGCCTGGAGGAGCGCCACCGGATGAAGGGGGGCATCAGCACGTAGATCATGAGGGTAGCGAAACACAATGGGGACAGTGAGGTAGGAAAGATCGTGGAGGGTGAGGCTCCATTCCAGGCTTGTTACAAGGTCTTGCGCAGCATAGGCAGGATGCTTGCAAAGGGCATCAAAGTCCTCGCGCAAGAGCTCTTCTATAGGTTGCCAATCGCACAAAGGAAAATCCAAATGACGATCTTTAGTCGCACTCTCTGGCGAGGCATAAGGTATAAAAGGAAATTCATCATCTATCATAGGCCACAAACCCTGTGGCTCATCATGCAAACCGAACGTCCACATCAAAACCATTGCAATGGTCTGACCAAAGCGCCGCTTCAGGCTCTCACCTGACAAATGTTGGCAATCGTAAGGATTTGCCCAGCGCATCCTCTCAATCGCCCGCTCTGCTCCACGCATCTCCTGCTCTAGTTTACGTTGCTTCGTCTTGGCTGTTACCGCCGAAAAATGGCGTTTGAGCGATACCCAACCTTGCCACCATATGTTCCAGGATAATTGCTGATAAATCGATAGACCAAAATTTTGCCCGATATGAACAAAGCCGTGCATATTCCGCTCGCGCATAAGCAGCATGAGTAGAACGGCTTGCCACGGATTTTGAGCCGCACATACCCGTAGTGGGTTAGGCTTAAAGCGCTTCAAGATATCCTGAAATAAACCGAAGACTCCCTTGGTACCAGCACGTTGTCGCCAATACGAAAGACAGGGCGTGACATCTAAAAGCCATACATCATCCTCCCAGGACATGAGGCGGGGTGTTAAAATACGCAATTGCTCTGCCGTTAAATCACGACCTTCGATAGCCAAATAAAGGTTCATGGCATGCCCCCCAAGGTAAAACTCATCGATCGATTATTCGATTGGCCTTTGACAGTTGTAAAAAAAACCCGCTGCTCAACCGGATCCATCCAACAATTTAAGCGAACCTTGGCCCAAATGTTCCCCAACTGCGGCGACAAAAAATGATTGCGCAAAACCAAAATCATCTGCCCCTGCAAACGGGCTCGCCGAGCTAAAAAAGCGTAATCTTGAAGAGTCAAATGACTATCGATGACAATGATCTTAAAAAAATCACTCATGAACATCGCCTTGAGATCCTCGATGACGCCGCTGCGCGGACGACGATTCGAGCCTTGCTGAGGTGACCGGCAAGGGGCAATCCGCACATAACTCAGATCGACCCCCGCCGCCGCCCAAGCCGGAGGGTAGATGCTTAGATCCTCACGATCATAAACCCATAGGCACCACTGCCGCCGCCCAGTCGCGCGCGCCAGAAGTCGCAACAGAGCCACACGCCCCCCTTTTCCCCAAGGCATCCCTAGCTCCCATAATTGACCGAAGTCCGGATCGGTAGTAAAAAAATCCATGAAGTTCTGAGAGGATAAGGCTGTAACTTGGGGCGACATATATTCGATTTCAATCCATTCTGTGAGCAAATGATAACCATACAAAAATATGGTATTTGGTGACAGGCGAGATGTCAATAGCAGACCTTACACAAATTGGAATCCGCGAGCTTTTTCACTTACCCCCGGAAAATCGGCATAAATAGATTCTAAATATCTGACTACGCCTAACTCAAACAAAGCTTCATTCGATCAAACCAAAGATTCGGCGCACACAGAACAGCAACATGGAAAATGCAAAGCGAATATCAAATGCATGAATTGGCAGAAATTTATAGAAAGCCGGTCTATCCTTGAACAAAAAAAATGGACTCCGGTCAGAGACTTCTGCAAAGAAGGATATGCCTCCCCCTGCCCGGCGATGCAGCAGATTCAACCACCGCTGTCTGGTCACCCTGCGACTCAGCGGAAGTCCAACTCTCAACAATTCAAAGGGCTGTCCGGGATGATAAAGACTTCCAAGTCAATTTTAAAGCATACAAGCTGGTATGGAAAAAATGTGAGTAAAGGTCTGTCCACACAAAACTGCCGAGCTCAGTAAAGCCGCTCCAACGAGCAGCCTACCAGTTCGCCCATGCTGCGGGCGGACTCAAAGGCAGAGCTCTTATAATAATCAGCGAGTTCGGCAGCCAATTGCCTGACCTGCTCGGCTGGCGCCATGTTCTCTTCATGCATCACTTCAAGCAAAGCATCCAGCCGATATTTGGACGATTTCATCCTCCTCAATATTAGAGTTCGTTCCTCGGTCTGATACTGAGTGATTGTTTCTTGAGGCAATTCTCTCTCCACGATTTCAACGAATGCCTTATTCTGCGGAAAAAGTTCGGGACGGTAGACATTAAGCCCACCTTCATAACATTGTTGATCAAAATCGATGCCTCTTATCCGATAAAAATTCATCTCAAAATCCATCGTGATATCGATCACAAAATTCGAGGCATGCATATCACCTAAAAGCCGCAAAAAACAGCGCTCGTTAAATTTGACAAATTCTTTGCCCAACCTCACCCTATTAACCACCTCGTTATTAAGATACCGGTCACGGAACAAATCGCCGGGAATCCCATAGATATGCTCTTCGATCAAGGTGCCACCCCCACACAAAAAACCTATGCGATTGGGTGATAGGATATGCTCCAATTCAAGGCCAAAAATCCGATTGGCGTCCGCCTGTTTAATATAAAAATATTCAAAATTGTCGTTGAGTCTGTTGCTGATGCGGATACGGAATGGCTTAGTATTGCCGTAAAGGCACAGATCAACGCGGTCAACTTGGAGGTTTTTCGTTGCCGTAAGATCACCATCGGTGCGCATAAAAGCATACATGCTCAATAGGCCATGAAAAATCTGCTCCCGAACCCCCGGGTCATAGCTCAGGGTCGACCAGAGAGTATCCTCACCACGTTCATCATAGAGCGCAAAACTATCAGCATAATTTAGCAGGTCATCGTAATCCAGTGGGATACGATAGGCCCGATTGAATTCACGCAAATAGCGATCAAGCTTGCGACTCGGCGGATAAATACGTTTTTTATTTTGAATCATCAAGACGAGGTATCTTTCATAACAGTTGATAATCAAATATAACGCATCTTCCGCGCAAAATTAATAAACAACTGAGAATCGCTACGAGTACCCCACACCTTGATCTGGATTCTGGTCATTGGGTCGGACGCCGGAATCCAAAGGCCGGCTCGGGGCTTATGGGTCTGATGACCGGCTCTTTAATATTAAAATTTAATAATTACAATTTGTTACATGTTCAATGCCGGCTTAATTCATCTTGACTCCACCTTCTGCCGATATACATTCGGCGAGAATGTAAGGGGGCGACATGAGGGATGAAGGAAGTCGTTCGATTTTGAATCGTTCCGAAGCACGGTTGATTGTGGTTGATCCGGTCGGATCAGTGCGTCAAACCTTTGTCGATGTGCTGCGTGGTCTAGGTTTTGTGCACATTAAAACAGTCGCATCGAGCAAGGATGCACTTGTTATCCTTGAGTCTGAAGCTACAGATTGGCTTTTGATGACAATGACCGCGAATGATGAAATTACTGCCCTTCACGTTCTTAAGTTGGTGACTCAATATCCTTCATTGCGCAGAACCCGGTGCTCCCTATTTGTCGATGGGGACGATGAAGTTTATCTGCCTTTGGCATACGAACTTGGTCTTTTGTCTCATCATGAAAAATCCTTAGCACGCGAGATTCTGAAAGGCCAAATCGATGACCTATTGGTTCTATTAAACCATCACAAGGGCAATGATATTTTGGTCGCGGCTGAATATTTGAAAGGGTATCTGGTACGTAAGCGCTTTTTTCAGTCCTTTCTCGGTCTTCAAGAAAATCTTGCGACCATTTATCCCGGCGTGATCAAACCATTGCTTGATCTTGCCGAGGCGCAATTCTTAAATAAGAAAAAAGAAGATGGAATTACCACTTTAGCTCAAATTGAAGTGATCGATGACAAAGCTTCGCCGTTGTGCGAAAGACTGCGCAAACAATATTTGTCCGCTCAGGATCTTGCTGAAGTAGATAGCCATTCAAGGCGCAACAGCCTCGGGATCAAAACCGCTGTCCTGATAGATTCTGACACAAGTGTCGATTTTGGTATGAAAGAACATCTTACCAGGGTTGGTGTCAAAGCTGTCGAAGCATTTGATAGCGGATTGGCTGCTTGGGAGTGGTTAAAGACTAATCCTGAACCTCAACTTATTCTAATGGAATGGCGCATTCCAGGACTCACCGGTCCCGCATTAGTTCAAAGGATTAGGCAGCATGGGTTTATTTCCGTTCCCATTATTATTGTAAGCTCGCTCACTAATTCCCAAGACCTTCAGCTTTTGCAAGAAATGGGTGTTGATGATGTGCTTGAAAAACCGTTTGATCGCGGCGCTTTTTTTAAAAAGATCGCGGGAGTTCTGCAAAATAGCCGCTTTCCGCGCGAGCAGCGCTCGTTCGAACTAAAAATCCGCAAGTTACTAGCACTCCAAGATCTTGTTGAGGCACAGCGACTGATAGCCGAGTATGTCGCAGATGAACGGATAGATACTGCAAGTAAGCAAGGTGTGCTTGCCGAATTCGAATTTGCCCGCGGTAATTTTTCTGCAAGTAGTCGTTTGGCTGCAAATTCTCTCATGGTATTGGGCGAGAAATTACCTCAACTCGACGTCTTGGGTAAAAGTCTACTCAAGATGAAAAAATTTAAATCAGCACTAAAGTGCTTTGACCGTGCCCAAAAAGTCTCACCAAAAAATATTGAAAGGCTTCTGCAGATAGCAACCATTCAACTAGACCAAGGTCAAGCCGGAGAAGCTCAGAATACCATAGAGTGCGCCAAAGCCGTTGATCCAACCAACCCAAACGTCCTCGAAGTCGATTGTGCATGCGTTCTTGAGCAAGGCAATACCAGCGCAGCGCGCAAGTTGTTTTCGGAGCTGGAGTCAAGCACCAAAATACTGCGATTTATGAACAACCGTGCTGTAACTATGATCCGAACTGGGGCGTTTGAAGAGGGTATCGAACTTTACCGTACAACGTTGCGCGCCTTACCACCTGGCTGGGCCGAGATCGCTGTTCTTGTTAACTATAATTTGGCGTTAGCCTTGGCTCGTTATGGCGCCTTGGTCGATGCACTTAAAGAGCTTGAGGGTATGGCAGCCGCGCCCCCTGGGAATAACATTGGACGAAAAATAACTTCGCTACGGAGCAAGGTGAAATCTGCTCTTGAAAACGGAACGCCCCTTATCCTAGGCTGCTCCGCAGAAACCGAGGAGGAAGAGTTCGATCGTGATACACCATTGCCCATGCCTCCCCAAGCGGATCAGTCATGGATGCCTAAAACTCGGGCAAGAACCATCCTTCCCGCCGAATTTGAGATGAAGGATCTGCTTGGATGTCTTGAAGTTTCGAGGGGTGATCTTTGTTGTTATTTGATCTTTGAACACCATGATGAGGTGAGAAACGAAGGTAGACCGGATTTGTCAAAGCTACCTCCCTTTAATCCGAGGCCTTCAGATCCCAAAGAATCGCACCCAAAGAAGACTGGATAGTCAGATTTGCTAAGTCGTTAGTTCCAAATGCCCTAAAGGCACCCGAGTCAGGCGAGAAACCATCGCCCAGTTCTGCAAATGAAAAGGCAAAAGCACAGGCCCTCAAGACGCGGTAGCCTTGGTCTTGGTACATAAATTGCTCTTTCAAAAAGCGTTTCGCAATTGCAACCGAAGCAAGAGAGGGAGGAAATAATGAGAGTTAAATTTTTGGGTGTTGCTCTTCTAACCGCGACAGGACTGACCTTTGCCGCCTGGGCCGACGATACGCCATCAAGCTCTGAGTTAGATCAAATGAAAGAGGCGGCAAAAGGGACTGCAACGGAGGCTAAAGAAGCGGCAAAGGAGACTGCAACGGAGGCCAAAGAAGCGGCAAAGGAGACTGCAACGGAGGCCAAAGAAGCGGCAAAGGAGACTGCAACCGACATGAAAGAAGCAGCGAAGGGTGCCGCAAAAGCCGCGAAGGAAACTGCGATCAGGCATGCCTATGACATTCTCGACAAAGATATCTTGAGTATCCAATTTGCAGCGGGATCAGCAGATCTTCCTGAAGCGGATAGGACCAAAATCATTGCCATGATTCAAGCTACCAAGGAAGAAGCCAAGATCAAAAAAATCGTCGTGGCAGCTTGGTCGGACAAACCACTTCCTGCTGCCGGCAAAAGCCTCGACAAGGCAGACCGAGAACTCGCTATGAAACGCCTCGATATGCTAAAAAGCGTTATCAAAGAACAAGGCTTCACCAATATTGAAACCCATAACATGGCAAAACAGGCGAACTGGGTTGAAAAAACCTTTGGTCTTAGCGACGCTCAAGTCAAAAAGCATATGCAAGGTGATCAAACCGAAGATCTGAAATATCAGAAACTATCTCAATCCCTTGAAGAGAAAGGTGGGCCGTCTCGCGCCGTGGTTTTGATCAGACGTGAACTCATTCAAAACGCAAGTCTCTAACAAGTCTCTAAAGGGTCATCTTTTATCAAACATCTAAAATCAGGATAAATCTCTCGGTCGTCGGCGCCTTAGCCCCGACGACCTCCTGCGAGTCGTGCGAGTAATTTCAGTATGTTGCCGAGGGAGGTCCCTCATCGCCTTTGTTCGCTCGGGAAAGATCGCTAGCGCGAAACGTGGTTTAGCGCCGGAGATGGGCTAAAGTCTGTCAAAAAGTTGCCGACATTCAGCAAAAAACTATATAACTCAAGAGACTCTATCGACAGACTTCTCATGAACTCAAAGAATGCACAAAGAGAGGACCCCTGGTTGGAATTCATTCGCCTGGCCATCATGCTTGCTGCCTTAAGCGCCCCCGCATGGGCCGAAACAACCGAAGCCATAAAGTCACGGCAGAAAGAAGTCCTCACCAACGCCAACGCTATTCTTGAACGCGGAGACATTTCCTACACATTGGGTGGCAATCAATTAGGGAACAATACTCAATGCAATGCCTGCAACAAATGCCTCGAAAAAAATCACCCGCAGCCAAGCGAAAGGCTCAGTCAGTGCCCAGCTTGTCAAACCTGTAGCATGGACTGCAGCCATTTTATCACCAAAGTTTTCCAGGATTCTGGATTAACGACCGCCTACCTCACAACCGCTCTCATGCGCGACCTACCGCCCTTAAAACTCAAAGACAACTACAACTACATCGACATGGGACGCGATCTAACCCGCGCCCAGCCCGGAGATCTCTTGGTCTACAATGGCCATGTCGTCATGCTCGAAAAGCTCCGCAATACTGCCAAAGGCGACATTATCCATGCCACAAGCGGACGCGACCTAAGCGGCCCTGGCCTGGGAATTCAAAGGGAACGCTTTGTCGATCTACGCCACTTCCGTGGGGTGCTAGAACGAATTCTGCGCCACACCGCTCTGGCTGCAAATAGCTTCCCCTCAGTCAAGACGCCATTTCGCAAAATTGTCCCCAAAAAGCGCTAATGGGCTGTCAGGGCTGATCCTGATAGCCCTCGCGCTGGTCTGCAAGCCAACGCTTGATCGGTAGCGTAACATTGGCTATAACAGTGGCCCTTAAGGCGCATTTCTTGATCAAACAAGGACTATCGATGTATTCAACGAACGAATTTCGTAAAGGTTTAAAAATAGAGCACCAAGGCAAAGCCTGGACTATCGTAGACTTTCAACATGTAAGTCCTGGAAAAGGCTCAGCTTTTGTTCGTACAAAACTTAAAAATCTTGAGACCGGCCAAGTTGTTGAAGTGACCTACAAATCGGGAGACAAAGTAGGCATCCCTGATCTCAGCAATAAAGAAATGCAGTACCTTTACTCCGATGGTGCCACCTACACTTTCATGGACAACGAATCCTACGATCAATTTACGTTGACCGCCGATGACTTGGGCGATACCCGTTATTTCATCATCGAAAACAGCACGGTCAAGGTAACCTTTTATCAAGGTCGCCCCGTGGCTGTTGAAATCGACAACTTCGTCGAACTCACCGTAACCGAAACTCAGCCCAACATCAAAGGTGACACATCAGGCGGTGGAGGTAAGCCTGCGGTTATGCAAACCGGTTTAACCGTTACGGTACCGTTTCACATCAACGTCGGGGATCTTCTGAAAATCGATACCAGAACATCCACCTACGTCGAAAAAGTGAAATCAAATCGTTCCTGATTTACCACACTAGCTTTCATTGTATTCTGAAGACTCTGTTGCAAGACGCAGCCGGCTCAACACCGCAGCGTCTTCCAGAGTCGATTTGTCTCCGGTGCTCTCACGCCCCGAGGCTATATCGCGCAAAAACCTGCGCATGATTTTGCCAGACCGAGTTTTAGGCAAAGCCTCCGTAAAAGTCACATCTTCAGGTCGCGCTAACGCTCCGATTTGTCTCACGATATGCTCTTTGATTTCATCTTCAAGTGCCGTAGATTGAGTCTGTCCATCCTTCAGCGTGACAAAGCAACTAATGGCCTCGCCTTTGAGATCATGCGGTCTTCCTACCACCGCTGCCTCAGCGATCAGGGGATGACTTACCAAGGCGCTTTCAATTTCCATCGTGCTCAGTCTATGCCCCGAGACATTGATCACATCATCAATCCGTCCCATGATCCAAAAATTGCCGTCCTTATCTTTGCGCCCACCATCACCCGTAAAATAGACCCCTTTGATCGGATTCCAGTAAGTGTCTACAAAACGTTTGCCGTCGCCATAGATCGTGCGGAGCATGCTAGGCCAGGGTTGTTTGATTACGAGAAAACCACCTTCGCCATCTTTGACTTCATTGCCATCTTTATCGACGACGGCAGGAACCACTCCAAAAAGTGGCTTGGTCGCAGTTCCTGGAACGGTTTCGGTCACACCGGGTAATGGGGAAATCATGATGCTACCGGTTTCGGTTTGCCACCACGTATCCACGATAGGGCATCGTCCACCACCAATCTTGTCACGATACCAGACCCAGGCCTTGGGGTTGATAGGCTCTCCCACAGTACCTAGCAACCGCAATGACGATAAATCATGCTTTTCAACATGCTCATTGCCCCATTTAATAAACGCGCGAATCGCAGTCGGTGCGGTATAGAAAATCGTGACCTTATGCCTCTCGATAATGTCCCAGAACCGATCAAAGTCAGGCGTGTTGGGGGCACCCTCGTACATCAATACCGTCGCACCATTTGCCAAAGGACCATACACAATGTAGCTGTGTCCGGTAATCCATCCGACATCAGCCGTGCACCAGTAGATATCGTTTTCCTTGAGATCAAATACATAGTGCGTGCTCAAGGTTGCTCCAAGCAGATAACCACCGGTGGTGTGAAGGATGCCTTTGGGTTTTCCCGTGCTGCCCGAAGTGTAGAGGATAAACAGCGGATGCTCTGCATTGGTAATCGCGCATGGGCATTCATCCGATACTTTTGCCGCCTCATCATGCCACCAAAAATCTCGACCTGATTTCATCACAACGGGTTCGCCTGTGCGTTTGAGCACCAAGACTTTTTCAATCGTCTTAGAATCGCTCAGGCTTTCATCGACACAGGCCTTAAGCGCCAAAGGCTTGCCTCGTCGATAACCACCATCGGCCGTGATCACTAGCTTCGATCCGGCATCGTTATTACGCTCGGCCAAAGCAGATGCGCTAAACCCCGCAAACACTACGCTATGCGTCGCCCCAAGCCGTGCGCATGCCAAAACCGCGATGGCAAGCTCCGGCACCATAGGCATATAGATCGTCACCCGATCGCCTTTACCCACCCCGAGATTCTTGAGCATATTCGCTGCCCGCTGCACCTCTTTGTATAGCTCGCCATAAGTAATGCGGCGCTGATCGCCCGGTTCGCCTTCCCAAATAAGCGCCAATTTTTCGGATTTCCCGCCCAGGGCATGTCTATCGACGCAATTATACGATGCGTTGATCTCGCCATCAGCAAACCATGTATAAAACGGTGCTTCCCCTCCCAACACTTGGCTAAAGGGTTTTTGCCAATCCAACCGTTTGCGTGCCTGCTCACCCCAAAATCCCTTTGGATCGTCCTTTGCGAATTTCCACATAGCCTCGTATTCAGCAGTTGAATTCAGATGAGCTTGCTCGCGAAACTCTGCGGGTGGGGGAAATTTGCGAGCTTCTTTCAATACGCTGGTAATATTCTGACTCATGGGACTCTCCTCAAACAACCTCAAATAACCTCAAATAACCTCAAATAACCTCAAACAACCTCAAACAAAAATACAAGACGAAGACGATACCATCCGCAACCTTGGTCAAGCTAGGCAAAATTTGACCTTGCCGTGCCACCGTCTTACCTCGACAATATACTTACGGTGACTTTTCAGGATGGAGGACATCATGCCAAGCGTGACACATTCCCAAACAGCACAAGCTGCGGCCCCTTCCCTAGTCGGTGCCCCCGCAGGCAATGCCATGCCAAACGGGGCCGAAAAAAAGGTCGCTCACAGCCCCTCACGACAGGCGCCGGCAGTCGATGTTAAAATATCCGAGGAAGCCAAGAGGCGAGCAGCTTCCGGTGTCGATGACTCAGCAGGCGCCGAGCATGCTTCTGGTCAGAAATCGATGGATGATCTCGTCGATTTTTACGCTAACAAACTTCGCCGTGCCGCAAAACGACTCGACAAAAAAGAGCAGCAGGAAGTCGCAGCTGCAAAAGAAAACGAAGCTACCATGGGGCCTAGCACCCCTACCGAATCACCCAATCGCATCACGGTAAAACCAAAGGCTGAACCCGTCAAAACCCCCGACATGGATCAATTAGCCGAGCAGTCAGCCTAATTGCGCTTGACTCGATCCTTGTGTAGCGGCGTATTTGATACATGGATGCATTCCTTGTTCAACTTCATTTCAGGGATTGCGGAACGCAGAAATAAGTAACGCTGATAGCTGGATTCCGCCCATCTTCCCTGGGGTAAGGGTATATCGTCCGCGTTCTTGCTGTGTAGTCATCAAGAACATTGTAGCCTCCGGACCTCGCGCACGAAGCCCAGGACATTCGCCCCACGCCGAGATCATAAACCGGCCGCAGCCCTTGCCCCGACAGCTCATGCACGTACCTAAACCCAGCATGATAAGTGTTAAATCCAGTACGGAGGAGATCCTCATCATCCAAGCCGGATTCCTCAGTAAAAATTAGCAAGACCCCGGCATCGCAATAGCCCCTAAATACCTCGATCATGCTGGCATCGCTTTGACCACGCACTTCATGAAATCCATTGCCAACAAGCATCACCGCGCCGCATGGGTCAGCACCCACGCTTCGGAGAAATCCAAGCAGTAGTTCGGGTTTTCCTATATCGGCATGCCTGAGAAAGCGCATATTTTTTGGAAGCAGTCCATCTTTCTGCTGAGCGATGGCCTGATCAATTGCTGCATCTTCGAGATCCGCTCCAAAATATCGGATCGTCTGCTCCCCGGACCGCTCAAACCTCTGCCGGGTCGCTTCGCCCTTGCCCACGGCGTGCTCGATGAATATCGTAAAACTCCAATTATGATCCCGGCAATATCGATCGAGGTTGTCATTGGCAAGAGAAAAAGTCCTCGCATTCGCGTCCTGGCTCGCCGCAACATTGGCTCCACGTGCCACCCATGGCATCACGACTTGATTTTTCAGTTTGGAGACATGCAGGCTAAGGTAGGTGTGATAGGCATGGATAATGCCCATGGGGCCAGGCCCGCGCTGCAAAGTCCGAACCCCTAATAGCGTGAGTGTATCATCACTCCGCGCGAATCCAGCCGCCAAAAAAAGCGGCCGAATTAGCTCTTTTGTCGCTCCTAAAATCTCGGAAAGTTTCGTTCCCACCTGAAGATTATCGAGCGATAGCCGCTGCCTCAAACTCAATACAATGGGAAGAATTCGAGAACCAATTTCGATTGCCGAAAGGCTAGGCACCCAATCGATCGCAGGATCAGGATTCTTAACGAATTGTTCTGGCAATTGAAAGATCTGAGTTACGGGATCTTTGGCAGCATTTTTGGCATTTGCAAAATAATGTCCGAGCATTTCGATCATGTCGATCGGTAGGTGCACAGGGTAAGGCTTAAATTCTTTTAGTGCCGCACGCACACTCGGATGATTAGCCACGCTAAAACTCCCCGGGCTCACTTCCCTAAGATACCCGCGGCTTTTTAAAAAGCTGAAATCGATTTTCATGATTGCGTCGTTTAATGCATGCTCGCGCGCGAGTGACGCCGGCGAGAATTCCCGCTGCCCGCAGAAATCAGGAAGTAGCCCGATCTGAGCATAAGCAGACAGGATATGCTTCAAAAGCCAAAGGTCGCTAGGCGCAGTCACAGCTGCTGTTAGCACCATGGCTTCGATGACCTGCTTGGCGCGCGCCTCCGACTCCGACCCAGGGTTTAGGTCGCGCAAATAATCAAGGATCGCTAGGCCATTGCAAAATAAATGTGGCAGCTGTTCCTGAAATAGCCGAAACGAGGCTTCATTAATAAAAGGAAATCCCTTGGCAGTAACCGAGGTAGGGCCCTGGATGATCCGATCGATCAAGGCCAACTGCATGGGGCACCCCCAGAGAATGGACGATATAGCCATTATACCAGGGAAAATAAAAAGCGGTTTGACACAGGAATCAAACCGCTCGCTTAGACTTTTTTTAAACTAAATTTACCGGTTACGGAAATTGTCGTTTCCACCACGAGGGCCGCGACCGCTGCCGCCACCAGTGCGTGGTTTTTCTTCGGCGATGTTGACCTTAATGGTGCGACCATCCAGATCTTGGCCATTCATTTCCGAGATAGCTTTAGAAGCAGCCTCTGCTTCTTGGAAGGTAACGAAACCAAAACCGCGAGAACGGCCAGTTTCACGGTCCGTAATCACGCGCACTTCGCTAACATCACCAAACTGCTCAAATGCATGACGAAGTCCCTCGTCGTCCGTATTCCAACTTAACCCACCAACAAAAAGCTTCTTACTCATAAAATCTCTCTAACCTACTACCATGAAAGGTAAATTTACTAATTGCAGGTTGGGTAACTTGGAAGCGCCGCATTACATCCTGCCAACACCTAAAAAGAAGTTCATCACTTCTCCGTCGCCATTCGTACAGGAAATTCGGAGGGAAATAAAGTAAGTTTTTTGCAATTTTAGGGACTAGAAATCAAAAAGCGCCAATTTGGCATGAATTATTAATAACTTAAAACATTTTACAGGATCAAAAATATTTTAGGAAATGTTCTGTAGTCTCGAGATTAAAAGTCGCTTACAACTATAGTCCTTTCGAAGGCGACTAGGTTCGGATTTCGATCCCAAAGGAATCGTAGAATTGGCAAACGATCATATCAAGCTCGAAGAAAGCTGGAAAAAACACCTAGCTGTGGAATTTAACAAGCCGTACATGCTTGATCTCAAAGCGTTTCTTACTTCAGAGAAGGCTACCGGCAAGACAGTGTACCCGCCAGGGCCACAGATTTTTGCTGCATTGAATCTCACCCCGCTCGAAAAAGTCAAAGTTGTGATCCTGGGGCAAGACCCCTACCATGGCCCCGGTCAGGCTCATGGGCTGTCGTTTTCGGTTCCCGCCGGAGTTAGAATCCCTCCATCTCTTGTCAATATTTATGCAGAGTTAGAGAACGACCTCGGCGTCAAACCAGCCCCGCATGGCAACCTGACTTCATGGGCCGAGCAGGGAGTATTGCTCCTCAATGCGGTTCTTACGGTCAACGCTCATGCCGCTGCCAGCCACCAAAAGCGAGGGTGGGAGCGCTTCACAAACCGCATCATCGAGCTTGTCAGCGCCCACGCTCACCCGTCAGCGGTTGTGCTTTGGGGGAGCTATGCCCAGAAAAAAGCCGAGCTGATCGATTCCTCGCGGCATATGATCCTAAAGAGCGCCCACCCTTCGCCTCTTTCGGCCCACCGCGGATTTCTTGGTAGCAAGCCGTTTAGTAAAATCAATCAATTTCTAATCAAGACGGGCCAGACTCCGATCGACTGGCGTTTGCCCACCGAAGCTTTCAAACCTGTGATCGAGACCAACCATGACGCAAGAATCAACCCTCCAGGAGCCTAGTCCCAAGACCCCAGCCCGTTCAAAGAAGAACCCCTGGTTTGATCTTCTGGTCAACATCATAATCCCTTCGATTATTCTGATGAAGCTTTCGACCCCTGAACGGCTGGGTCCTGCCCGCGGGTTATTGGTGGCCTTGGCGTTTCCTGCTGGGGCGTTCCTAATTGAATTGTATAAAGAGCGCAAAGCGAGTTTTATTGCCGTCCTTGGTTTTGTTAGCATCATGCTGACCGGTGGCATTGGCCTTTTGGCTCTCGATCCATTCTGGATCGCCATAAAAGAGGCTTCTGTCCCTCTTATTATCGGCTGCGTCGTGCTAGGCTCCATGAAAACCAAGTACCCCTTAGTTCACAAGCTGATCTACAATGATGCCATCCTCAACACGCCAAAGGTGGCGAACGCACTCCGCGAGCGCAATCAAGAGAATGCTTTTGAACGCCTGCTACTCAAAACTTCCTATCTTCTGGCAGGGTCATTTTTTCTATCCGCTGTGCTCAACTACGTCTTAGCTAAAGTCATCGTGGTAACTAGCCCATCGCTTGACCAAGTCAAATTTAACGAGGAAATCGGTCGCATGGCGGTTCTCAGCTATCCAGTCATCGTCGTGCCGTCGATGATCATGCTCGGAGTCACGCTATGGATTCTCGTGCGCGGCATTAAAAAACTTACTGGTCTTGAGCTTGACGATATTTTCCATGGCAATGAAGCCAAGCCTCAATAAAAAAATTGTCGTAACAGGTTTTTATGAGAGGAAAAAAATTGCCTGTGGATGAATGAATTATCCACCCCGGGCAAGCGTTTGATCCTCTTGGGGTTTATAGGTCTTTTTCACAGCTTATTCACAAGAAAACACCATATTTAGCGGTTGACAGTGAATTTCTACACTATATATGCTGATAACTGTCGGTGCTAAAAAATCCCAAGATCTGATAACGCGAAGTAAAACGCAGAAAGTCCAGAAAACGAAATCAAGCGCAGCCCTGCTGCTGAAGCCGTTTTTATGGATTGGGATCTTTTTGTCGAAATGGCTTGTGTTGTTGTGATGTTGAAACCTGCAGACGAGAGGAGTGCACATGAGTCTTTTTACCAATGAAATGACCAAAGATCTTGAAGAACAGGACGTTGACCTCAGTTCTCCCTCAGACACTATGAGGGTAAAAAAACGCGATGGTCGGCTGGTCTCTGTTCACCCCGAAATGATCACCAAAGCCGTCGCTCGCCATTGCCACGGGCTCTATTACGTCGATTGCGATAAGGTTGCGGATAAAGTCATCCGCGGCCTTTATGATGGCGTCTCAACACTAGAACTCGACCAGCTGCTGATTCAGACCGCGTCCATGATGATTGGTGAGGAGCCAGAGTACTCCAAACTAGCTGCGCGGCTTTTAAACTGGTTTATCGAAGATGAGGTTCGCAGCTTAGGCGTCAGGACTTTTTCTGAAAGTATCGCATTTGGCGTCGATGTCGGTTTGGTTGATCCCCAAATTGGCGCTTTCGTGCAGGCCAACCGTTCATTTCTCAACGGAATCATCTCACCCGAGAACAATGACCTCTTTGAATACTTTGGTCTGCGTACCACCTTCGACCGCTACCTGCTAAAAGATCCCCAGTCGCGCTTGGTGTTTGAGACGCCACAGTTTTTCTTCTTACGGGTTGCCTGTGGTTTGGCTCAGTCGGTGGAAGATGCGGCGGAGTTTTATGAGCTTATCTCAAGTTTTGAGTACATGCCGAGCACACCGACTCTGTTTAATTCGGCGACTGTTCGTCCTCAGATGTCGTCCTGCTACCTCCTTGATTCACCGGTCGATAGCCTCGATGCGATCTACGATCGCTACAAAGATGTGGCCTTGCTGTCCAAATTTGCCGGTGGTATCGGACTAAGCTACAGCCGTATTCGATGCCATGGCTCACTAATTCGAGGCACCAATGGTAAATCCAACGGGATTATCCCATTCCTTAAGACCCTCGATTCGTCGGTTTCAGCAGTTAACCAAGGTGGAAAGCGCAAAGGTGCCGCCTGCATCTACCTTGAGACTTGGCATGCCGACATTGTCGATTTTCTTAAACTTCGCGACAATACCGGTGACGATGCCATGCGGACACACAATCTCAACATCGCGAATTGGGTGCCTGACCTTTTCATGAGGCGGGTCGAAAATGACGAAACTTGGTCGCTCTTTGATCCCAAAGAATTTCCTGAACTCGTCGATCTCTACGGCAAAGAATTCGAAGACAAGTACGAAAGCTACGAACGCGCCGGCTTGGCAAAGTCCACAGTATCAGCCCGTGATCTCTATGCGGATATGATGCGTTGCTTGGCGCAGACTGGCAATGGCTGGATGACCTTTAAGGACCCGTCTAATGCCAAAGCCAACCAAACTGGCAAAAATCCGCAGAATGTGATTCACCTATCAAATCTGTGCACAGAGATCCTCGAGGTCACATCGGTTGACGAAGCTGCTGTCTGTAATCTTGGGTCGATCAATCTTGGCCGCTATGTCAATGAAGAAGGCACAAGCTTTGACTACGAGCGCATGCGCGCCAATGTTAAAATAGCGGTAAAATACTTAGATCGGGTCGTTGATATCAATTATTATCCCATCCCGGCAGCCCAGCGATCCAATCACAAATGGCGGCCCGTGGGGCTCGGCGTCTTCGGCCTGCAGGATGTGTTTTTCAAACTCAATCTGCCATTTGACTGTGCCGATGCACGCGAGATCTCGTGCCGGATTCAGGAGGAAATCTACTATGCCGCGCTTGAGACTTCGATGGAGCTGGCGCGCGAACATGGTCCATTCACCGCCTTTGACGAGACAAAAACCGCCGACGGTATCCTTCAGTTTGATCTGTGGAATGCAACCCCCACCAATCCTGGGCGTTGGGCAGAACTTAAGGCCAAAATCAAGCAGCATGGCCTCCGCAACTCATTATTGATCGCCATTGCGCCAACGGCGACTATTGCTTCAATCTGTGGAGCCTACGAATGCATCGAACCACAGATCTCCAATCTTTTTAAACGCGAGACCTTGTCTGGAGAATTTCTCCAGATCAATACCTACCTCGTCAAGCGCCTCAAAGATCTCGGACTTTGGAATGAATCTATCAGAAATCAGATCAAAGCCGAGGAGGGTTCGATCCAGGGAGTCGAGGCTATCCCCGAAAGCGTCAAACAAGTATTCCGTACAGTTTGGGAAGTTCCGATGCGAGCTTTGCTTGATATGGCAGCTGACCGAGGCGCCTATATCGACCAGAGCCAGTCGCTCAATCTTTTCATCGAAAGCCCTACGATCGGTAAACTATCATCCATGTACAATTATGCGTGGAAAAAAGGCCTCAAGACGACCTACTACCTTAGGTCTCGCGCCGCTACCCGCATCAACAAAGCAACTCTTACCAAGCCTATCACAGCGGCAGGTGCGGTGGCCTGCTCGCTGGACAACCCTGAAAGCTGCGAAGCTTGCCAATAAGGAGAGAATGAATGCTGCTTAATCCCGGACTCGATTTGACGTTGCGCCCCATGCGTTACCCTCAGTTTTTTCAGATGTATAAGAATGCCATCAAAAATACCTGGACGGTCGATGAGGTAGACTTTGGTTCAGACTTGGTCGATTTGCGCACCAAACTCACTCCGGCCGAGCAGCACCTAATCCACCGCCTTGTGGCATTTTTTGCTACAGGCGATAGCATCGTGGCCAACAACCTTGTGCTTAATCTCTACAAGCACATCAATGCCCCCGAAGCGCGCATGTATCTGTCGCGTCAGCTGTACGAAGAAGCACTCCATGTTGAGTTTTACCTCACCTTGCTGGATACTTACCTTCCAGCCGAAAAAGATCGCAAGGAGGCCTTTGCCGCAATCGACAATATCCCATCGATCAAAGCCAAAGCCGACTTTTGCTTTCGATGGATTGATTCAGTAAAAAACCTTGATGCCTGCCATACCAAAGCGGATCGCCAAAAATTCCTGCTCAATCTAGTGTGTTTTGCGGCTTGTATCGAGGGTTTGTTTTTCTTCGCGGCCTTTGCCTATGTATACTTTTTGCGCTCAAAGGGCCTACTGCACGGCTTGGCATCGGGTACCAACTGGGTGTTCCGCGATGAAAGCTGCCACATGAATTTTGCACTTTCTGTCTACAATACTGTTATCGAAGAGGAGCCCGATCTGATCGATCTCGAATTCAAACGCTCGGTCACGCGAATGATCGACGAAGCCGTTGAATGCGAGATGATTTTTGCGACCGACGTGCTCAAAAAAGGCATCGCAGGCCTCTCTCACAGAGACTTGAGGCAGTATCTGGAATACGTGGCCGATCACCGCCTGATAGCTTTAGGTTGTCTGCCGGTATACCATGCAAAAAATCCGTTCTCGTTCATGGAACTTCAGGATGTGCAGGAGCTGACGAACTTCTTTGAACGTCGTGTCTCGGCCTACCAGACGGGAGTAACTGGAGAGGTTTCGTTTAGCGAGGATTTCTAGCTTAGATCCTGTTTAAAAAAGGGTCAGTTTTTGATTTTATCAAGGCGACCCGAGAACCGAAGCGTAGTTTATTTGCGCATAAATGAGCATCGGAAGCGCGGGGTCAACGCGGAGAAAATCAAAAACCGACCCTTTTTAAACAGGCTCTTACAGGAGTAGGAGCCCCTACCCCTGTTTGATTGCTACTGTACCGACAAAACCTTGGGCGGATGCCAGGTGATCTTTTCATCCCAGCTCGGTAGCTGGACGATCTGGTCTCCCTTCAGCATGTTGAATTCTGGCATCTTCGTGGTTGGCACTGGATCGGCAGATGGAAACTTGCGGCCTTGAGGATTTACAAAAACGCCATTCTCGTAAAATGCAAAATGCAAGTGAGGACCTGTCGCCCGCCCCGTGGAACCTACGTAGCCTATAACCATGCCTTGGGTAATGCGGCTACCTTTGCGTAAGCCCTTTTGAATATGATCTAGGTGCAAGTAGGAGGTGGTATAGACAGAATTGTGCTGGATCTTGATCATATTGCCCGACGTACCATTGTAACCGGCAAACTCAACCACGCCGTTACCCACGGAGTGAACTGGTGTTCCACGCGGCGCACCGTAATCGACGCCATTGTGGGGGAGATTAACCTTGAGAATGGGATGAAACCGTCTGTGGCTGAAGCCCGAGGTCACTTTGCCAAACTGAAGCGGACTCTTTAGGAACATCTGCCTTAGGCTCTCACCCTCGGTATCAAAATAGCCCGATACGGTATGGTCAGCTGACTCATACAGGATCCCCATAAAAGACTGCTCTTTTGTTTTGTATTCGGCAACCCGCACCTTGCCCCAGCCAATTGGCTCGCCATCCACCAACAGCTCATCTACCACAAGCCGCCACCGGTCGCCGAAGCGTACCTCTCGGTTGAAGTCGATTTGCCAGGCAAAGACATCAGTCAAAGCCATGATCAAATCATGATCCAGACCGTTTGCTTCGGCCGACTCCCAAAGGCTGTTTTCGACAATGCCTTTGAATGTCCGCTGCACAATTTTGGGTTCTTTGACGACCTCTTCGACAACCCATTTGGTGTCATCATTTTGATCGCGCTCAACGTCAAGAATCGTGGTCTTGTCAAGCCTCAGCTCTACCGATAAGGGCTTGTTTTCAACACGATTTTGCCAGGTCGTGGTGAATTTAGTCAAAGCCTTGATTCGACGCAAGTTGGTCTCGCTTTCGAGAGCTGCGATCACACCACGAGTGTCTTGAATCGATAGACCATTGTGCCGCAATGTATCGTAGATGGTATCACCCTCTTCGATTTCAAATTTGGTTTTCCATTTTTCATCGAGGGCATTAACTGGGAAGGGTAAGGGGGGTTTTGCGGGCTCGGCCACAGGCTCGGGAATGGGTGTTTCGGGTTCTGTTGATGCCTTTGCCAGGAACATTCCGAGTGAAAATATGCATAGCAAAGGAACCAGTACGTAAAAAAAGCTTTTTTTGAGCGTAGATTGTTGTCTCTTCATATGTCTCCACCGCTTTTGGCCCAGCAAGGATTCAGGGGAAGCTTTACCCGCTTTCCCAATCAAACCTTTCGGGTTACGATTTACTTTGTACTTTTTGTACTTTGGCCCAGGAGTCCTTCAAGGAAACAACTTTGTCGAACCGCACATGGTTCGCTGAGTCCCGTTTCGCGATGAAGTAGCCTAGCCGCTCAAATTGAAAAGTCTCCTCGTGTTTTGCGTTGATTAAAGATTCCTCAACCCAGCAATCATGATGATGAATCAAAGATGCTGGATTAATATGTGTAAGGAAGGAGATTCCTTCCTTTTCATCTTTATTTGGGTCCTCTTCTCTAAAAAGTCTATCATACTCACGGACAGTAACTCTACTGCCAAATCGCTCATCGACCCAATGGATCACTCCCTTAACCTTACGTCCTACGGGGTTTTTGCCTAGTGTCTCTGGATCGTATGTGCAGCGTAATTCAATGACGGCACCGGTTTGATCGCGCACGACATCATGGCATTTGATGATATAAGCGCCTCTAAGCCGGACTTCTTTGCCGATGGATAGGCGAAAAAAATCTTTGGGGGCCTCTTCCATGAAGTCGTCTTGCTCGATATAGAGCTGACGCGAGAAGCCGATTTCCCGCGAACCAAAGCTCTCGTCTTTGGGATGATTCGCTAAAATCAGCCGTTCTGATTTATCTTCCGGATAGTTTTCGATCGTTACCTTAAGCGGACGCAGAACAGCCATGGCACGCGGCGCGGTTTCGTTGAGCTCATTGCGGATAAATTCTTCAAGGAAGCTAAAGTCGATGATCGACTCCCGGCGCGAAACGCCGACAGCGGCGCAAAATTTCTTGATGGCGCTTGGTGGATACCCCCGGTTGCGCATTCCCGCAATTGTCGGCATACGCGGGTCATCCCAGCCTTCGACATGGTTTTCGGTGACAAGCTGCAACAATTTTCGTTTGCTCGTCACGGTGTAATTGATATTGAGCCGGCTGAATTCGTACTGATGAGGGGTGTGGCCCAAATTAGCTTCTGCCACAAACCAGTCATAAAGTGGTCTGTGATCCTGGAATTCAAGCGAGCAAAGCGAATGAGTGATGCCCTCTATGGCATCTGATAAGCAATGCGAGAAATCATAGCTGGGGTAGATTTTCCATTTATCGCCGGTGCGCGGATGAGGAAAATTGCGGATCCTATAAACAACTGGATCGCGCATATGCAGATTGCCGGAATTCATGTCGATCTTGGCCCGCAGCACGCAGGTACCCGGGGCGAACTCTCCGCGTGTCATCTTGGCAAAAAGCTCGAGGTTTTCTTCCACTGAGCGGTTGCGGTACGGACTCTCACGGCCAGGTTTGGTCAAATGCCCGCGGTACTCGATCAGCTCATCTGGCGACAATTGACAAATATAGGCCTTACCGCGTTTGATTAGGTCTATGGCAATTTCGTGGAGTTTATCGAAATAGTCCGAAGCATAGTAAAAGTGCTCGCTCCAAGAGAAACCAAGCCAAGCGACGTCTTTTTTGATCGCCTCGACATATTTCACATCTTCACGCTCAGGATTCGTATCATCCATCCTAAGATGGCAGCGCGAACCAGGATAATAGTTGGGCAGTGAGAAATTCAAATGGCATGCCCAGGCATGGCCGATATGCAAAAATCCATTTGGCTCGGGAGGGAATCGGGTGACGATACCGCCCTGAACACGACCGCTCGCAAGATCATCGTCGATGATATGGATGATAAAGTTAGCTGGCTTTATCACGGTGTCGTGTTGAACCATTAGTGACCTCTCAAAAAATCAGGCGATCACTGTAACTGAATAAATAGCAAAGTGACAATCTGCTTTTTTGATTAGAAAATGACGCACCTAATACCCCCAAAAGACATGCCAAAGTCCTTCAATTTCGATAATTTTATTTTTATCGTAGCCATCTCTGTGCGATAAGGCTTAGAAGAACTGAATTTGGCTAGAATCTCCTCTTGAAATCGAGATGGAATGCTTTCTCAAACTGCAAGCCGATTTAATCAGTGGAATTCTAGACATTCCCAAACTCCAGGTACCCTTGACCAGGTCATTGATCTTTTGTTTGCAGCCCGTAATTTTGCCGAGATACCCGCGCTTAATTACGGTGACCATGGCCTTGCCCATGCGGAAAGAGTGATTACTGAGGCTATCCGTGCCAATCGACGAATCGCGCTGTATGCCGACTATGATGTGGACGGAACCATGAGCTGCGTGAGTTGGATTTGGTTTTTGGAGGCCTTAGGCTATCGCAATTTTATTCATTATATCCCATGCCGATTTAGCGAAGGCTATGGACTCAACCTCAATGCTGTCAAGTACCTCATCCACGAAAAGGGCGCTGAGGTCATCATCACCATGGATACCGGGATTACGGCCAACCAGGAGGCTGCTTATTGCGCCAGTGTTGGTGTTGACTTTATCTGCACCGATCACCACAAAATTCAGCCCGAAAAAATGCCGCAATGCGTAATTCTAAACCCCAAGCAGCATCCTGACCCTGATTATCAGGAGCTCTGCGGTGCAGGAATTACTTTTGTATTGCTGAGACGATTAAGTCAGACCCTGGTCATCGACCCAGAGGTATGGACAGACATTTTGGCATTAGTAGGCATGGCGACGATCTGCGATGTCGTGCCACTAAATCCAGTGAATCACAAACTAGCCAAGATGGGCGTCAAAGCCTTGATCCGCAGCAAGCGTCCCGTCCTTGTCAAATTGCGACAAGCCACAACCGGCATGGAGCTTGACGAGGTCGATGTCGGGTTTCGCTTGGGCCCTCGCATCAATGCGGTGGGCCGCCTCGAGCATGCCGATGCAATCATCGAGGCTTTTACGGGCACAGATCCCGAGCCGCTTATCGCCTTCATGGAATCCTGCAACGAGGAGCGCAAGCGCATTCAAAAATCGATCGTCGACCAAGCGACCCTTGCAGCCCAGGACTTTGCCTCGGCGCCGATTCTTTTTTTGGGCGGAGACTGGCATCATGGTGTCGTGGGCATTGCCGCTTCCAAGCTTGCCGAAAAATTTTGGCGACCGGTTTGGCTTTATTCTAATTCCCAAGACCGGTGCCGTGGCAGTGCTCGTTCGATTCCTGGGTTTGATGTCACCAATGCGATGAGTTCAGCGGCAGGACTTTTTGAGAAATTTGGCGGACATGCCGCTGCAGGTGGTTTTAGTTTTATGCAGGAGCATTCAGAGGAACTCCGCAACGCTCTGACCAATTATGCCCTTGTCCTCCGCGAGGCATCCCCTGACCTCTGGCTGAGCAAGATCAGCTATGACTTTACGCTGCCTCTCGAACTTCTCAGTCTTGAATTGGTCGATGCTCTCGATGGACTGAGACCCTTTGGTCACGGCTTTGCAGAGCCGCTTTTCAAACTGATTGCACCGATAGAAGCTGTCCAATCCTATCCAGACAAAGAAACCGGCCTACCAAAGCACACAGCCCTTACGATTGGCAAAGCAGGCCGGAGTCACAAAGTCATGTTTTTCAATGAGGTTCTTTCCGTCAAAAAAGGCCAAACGATCGAGATTCTAGCCACCATCGGCAAAAACATATTCCGAGGCCGCAGGTCGATCAGCGTGATCGGCAAGGACTGGCGCTTCGCGACATCAGCGCCAACCTGGGTACCTGTTAGTCGCGCAGAGACCTGGCAGGCGGGGGTTTGAAGTTAAAATCGTTAGAACTGAAGAGTGACCAGCAGCAAATTAGTTCTGCCTCGCCGACGCTTCTTGCCCAGCCGTCAGTGCTGCCATCGCCGAAAGCCACTTCGCAATTTGCTGAAGACGAGCTGCGACGGGCAGCGTCTGAGGCAGAGGCTGAAATTTGAATCCTACGCACCTTAGCGGCGACTGCTGTGCCCTCTCCAAAAAATCCCGCGCCAGTGCTGGCGTTAACAGCAGCCCATCGCCCTTGGACTCAGAAAAAGGCGCATGGTTGTCAAGCCAGCTGCCGTAGATCGGATGATCCACGGCACAGCCGGATAGCATAACGCCACGAAGCCAAGGTCTCGCCTGCGACAGATGTTCGAGAGGACCCTGTGCGCTGCGCGCCTCCAGAGCTGAGCGCCCCCAATTGAGCAGGATTCCAATCCGGGTTGTGAACTGGTGGCTCAGATTGATCACCTGGCATTCCTCGTCCAAGGCAAGAAATCCTTTAGCCGACGCTCGATCAACCTGCCAAGCATCGCAGTGCTCAAGCCAGAGTTCTGCCCCCTGCCAATCCAAACTTGCAATTTCTGAGATCGAACGCTCGAGAGCATCAATGGCTCCTGGATGGCGAGGCCCGGTCAAGGTCGGTGCTGAGTGAACCACAAATGCTCGCACCGCAGCCCGTCCCAAGAAATGATCAAGCTCGCAAACGGCTCGATGGCCGGCTCGAACAAATTCAATTGCAGCATGCCGACCAGCATCATCAACCGAGGCAAGTCCGAACCTTGGCATCGCCTTTAGCCGATCCATCGTTCCGGGAAGTGACGTTATCACATAGTCCCACGAAGGCTTTAAGGCGCTCAAGAGCCACGAAGAATCATGGCGGTGAAGAGAGCCATAAAACGGCAATTCAAGCCCTTCTATCAATTTAAACTGTTTGAGGCCTTCAAAGAACGTTTTTTCTTCATGGGGCTGCCACCCATCTTGCCAGGGAGGAAGCGCTGCATAAGCTCCGACGAACATGAAGTCTCCCCATTTTGAAATTCTTATAGATTCCAGAGCATTCGACTGTAAATGAGTGATTCTCAGACTATTTAAACGGAATAGTCTGAGAAGCAATTTTACTCTTCAGGCGGCATCACTCGAAATTCGCTTGCCCGTCGCCGATTGTTTTCCCATTGAGATCGATAGTAAACATGATCGGGCAGGATTTTGAAACCATAGCGCTCACGGAGCAGTACTGCGTCATCGATTTTTTCACCGCATCGCGAAGAAGGTCTTCACCAACCTCACCCTCGACACGATATTTCAACCTCACGGATTTGAATACAGCCGGATGACCGGTAGCAAGATCTGCATTCGCCTCTATCGCAAACGACGCTGGCATCTGGCGGCCTTTTCTCAGGAGAGACACAACATCCATGCCCGTGCAACCGCAGATTGCCGATAACAAAAGCTCCTTCGGGCTTGCCGCGAGATCCGAACCGATCGGAGCTTTGGTATCCATTCCCACCAAATGATGGCCAACCTTTGTCTCAAAATAGACTTTGTCCTTCCACGAGCATTGAAGTTCCATAATTTTATTTCCTTTCTAAAAAGCGAAAAAACCAGACTCATTGCTCAGTCAATTTTCTGAGTCCGCTTGAAAATAACTCTTTTGACCCCTTAGTTGAAGGAGAATCAAAGGTGCCCATGTCGAACATGGCCGATTGGGCCTGATTAAACAGTTTGTTTTGATTACAAATGTGTTTCAAACAACGAGTTTATTTCAGTCGTAGAAGGCAACTCAGCATGTCCGTAAACGACATCTTCTTCCAGTCATTGGTTGATTCTTACATTCGTGCTAGATGCTGCCTCAAAGGAAAGGGGATGCATTTGTACGCCTATTGCTTAGCACTATTGGCTCTGATGTGGTTTGAGCGAAAATCAAACAGCCATGCATTGGATCAGTTTCGCCGCGAATTGGATGACTGGGTGATACGTCTTGCCGGTGGATCAAAAATTCAATTTGCAAACGATGACCCGCATAGCCTGACTCTACGCAAAGAATTCTATCGTTCAAGACTGACGATCGATCATATCAACCTGCTACGGCAGGTAACCTCGGATCATAGGCTTCAACAGCGCGGCGCGCAAAATTTTTCTCGGATTTGGCTATTTCGGTTGGTGATGATAGGCGCTTTTTGCGTGGCGATGAGAATACTTCTCAGTATTCCCCTACTGTCATACCCATCGTTGGAACAGTTCTGTGCGGATATGTTAGCCTCGTTTTTGCTCATTTCAGCTTATTTTGGCCAGAGAGCGATGCTGCCGCAGCTATGGGTGGACGATTTTGATCGCTGGAGCGAGTGGTGGGGTGGCTTATTCGATGGAAAAGTTGCAGGAAAACTCGGAGAGCAGCTCAAATCCCTATGGGATCAGGAAAAATACGAGGGAATATCGACTCTAAGCAGACGCCTTGCGCTATTAGATCACTGGCGTGGCATCTGGGACTCGGAAGATCAAGAGAAGTTGAGGCGGTTTGAGGACTGGCAGCCCCTAGCTGAATTTATAGTCGCAGGTCTGCTTGTGATTCTCGAAATGGCTCCCTGCATGCCCTCTTGGTAGGCCCGATCGGGGTATCGGTGGTCATTGAGCCTCAGCTGAGCGTCACCCTAAAGTTCCAACGTTGCGGTTTTCCCCTGATAGTCGATCGCAACCTCTCTCGTTCCAATATTCTCTTCATCGATTGTAATCTCAATTGCCTCCGTTACCGCCTCAACCACTCGTGAAACCAGGGTGCCGGCTTCGGATAGTAGATAGGAATAGACAAAAATTCCCCGTGATCCCGCTATTTCTCGGAGTTCTTTTGCATTTGCCCAAAGGCTACCCATAATGATCACGAAGGCATTGGAGCCTTTTACCTGTGCGATAAGATCAGCCCGACTAATCGCAGAAGAATTTTCGAGCCCATCGGTAGCACAGATCAGGAGTTTTGCTGCCTGATCACGAGTCGTAAGGTGAGAAATTCCCATCGACACGCCATCATAAAGCGCAGTGCCGCCCCGCTCGTAGGCGCTGTCACCTTCGATTGCTGCAAGAACCTGATCCTTACTTGCACCAAACGCCGCTCGCTCACGAACCTGATCTTCAAAGGTAAGGTATTCCATCTCCATCAAGCTGCCAAGCGATGCACCGATTGAACCAAATATTTTGCGGCTTGTTTTAAGATCCCCGTTTGTCATGCTTCCTGAATAATCGGCTACCAACGAGAGCGAACCATAGATATCGCCACCGCTTGCTGCGCGAGCTAGAGAATAGCTCGGTTCAGAGAGAACTCTGCCATCGACACTGACCCCAACTCCGTTCGCCCTAATCTCATTTAAGCTCACGGTCGAACCGCCCAAACCAGTCACGACAAAGTATACTTTTCGTTTGCCGTCTTTCGAAATTTTTTGCCCGAGAACAATAAGTCGATCGGAAGCGTTATCTTCGGACTTGAACTCATTGTTGTCGGTAAGAAAAGCTTCCGTTTTTGCCTTTCCACCGTCTGCACACGAGCAAGCCAACCATGACGTCATAAGACCAAGGCATAAAATCACTGCGTTGCGCGAAAGCTCCGAACAAGCCTGGGCTACTTTCATCATCACACCCCCATGTTATAGCCCAAGAGGGCAATAGCAGTATCAAATTGCATCGCACCCAACTTTTTATCAGGATTTCCAGTTTCAGACCCGCCGCTGATGACTGCGGCCTGATAGATCGCGCGAATAAAGAGACCGCTTGGCCCAAAGGGGCCAATTCCAACCGAAAGATTTCCAAATATACCTGGACTGAAAGTTTGGGTGAGAGGAGTATCGCCACTCTGCTCAGCGCTACCAATCACGCCGCCCAAAGAGAGCCTTGCTTCGAAGCCATGGCTTGTGACTCCATATCCCAGTCCTGCTCCCGTAAGTGAAATTGTCTCTCGGCCCGGGGCGTTGCCAGCATCCTTGCTAGGTTCTTTATAGACACTTTTAAGCTGCATCTGTTGGACAAAGAGATAGCTGATCCCCGGGACATGGTTCCATGTCGATGGGACACTTAGCCCGGCACCCACCTGCTGGCCTGTATAGTTGTATTTGGTTGCTGGCTGCTGTTTGGCATATCCTAGGCCCGAAGCGTACCCACCCTCTGCAAACACTGAAAAAATTACAGCCGATGCTTTATCTGGATGGATCAGCAACAGCGCGATGACCCATAGCAGGAAATTAGAAACAAAGCTCCGATTCAAGTAACGCAGAGAAACCATCGCAAAGCCCTCCATGGCTTCAAATTCTGCGGGGTTAATCGGTAAGCGTTTGATTGAATCTGAATCTGGGTTAAAAAAATACCCCCAAAAATTCTTTGGGATCTCGCATAGAGGCGGTATTAATTCTTAAGTTTTAAGTCTATTATCATCTACTCGCGGACTGAAGTACCGAGTTTGGTTTTAGGATCGAGTCGCCAGCATAATCGAATGTAGCGGCGGAGGCAGACGCCAGAGCCCGTGCATAGGCCGCGGGAGGATTTGATCCGAGAAGCTCGCCTGGTTCGAGGTAGTGGTAGATCTCATCGTAGTTGCGAATCTCGGTTTGACTCACCCTACGCATGATGTGCCATGGTCTTAGATCATACGAATGTTGAAGACCCAAAGCTCCCAGCATATCTGCCACGCTCTCGACAGTGGCCCGATGAAAGTTTGCAACGCGTTGACGCTTGTCTGTAACGTTAAGACCCTTGATCAATTGAGGATTCTGAGTCGCGACTCCCGTCGGGCATTCGTTTGAATTGCAGCGCAGAGCTTGAATGCACCCCAACGCCATCATCATTCCGCGCGCCGAATTGCAGAGATCAGCGCCCAAAGCTAAACATTTGATTAGTGAGAATCCCGAAGTAACTTTGCCACTGGCTATGATACGGATGTGGCGTCGAATATTGAAACCAACCAAAACATTGTGCACCATGATCAGAGATTCGAAAAGCGGGCCGCCGATGTAATTTGAAAATTCCAAGGGTGCCGCCCCCGTGCCGCCCTCGGCTCCATCGACTGTTATGAAGTCAGGATAGATGTTAAGCTCCATCATGGCTTTGCAGATTGCGATAAATTCTCGCCTAC
>CAZOSN010000030.1:0-32679 GCA_964582405.1 uncultured Oligoflexales bacterium | reverse complement strand
AAAAAATAGCGTATTTCACGAGGTTTTTAGAAGTAACTCCGAACAGACTCTACATTACTGCATTCTCCGACATGGTTTGTAGAGTTGAGAAAAATCATTGGAGCAATATAAGCTGATTTTCTCAGCTGACAAGGGTCTGATTGCAGAAAAAATAGCGTATTTCACGAGGTTTTTAGAAGTAACTCCGAACAGACTCTACTTAAGGGTAAGCGTGATTATGGTGGACTTCGAGACTATTTTCATTATCTTGAACACTCGTGACTACTTGACTAGTCTGACTATATTTCGTAGAATCAAACCATTGCAGTGCTAGGTTAAGTTTAGCTCTCAGAGTAAAAACAAGGATTATGTATGCGCCACGCTTATTCGATCTATGATCTTAAAGCCAAGCTTTCGCAAGTACTGAAACTTGTTGCTGAAGGGCAGCAAGTGGTGGTTACGGACCGAGGAAAGCCTTCCTTTGAAATCATTATCTTTAAAGAAAAGGAAGGTATCGAAAATCGTCTCGAATTATTGGAACGGCAAGGCATCGTCAAACCTGGCAAACAAGGTCGCAGCTTGCAGCCCTTGACCAAAAAGCCTGGGGCTCTTAAGCGCTTTCTTCAAGAGAGGCATGGGGGCCGCGGATGAAATACTACTACCTCGACACATCAGTCGTGATAACCATTGTCTTAGATCAACCCCGTGCTGCGGAATTTTTGAAAATAATCGAATCAGCCAAGCTATACAGTCACGAACTACTGATCAGCGAATGTTTCGCCGTCGCAAAACGGGAGGAGATCGCCTTTTCAGACATGGCTAAAGCAATCCAAGAAATTAATATCGTTACAGAGATTCCTCAATTGGAATCGATCCTTGAAGAGGTTCTTCAGCGCGGATATTGCCGAGGTGCCGATCTGCATCATCTTGCCTGTGCCAAATTTCTCGCCCCTGATCACAGCATAGGGTTTTTGAGTGCTGATGATCATCAAGCTGAGCTCGCCAAAACCATGGGATTTGCCGTCAATGTCTGAAAAGGATGTCGCCTACCCTGCGTGGATTGAGCCGTCATCGTCTCCACTATCGCTCGTGGGCTGTCTCGCTTTGCGTGACGAACGCTAGGGGCGAAGAATATCTGGCTAGAATTGCATCACCTGGTCGCAATACGAAGACGGCATAAAAGTAAATAAAAAATAGTTTACTTTTGCCTATAATCAGGGTAGCATCCCTCGTTAGATGGCTCCATAGGGCCAAATCGTAGACTCCAACCATAAAAAGGAACAGGCTGCATGATCAAACGCCCCTCATTACAAGCCATCGGTAATTCAAAGTCTAAACACGACCAAGGGGTACAGTCTCCAAAGAGTGAAGTATCTCGAGCGGCGGTTGCTACAGCATGGTCCCCATGAGTCTTCTCTGCCAGAACTTGACACTGAGAAAGTGAGTGATGCCCCAAGTCATCGGCATCGCGTACGCAGATCCGCATTCAAGAATGTGGCATCGGAAAAAAAAGCACCAGTGTCCCAGGCCATGATTGAAATCAGAACCAAATTAACTGAGAGCTTGGGTGTTTTTGAAACAGCCATGAAGGGTATCACCGAAAAAGATATCAGCAATCTGCATGCCCGCGAGACAGCTTACAAAGTTGCTTTGGGCATTAAGGCTGGCCTCGCGATTGCGGGCGGCTTGGCTGTTTTGAGCACTATTATCGGCTTTGTCGTTGCGTCTGGTCTTCCACCACTAGCCTTATTGGGGGTTCCAATTGTGATGATTGCCATTTTATGTCTTATAGGCGCTGGAACTGGCTACTTGATTGGAGCTGGCATAGGCTTGGTGATCAATCATGTGGCCAATGCAAACTACAAGCTAAGCCCTCATATGGAATCAGCCAGCGCTGCTTTAACCAAGTTTTGGCGTGATACCATCGATGGCAATGCCTTCACGGTAGCATATGAAGCACTCGATGCATTCAGACGCTCCTGTTCTCCTCAATGCGACAAGACTTTAGAGGTTGCCTTTGTTTGGGAATCGGTCAAGTACGTGAGGCATGACTCAGAAAGCAATAGGGACTCAACTTCTTCGGTGAAAGAGCGCTTTGCCTTGTCAGTAAACTCTCTGGAAAGGAGTCTCTGGAGAGTGAAAATGACTCACGAAATGTGAAAGTCATCGACGAGCAGCGCGCCTTGGGTAAAAAGCTGATCCCTTCAGCCTAGTAGTTCATCGCAAATCCCGACTATTTCAGACCGAAGCCATCTTGCGGGCTGCCAAACAGCCTGATTTTTTAGGGATTTAAAGTTTTTCAAAAAGAACCCGATAACCTCCCGTCGGTCGGGCAGTTTCGCTCTGACTGCTAGAAAAAGGGAATTCGACGATGAAGATGATACTTGCGGGCACCATGCTTGTTTTCGCGCACCTGATCTCATGCGGCACAGCCGCTGATGACACCACCAAAAACGCCTCCAACTCTCAGGAGCCTACCAACGCGACGACAACCGAAGTCCTGGCGGATAATACACTCGCTACCGAAGACGTTGCCTCACAGGCAACCGAGGCCATCGACGCGAGCGTGAGTTTTGAGAGCGATAGCGTCACCGGTCTTGCTTTGGCCGATGGTGGGGGCGATGACGGTATCGAAGAAAAACGCACCTGCACTGAGGCTCAAAGCACAAGTGCTGACAAGATTACGGTCGTAAGCATTGCGCGCGACCGCAGTGCCAGCCGTTCAGTAACCAGCAAAGCCGGTGCGTCACGATCGATCGAACTCGACCTTGCCGAACAGATCACCCGCAATTGGAGCAAGACCGACAGCACGGGCAAGGCCGTCCTTGTTCCCTGCAACAAAAAACTCACTTATATCGCGGTCAAGGCCGAGGAAATGGAAGGGATGAAGCTTGCTGCCACATTCAACCGCGATTACAGTTTGCTTACGACCATAAGCAAAGGTGATGCAACCACCGTTATCAATCGCTCAAATTCGGCGAAAGGCACAAGGTCGGTCTCTTGGAAAAAAGCCGAGGTCTCAGGTACGCAGGTAACCCTAACCGAAGAGGTTTCTTTTGATATCAGCAAGTCGGAGACCCACCTCGATAAAGATGGTAAGGACAAAACCTCCGATTCCACGATCAAAACCGACGGTGTTCTAACCATAAAACACACCCGCAACAAATCGACCGCCGATTGGATATCGCGTGAAATCTCGGGAAAAACCTTGGCCGCACGCGCCGATGGTGGCAAGATCGAACTGACTTACGACAAGGCGCTTTTTACAAAAGATAGCGAATGCGACGCTAGCTCGGGGATTATTTCTGGAAAAATCTTCGCCGCCAACTCAACGGATGCCGCCGCGACCTTTTCGATCGACCTTTCGGCGGCAGAAAAAATCGTGACGTTCAGCGATGGCAAGACCTCAAGCTTTGACGTCTCGGGCTGCGACCTCGCGCGACCGACTCAGCAGAATGTCTCGGCCAGCACAGGGACCAAGTCCACCACAACCAATTCAAAAACGGCGCGTAAGGCGATCAAAACGGCAGTGAAATCATCGGCAAAGGGCAGTTGAGAAGTCGCTGGGCTAAGCCCCGTCGTTTTTTCTGCTGAATAGCCTGTAGTGATGTTCCCACAGCTTCTCGCCTTTTTTTCGATAGGAGTCGCTCTGAGCACCTTCCCGAACAAGCGCTGTGATATAGCGATCTATTCCACGAGCGAGAGCGGCCTTAGCTGCAAGATGAGACAACGCGTTCGATAGGCCGACGCCGCGCGCTTCGGCTATGACTGCCGCGCTTTTCATAACCAGGTAGCCTTGGTCGATGAGGCAAAAGAAAAACCCGACTTCCTTGTTGCTGGAATCAAGCGCAAAAAAGCTTAGCGAGAAATCAGCTTTTTTTGCGACCGGCACATAAAGTTCTCGGAATGCGTGAAACGGGATGGGTTCCATCAGGAAATTATCGGCGAAACCGCGCATGCTTAGCTCAAAGAGGATAGGAATTTCGCGCTCCAAAAAATTTTTCTGAGCAAAGGGTCGAAAGCTATAGCCTGCCTCGCGACAGCGGTCTATCGCGCTTGCGGTTTTTTCTGCAAATTGATCGAGCCTGGCCACGCCCACGCTTGCATAGTCCATCAGCGGCGAAAAACCCAGCTTTTGCCAAACCTCGGGGTAGATCTTCGGATTGTTTGGTTCCCAAATGAAGCGGTTAGAATCAAAGGCATCGCATTGAAACCGGTAGGAAAACCAGGTATTAAAATTGAGTGGGCCAACCAATTCTTGGGCACCCCAGGTTCCAGCCTGGGCTTTAGCTGCCGCAAACATTTGCTGACAGATCTTGTCAAATTCAAAATGATACTCGCTGGCTTCGAAAAATCCCAACGCCGCCTTGCCTGGATAACGGGGCATGGGGCTCACCCCAAGCCTCCCTACCACCTTAGGTCCATCAAAGCACAACCAAAACTCGGCACCAAGCTGACTACCCATGGCGAGAAACTTTGACCAGATCGATTTTTCGGGCAAACCAAGTTGCCCCAAGGAGGTTGCGCGGCATGTTTCGGGTGCCTCGTTGAAGGCTTCGGCAAAACCTGCTTTGTCTCCAGCCTTAGACCAGGTTTCCAACCTTATCATTCGTCCTCCAAAATGCGGATCTCACCCTTGCCTGCATCCACCCTAACTCTCGCCCCAGTTTTTAGGCGAGTCATGAGGCCGCCTGAGACCCCAACGATGGTTGGAATGCCTAGCTCTCGCGCAACTACCGCCGAATGAGACAGCAGACTTCCTCGCTCGATCAGAAGTCCCGAGCATGCGGGATAAAGCGGGACCCAACCGGGATCGGTCCGCGCAGTGACCAGAATCTCATTGTTGATTCCCTCGGCATCTTTAAGATTTTGAACCACCCGCACCGCGCCTTCGACGATGCCTGGACAACAAGGGGTCCCGATCAAAATATTCGGGTCGTCGGAGAGCGGCTTTTCGTGACGCATCAAATCGGATTCAAAAATTACCTGCGGGTAAGCCAAGCTCACGCCCACGGCACCGCTGGAAATAAACCGATCAGGAGGATCAAGGCTTGCCCGGTAGCCATCAAACTCCGCCCGCCGAGAGGCTACGACCGAACCTAAATTTGGAGATAGGGCGCGCCCCTCAACAAAGGCCACGATCTCATCGACGGTAAGGTAGAAAATGTCATGGGGGTCCTTGATCACCTCAAGTTTTTTAAGATTGAGTCCCATGGCGCGAAATAAATGCCGCGAAATGCCAAAGACCTTGGTCCGACCAAACCGCAGGTTCTCGCGGTTTTTTACCGCAAGCCTTGCCTGCTTGAGTACCCAAAAGTAGATTTTGAGCTTTAGCCCGGTCATGGCTCCAGTAACAACGGCCTCTGCTTTGGCCCGGATCGCGCGTTCGCGAGCCTCCATTTCGTGGATATCGTAGGATTTGGTTCGGATATAACCCGAGACCGAGTTGATCACAAAGCTTGGATCATCGTGGAGGTCTGGTTCTTCGAGTTTTAGTTCGTTGACACACCGGAAGCCATACCGATCCAAAAACTCTAGCAGCATGGAATAGACTTTGGGATTTTTGCCCTCTTTGAGGGCGGACCAGGCTTTGTCGGGTTTTTCGGCCAAAAGATATGCACGAAATTCCGGATCGCCGCTATCGATTTCGGCCGCAACCCGCATTAGGTATTTTGTGGGTTCGGTGCTTTCCAAGCCCCCCTCACCGCAGAGCAGATCGTTCTGCAAGGAACTATTCGTATCAGTTGACGAGATCCAAGACTCCGTCAACTTCTTAAGCAAGCCAAAGAACACCATGCACAGATAATCATTGATGATCGGCGCATGCCATCGTTTCAAAAGCTGATCTTCTAGATAAAAATAGTACTGAAGCTGCTCCGAAAGTGGCATTTTAGTGAAATCAGCCGCGCGCGCCTTATCGTAGATTTTTTTAAAGTGAGTTTGAAATTCATGGACGATCGATTCTATCAGCCAGAACCGCTGGACTGTGCGGGCAAAAAGGACTAATTTTTTGCCCAAAGAATAGCTTGGCGGCGATTCAACTGCCTCGAAGATTCCCTTGTGCTCCGGCTTCACTTTTTGTCTCACACCCATCATGGTTTCCATAAACCCTTTGTTGCTCGATGAGCCTGGCAGCATCAACACTAGTTTGTACCAGTTGATCAGATTGTAGTAGATCCTGCCTCGGACAAGACCAAGCATATTGCGGAATGTGCCATCGTTTTCCTGAACGATTGCTTTGGGTACGCCCATGAGCTCGCAAAACTGCACATAGACCTGGTGGTAGGCGCGACTGGCAAAGCTGAAGGTCAGAGGCGAGGTTACGCCGCTGTAGCTTTCGATAATATTGGAGTTATCCCAAAGGATCAGATTTCCACCGTTGATACTTGGATCAAAGAAGGCGGGTGGGGGTAGGTTTGTGATCGGTCGAGTCTGGACCACAAAGAGCTTGCCACCCTCAAAGACCCATTCGAGATCTTGAGGCAATTGCAGGCGATCTTCGAGCCGACGCGCGAGGTTTGCAATCTCCGCGATTTGACCATCGCTTAGGCAGGGGGCGTCGCTTTTTGCGTCGGGGAGCGTGCGTTTTTCTAATCCACCGCGCGCGGCAGAGCGAAATTCATGCGTTTTTTTGACAATCTCTCGACCAATCGTCATGGTTTTGCGGTCGACTTCGAAATTGTCCGATTCAAGCTCGCCGCTAACAAGCCCCTCGCCTTGCCCCCAGACACCGCTTATCAGAATAAGTTCACGGTCAAGAACCTTAATGGGATGACGTGAAAATGCCACACCAGCCACTTCGGAATCGATCATTTTTTGAATCACCACACCGACCATGATGCCCGTAAGCGGCAGACCGCGCGATTTTCGGTAGCTTAGAGCCCGCTCAGAGTAACCCGATGCCCAGCACCTCTTAAGCGCGGTTTCAATATCCGACCAACCTCTTTGAAAAAGGTAGGACGAAAATTGCCCGGCGAAAGAATGCTCTGCCGAATCCTCGTCAAGCCCGCTCGATCTAACCGCAACGAAACTACCTTCGAGATTTAAGGAATTTAGCTTTTGCTCAATCTCTTGCCTAAGAGCGCTTGAAATCTTGGCCTGCAAAAAAGCAGCTTCGACGTCAGCTGCAAACTCGCTGAACGGTTCGCTTGCGTCAAGTTTGGCGCCTAGGTTGTTCTCGCGCACAAATTCAGCATAAGCCTGAGCGCTGACGCAGAACCAGGGTGGAACGGGAAGGTCTAAATTGGCCATGGCGGCCATATTTCTGGCTTTGCCGCCGGCCCATGCTTTGAGAAGCGCAGGATCTGATTTTGCATCTAGCAACCAACTTCTCATAAAAACCACTCCTGTCCAGCTAATGCCCACATATGCATAAGTAGCGACAACGAGGCCACAAGCTCGACCCGTCTATGACCATTTGCTCGTCCCAAAAGAACGAAACTTGCGATCACCAAGGCCTGGCATGGCCATAGGATTTTGTGAAGTTCAAACTGATACGCCGCCCATCCAGCCACAAACTCGCAGGCCAGAACTAGCCCAAGGCAGCCTAGAACGCCATAGAGGCTACGGTAGGTCTTGAGGATAGGGTGTGCGTTTGGATCGAGTTTGCGGCAAACCTCGTAGGTGAAGAAGGCGCCGACGATTAACAGACCAAAGTCATAGGTAACCCTACTGGTTGCAAAGGAAGCGTTTGGAACAGTCACAGCATAGGCGCATAACCAGATCAGAATCGCCTGATGGGTCATAGCGTAGAGGATCGGGTGTTTCTCGAGTTTGGGACCACAGTAGAACTCACGGTACATAAGCCAAAGATGGGCGCTAACAATAAGATAAAGTATCCCAGCCGCCCGGCTGAATATTAGGCCTACCAGGCAGCCGTAGATTACCATGGCTAAGCTTCCACCAATGATAACCTTTGTCACGTGATTTAGGTCTAGGAGTCCGCGCGGCAGAGGCCTTTCGGGATGGGCTAGGCAATCCTTTTCGTAGTCTTTGCGCTCGTCCATAAGCCTTAGCAGAGCAAAAAAGCCCAGTAGACCGAGAAAACTTGCCAAAAAAGTATCCGGATGAATCGGCGCATGACTGATCGCAAACCCAGATAACGTTAATCCTGACACCATCAGCACGTAGGTCGCGAGTGGAAAGCGCTCATTAAGGTACTCTTTCCAGGCTTTAGCTAGATTCTGCAAACACGCCTCCCAAGACTTTTGACCCGATCGACCCGAGCCCTATGCCTTCGGTCGCGCACGATCATAGTATCGAAAACTTCTTTGACCTCGGGCAACACGGAGCGGATCAGTGGCGCGCGCTCGTTCCCGTGCAGGCAGTGAGCCACCAATCGCCCAGAAGCATCGCGAGCTAGGAATGCGGCGCTCGATCCCAATGCCGCATACATTTTTTGCTCGGCCTGAAAATCTTCCAAAGTCTGAGCCTCTCGGCCTGCATACCAAAATTCGGAGCCTTCCTGCTGAATTCTGTCGCCCATCCGATGCCAGATTTGACCTTTGGCATCAGTCCTCTTGTGCTTTTGATTCTCCTCGTCATTGGCTAGATAGCGCGGGCAAACATGGGGCCCGCTCACCCAGAGGGTATCCTTTCCAAGCTCGCTCCTGATAGCCGGGATCGGGCTACCAAGGAGAAGGGTTTGAAAATAGCCCTGGTCGCGGCTGAGTTTTACGGCTCGCTTGGCCGGCGCCAACGCCACGGGCTCAACTTCCGTGCTGCCATAGAGGTGCGACCATTCTGTCTTAGGCCACTTGGCAAAGGCACGTTCAAATATCGCGCAGTCGGTTAACGCGCCACCAACATGAGCCGCAGCTAATTTAGGGAGTTCGGCGCGGCGTAGGATTTCGAGCAAAAATGCTGGACCTGCGGTCAAAGTCGTAGGCTGCAGGTGTGTTGGCAAATCGTTTAGGGCTTTAAAATGAGCGGGATGCCAGCTGGGGGGCATAATCACCGAGGTTCGACCCGACGCTAGGTTTGCCAAAGCGAAGTTTGCAAAGATACACAAATCTGCCCCGGGCACCACCTCGCTGTGCAGCGCTTCCACAAAGATTCTATGCTGGTCCATGAGGTAACCATGAGTTCGAACCATTCCTTTAGGTTGACCTGTTGTTCCCGAGGTGAAGGTGATGATAGCAGGAGTGTTCGCTTCGACATCACGGGTGCCGCCTCCGGCTTGTTCTGCATGAATACGGTGGGTCAAGACCCAGTGCGGGATTTTTCTTATCGTGCTGACGCGACTACCCCAGGCAAAGCCCAGAACGCCAGCCAGAAACGCCTTGGGTTTGACAAAGGGAAGGACATGGTTGATCTTAGCTACCGGCATCCATGGTTCGACGAGGGCTACGCCGACTCCCATCGCCATAAGACCAATCAGCGCCCCATATAGTCTGGGACCCAAAGGTTCAAAAACCAACACCGCATCGCCAGACACAATTCCAAGTCGCCTCATTAGGCCTTGCGTTCGATCACCTAGACTGCGCAGCTCAGCAAAACTGGTAATCCCTTGCCCCGGAAGCCATAGGGCTGGCTTTTGGGGATGATCTTTCTCGCGCTGGTAGAACAACTCGACGCAATTCAAAGGCATTAACCTCGGTATCGATAGATAAACGTATAATAAAGCTGGGTTTTTTCAGCCTGAACGAGATCCGTGAATTCTTCTGTAACATCATCATAGCCTGCAAGGTCAGTACCCTCAGGAATGCGGAGGTAGCAGCGAACCACAACCAGGGCATCTTTATTTAGGGCACGCGCCAATCTCTGAAGGTAGTTTTTTTCGACCGTATTCGAAAAATAAGATGGCACATCCGATAATGAGACAAAATCAAACTTTTCGGGCGACCCCTCGCCAAAGCTCAGTAAATCTTGATTCACAAATTCAATTTTGACAGAACCTGCTTTTTGTTTCATCGCGTCAAAGACAGGTTCCATAGCCTCTGTTGGATTGCCTTCGGGGTAGATGAGGCGCCCCAAAAAAGTGAGCTGCAAAAAGAAATTTTCGCGGCACAGCCCTTGAAAAAACAGTTTGCGGTAGCCCGTGCGGTAGTAGTCATAGTGAGACTGGGGAACATTTTTTTTGGCAAAGTGGCCCTTGTACAAAACGGTGTTAAAAAAAGCGGCATTGCCAAAGGCCTTTAACACCAATCTAGGAACAAATAGCCATTTGTTCTGACTCAGCACCTGATCAAAATAGCGCCGTTGGCTTTCAAGGTCCGTAAAAGAAAATACCTCATCATATCGCGAGCCCACGAACCTTCGCACTAGCTTGGGCACGCTGACAAAGGTTCGTTCCCACTTGCCGTGATAGAGAATGCTTTCATAATCACAGGCTCCGAAATGCTCCGTGAAATACTGGCGAGTTGCATGATCGAGGTCGAGGCGCTCAAAAATCGTGCGTCGCATGGGGCGATTTTCGGATGCGTCGTACGGTGGAAAGCCAAAAAAAAGCAGAAAATCTCGAAAGCTTACGGATTTAATAACCTGCAGCCTGAGCTTTGCCAGGAGCAGCTGATCAGGCGAGAGATCGCAAAGCACTAGGGCATCGCTTGTGCCCTTGAGCAATGGCAAAGCCCGCCCACCGCTGCCGCAAACGGTCAAAGACGTGCGCGGTTTGATCCGTTCGACGATGCCTAGTTCAAGCGAGGTGTCTTCGTTTGCAAGCGTATAGTTGAGTTTTGAAAAGTAACTCTTTGACATCAAGTCCTCCCCAGAGCTTTGAGGGCATGCTCCCGGCACAGGGCAATCTCCTGATCGGTGATAAGACCCAAAGGTCCTCGGATGCTAGCAAGCCTTGCACCATGTTTTTTGGCCATATCGTAGATTTCCATCACCTTTTGGAAATTGATATTGCGCGACAACGTGAACGATTCGTATCGTCGTTCGAGTGCCAGCAATGCGGTCTCTGCTAGGCAGGCATACACCACCGACTCGTCCAAGCCGATGTCGCAGCTGATATGGACGTCTAGGCCAGGCAGATGCAGTTCGCCGCTTTCTATGATGAGAACATCGGGCCGCGACATGGTCTCTTCCGCGGTAAAGGATAGTGGTCTGCTCACATCGCAAATCACGCACCCCGGTTTGACCTTAGCAAGTTTCAGGACATTGCCATCGGTCGCCGAAGTCGAGACCACGATTAAATCGCACTCGTCGGCATAGCGGCTCGAATTGGTTGCAATCAGGACCTCGGTGTTCGGCACGAGTTTGTTGATTTCATCTCTCAGTTCGATTAGCTTTTCCGGCCTGGGACCGGTTATTATCAGCCGGCTTGCAACTCGGGCAAGTAACTTGGAAGATACCGCGCCGATCGAACCCGTGGCGCCAATGATCATGGCCGTACCGCTGATCCGACGACCGGACTTGTAGGGCTTTAAAAACCCCATTTTTTCGCTCGCGACACGTGCGGCCCAAAGGGTTGATGCTGCCGACAACGAATTACCGGTGGTAACCGGTATGGGGCTTCGGTTGGCAACCGTAACCCCCGCATCGCCAACGATCTTGGTAAAAGCACCAAGCCCAATGATGTCAGCGCCTTCGGCCAGAGCTTTCTCCGTGATTGCGACGAGTTTGTCGTAGACATCCTCGGGGTCGGCGCGCAACAGCTGTTTGGGTGTATCAAAGATCGTGTAGATGATCCCATCAACCCCCGTGCCGTCAAAGTCAGATCTAATGCCCGTGATCTTGCCATATCGCATCCCTGGGAGTCGGGTGATTCCTTTTTCGATCAAACCCAGCACAGGTTTAGTGACCTGTTGGAACGGCCGCAACGCAGGATGCAAAAATAGATTGCTGATGCTTAAAGGATGAATGATGAAAGCGAATTTTCGCTTGGGAGGTACCGGTCCGGCAAGCGTGTGGAGGAGCTTCGGTTTTAGTTTGTTTTGTTCGATGAAATCGAGAATATCATCCTGCTCGACACTCTCATCGTCGCCTTTGAAACATTGCAGCACGGCCTCGATCGTTGCATAATTCAGCCTAGGTTCGTTTCTGACAAGTTCTAAATCTGGCAAAAAATGGATCACGTCGCTGACCCTGGCCCTTGCCAACTCATCCTTAAGCCTTGCGGTCAGGGTATCAAGCACAATAATTTTGCCCTTTAACCAACTGAGTTCGCAGCGCTCCAGCAAAGTCGATGTTGCCACAACGATATCGGCGTCGAGAAACTCTTTAAATCGCGGGAAATTCCAGTGGGGCCTGAAATCGATGCGACTTTTTACACCATCAAGCTTGCGGCGTTTAAGAAAGGGAGCCATTTTTTGCGCATAGAATTGCAATTCGGCAGTTCCTTTTAGAACAGCAGGCAGACTGAAATGAAAGTACGGGTCGCCATACAGCGTCTGCTCAGTAATCTGCCCGAGCGATTCAGCGAGAATGTGGTCCACCAAACCGGACACGAACGCAATCCGCCGATTTTCAAACGCGCCATTGCCATTTTCTTGCAGATAATTGCGGAGCGCCCAAGGAACATAGGTGTTTTTGAAAACAAAACCCGAAACCACTGGCGTTGTTTTGGGAATGCTCATGATTCGTTGCGAGTCGGGATGAAACAATACATTCCGTCCAATATGGACGGGTGGGTGAAATCCCGAAATCGCGATCACATCGCATTGACCATCGTAGGTCTCAAGTAGGCTACGCATGAGCTTGGAATCAAAGCCCACCGCAAATTGCGACAAACGAATCTGTTTTTCGGTTACCGAAAGAGTCGTCTCGAAGCTGTTTTTCATGGAGGAATACACTAAGCTTACGATATGCTTCATCGGCTGCCTCCAGCGAGCGGAGGCGCATGGGTCAAAAAAGCATCTGCGTAGTCTTCAAAGCGTAGAATCACAGCGTCTGGAAAATCGCGTCGAAAAAGGTCGGTTGCAAATTGACAGCGCGAGTACATATAAAATAGCGTTGCTTCGGGCACACCCAACCAGCGTGCCGCCAAAGGCATGAGTGGATTTCTTGGAATGGGCAATAGGTGAGCTTTTACCCCCAGTGAGAGCAGGATTTTTTTGAGCACGCTTCGGATAGGAATGCCACCCTCCTGTCCCATGAGATGGTAGACTCTAAACGGCTCATGCGGGAGCTTATCGGCCCCAAGAATTCCGCGCACGAGGTTTTCTGCGGCGTTATCCACCGGCACGAAGTAGAGTCTGACTAATTCATCAAATGGAAGACCGACAAAGCGAAGTTGATTGATCAGCTTGGCTCCTTTGGCAAAACGCGCAAGCGCGTTGATTAGATAGTAAGGTCCGTCGGACTTAGGAATATGACCGGTTTGCGAGTCGCCCACGAGAATTCCAAGGCGGTATATAAATCTCGGCACGCGCTCCTCAAATCCACGGACGGATGCTTCGGCTGTATATTTGGTCCAGGCGTAAGCGTTTGGAAACCTCTGCCCTTCAGCGAACATGGATTCCGAGAATTCATGCTGGTAGTCACCCGCTACGGCCATTGTGCTCGCATAGTGTAAGGCCTTGAGATTGGGGCAAAGCGACGCAAAAAAAAGAACATTGTGCGTGCCTGCTACATTGGCCAGAAAAAGTTCATCGGTTGAAGCTTCGATGTCATAAAGTGCCGCAAGATGAATGATGTGGGTCACCTCAGTCCTGATTCGCTCCCGCTCTTTGTCATCGCTGATAAGATCAAGGTTGGCAAGATCGCCCTCAATCCAGCGTAAGTTCGGATTAATCACCTGCGCACTCGATAGATCGCGGGCAAGCGCATAGATAACGGCGCCGGTTTTTTCGATCATTGCAGCTACATAGCGACCAAGGAAGCCGGTGGCGCCTGTTATTAGGTAAGTCATCATACAAAAATTAGCTCTTCGAGGTTTTTACCTTTGCGCTCTTTTTGGGTCAGGTCTTCACTGGGGCGAAATACCCGCAAGGCACCTGGTTTTGCCGTGGCATGAAGAACCATTCCTCGCGCAAGGTCTTCGCCATCACCGAAAAAAACAAGCTCCTTGCCATCGCGCGACGCAAGAAGCACGTCACTTGTTTCGAAACTGATGATGTTTTGATCATAATCTAGAGGCAACCTCTGGCGGACTCGAACAAGGGCGGTGATAAACTGAAGCCAGGTTTGGTGCAAAAAAATGGTTACGTTGAATTTCCCATCGCTATTGACCGTATGGGGGGCGATTGAGAACGATTTTGCGATGCACGGTTGATTATTGATCAGCAAGAGTGGTGTCGTAACCCGACCCGAATACTGATCCGAGGTGACATCGACATCATAATACCGATATTGTCCAAAGGCTGCATACCCCGCAAGCCCAAGCGCATAGATGTTGTGGTGAATGCCCGACATAAGGGTTCTAAAACCAGGGACTTTCTTCCGCCAGACATTGATGGCTTCAGCCACATCGCTTACGATACCTATCCCCCCATTGGTTGCCATGTAGCGATCGTTGATCCGAATAAGATCGATGTAGGTTGTCTCATTCCGCCGGATACATTCCACGGCTCGCTTCACACGACCTGAGATGCCGAGTTCGCTTGCAAGGTCATTGGCCGTTCCTGCCGGGATCACGAGGATGCTCAGCTCGGTCGTCGCCAGCTCTTGGAGCACGGTATTAAAGGTGCCATCGCCACCAATTGAGATAACCGCATCAATTTTTTCTTCCGCCGCTCGCCTCAGCTGGACGATGAAGTCTTCTTTGGAATGGCTCTGAATAAATTCAACAGAACTGCGGAACAACTGCCGCAAAATCAGGTTACGAAAATCACGCCGGTCGGCAGACCCCGCAGCGCCATTAAGAAACACCCTAACACTGTGCATCGAAATCTCATTCGAATGAGGGAGAAGAAAAGCTATACCTATTATCCCACATCCGCTCGACCAAGTGAAAGTGCCGGTTTCCGCATCCAGATCTTGGAGTTTCAATAAATCGAGAGGAAAAATGCTTTGGTTATGCGGTCCACATTCTACTAATTCTGGTGGGATGTGCTCGCGAGAGTTCAGCTGATCACGCCGTCGTAAGGTTGCCAGGTGCTGGCGAGTTTGCCATTGGGATGGTAGACAAGTTCAAATATCACACCGGGATAGAGGGATTTGGTTTGTTCAAGCCGAGCTAGGTCCGCTGCCTCAAACACGACGTCAATGCCCTTGTATTTCCAAACCTCCACATAGTAGTAATAGCCCATGATCTGCTTAACAAAACTAAAGCCCTGATGATCGGACAAGTTATCAAGCAGCGGCATCAAGGAAACCCGGTGTTGGTCGCTATAGCGAACCACATGATTGCGGGCATGGGTTGCGGGATCTGTCCCCATGAGCTGGCGAAAAATCACATTATCGACCCCATTGCGGTCGGCAAATTCTATATAGTCCACCATCTTCTGAATACTATCGACATAGCCTTTGAGGAGAACGCAGGACAGCCGCACGCGTGTCGCATGCTGATTCATCAGCGAAACAACCTGCTGGAGCTGAGTTGACCTCAGGCTATCTTGAAATCGCATGATCTTTGCATTGGTGTCAAAATCGTGGTGGGCGATGCTGAGATTGAGATAGGTGATGCCAGCCTCAGCGATAGCCTCCACGGGCGATCCCCAAGGATAACGGGATAAAAGTCCAGAACCATTGCTGGTAAGCGACCAGCTCCGCGGTTTGAATTCATTAATAACTTTTAAGGTCCGCGGCAGCCTTGGGTCGATTGATGGCTCGCCCCCTGTAATAGAAACCGTGGGATGAAGTTCGGAGAGTTCGGTTAAGCACCGACTTAGATCCTGAAAGTACGGCTCATCGTCTTGTTCCACTGTTTTCTGAGTTGACAGGCACTTTCCCCGTGACGCTGGTCGTAGTTCTTCGACGCAAAACGAACAATGGGCATTGCATGCCTGACCACTATAAATCGAGAGGTTGGCATTCGTGTAAATTTGATATGTTGTCCCAAATATATCGAGAGATTTTAGTGCTTTACTTGTTGAATTCTTAAGAAGATCGTAGCCTGTGGACTGAATCCTGCGCCATGAATCTACAAAAGGCTGTTCTGCTGCAGTCACCAATTTCTCCCTTCATCTTCTTGAGGAAAGGCGCTCATCTAAACGTACCAATGCTCGCGATCGTTCTTCTAAATCACCCCAGAATTTGGTCCCATCAGGATTGATCATCAAAAAATCCGAACGCACCACAAATGGTTTCGGCCATGTGCTTCGATTTTCGGCGCGACCGTAGGCCTGAAGATAGAAATCGTTGGTATAGGGAAGCAGGCCCGCATCGTCGAGCTGCTTGCGAAACTTTTGATCGCGATCCCCTTCAGGGCGCCGCCTTAGATTGATGACTAAGGTAAAGTCTGTGACCTGATTCTGAAGTTCGGCTAACATCCTCAGTTTATCAAGGAGATTCGCATCTTTGCCCGAAATGTGGTGATTGTAGGAAACTTTTAACAGAAGAGGAGCGCCCATCTGCCGCAAAAAATCTTTCAATTCGTGCACGGTGTGAGGTAGGAGGCTGCCATTTGTATTGAGGACGAGGTGGGCGACCAGTTCATGGGCTCGGGCGCGATCGACCAAACCCCAGAAGCTCGGATGTGTTAACGGTTCTCCGCCTTCGAGCTGCAAATCGGTTGGCTCAGACAGCTGCTTTAAGATCGACTCAAAAACCAGCGGACACATAAACGCTGCTCCCAGAGGACCGGAATAGGTTGAACACCAAGGGCAACTTCGGTTGCAATGCGTGGTTAAGGCAATGTAGATCCTCGGGCGTTTGCGAAGAAAGGGCGAATCCAAGGGCAACTTATTCTTCAAGGCGCCACTCCGCTTTGTAGGGGAATACTTTTTCACCAACTTCGTTTTCGCCTAAGTTTGGATCGATCGCTACCGCCACGGTGCAACTATGGTCGAATAGTTCCTCAAGTTGAGACCGAAGTTGGTCTATAACCGAGGTTGTCTGATGATCTATGAACCTGACAGTAGCATGACAGCTCAGATCACGATCCTGGCGAAACCGATGCTGGACTACTGGAAATCCGCGGAATACTCTTGATATATCCACTGAGTTGACGATTCCACCCTTCCCATCCCGGTAGTATACCGGAGCGCGACCTTCCAAATCCGATAGCCGCAATGCATAGGTTCCCTGCTGCCAAACGGCAAAGTCACCGGTTCGGTAGCGCAGGAGCGGCACGAAGGGGTTGCGTCCCCCGGTGATCGCGATCTCGCCGCGAATACCTGGTTCGTGGATGGGATCTCCGTCATCGCCGATCAGTTCGATAAAAATATCCTTAAGAAGCCAATCGAAGGCGTCTTCGGTCGCAAAGCCAATCGGTCCAGTTTCGGTGAGCGAGTACCAATCGATCACAGGGCACCCGAAATGGTTTCGCAGCCTTTCGCGGTATTTTTTGCTGAGTTGAATGGCGGTTGTGACAATTGCCTGAGGCGCATAGTCCAATGCAACATGATCCATAAGATGGGCAAACGAGATTGGATCGCCTGTGAGTATTTTGGGGCGCACGCTGTTTAAAAAGCGACGCGGGCTATCAGGTCTTGGCCATTGAGATAAATCAAGGTTGATTTTGGCAAACCCACCTTCGTTCCAATACGACAAGACCGTTGCGTAGGTAACCGTATGTTTTTGCGCTCCAATTAGGATGCCAGATGTTTGCCCGCATTTGTGATCCAATCTGACTCCGAGAGACTCGAGCACGGCATCGATAATAGCCTGATAGGAGGCCACGGATAAGGGATGAGATGGTACACAAAGTGGATGTCCAGTGGTGCCCGCGGTCTTGTAGATCATTAGTCGCTCAAGGTTAGCATCGTCGGGGACCAAATAGACCTGCTGCTGAGCAATCTCATCGCGACTCATAAGCGGGATATCGGTGAAATCGCATGCTCCCCGAACCTGATACCTGCGAAACCAGGGCACCGTTTTGAGCCAATAGTCGACTTTTTCCAGGAGCGAATCGGAAGGTTGAACGGCTATTTCCCGGCTCTTTTCGCCAGGCTTTGAAAAGGCATTCCGGCGAAAATCCCTTAGCACCGCCAGGTCAGCCTCCGAGAGCCTGTCGGTTGCCCGGTAATTAAACTTCGGAGCGTCCGGATGTTCCTGCATCATTTTTAGGTAGCTCAATGCTGGTGCTGAATGAGTCATGGTTGCTACTCCCTCGAAACCTTTGCCGCAGCTGCCTCAGCTTCTGCCCGTTTCATGCGCTCTCTGATTTCTTCCGCCCGCCTTCGGGCCTCGCTCGATTCTTTGAGCAGCCTTTTCTGGCTCACTGTGCTAATACTATCCCACCGGTCTAAAAACTGGGCCTCGGATTCACCATCGGGAAGAACTTCGATTAGTTTCAGGGCGAATCGGATCAGTTCCTCGCGTCGGTCCTGATCATCGATGACCTGGCTGGGAACCAAATGAACGGCGAGGTTTTTGGTTTCTTCAATGAGCTTTTCGAGCGCTAATCGACCCAGCTTACTCGCAATTTCTTCCGCAAAAAGCACCCAGAGCACAAGAAGGAGCAGGCCTTGTTCCCGCTTGTTGAGCGACATCGTTAAATCAAAGGTAGAGCCTGACATCGTGAGGTGACGCAATTGGGTGAAATCCGCAAGAATTGCGACCATGTTCAGATCATGAGGAGGCTTTTTCATGATTTTCGGGCATGAATTTAGGTGATTCATCAATAAGGCGAAAGGGGGGCCGCGCTCAACCATGGTGCATCCTTTTGCCATAAAGGTTATCACTAAAATCTTGCGCAAAGGCCGCAAGCTGGCTATCTGACGACACGCTGTAGGCATGCCAAGAGATTTCGCTCAGGCGGCGGCATACGGCTTGAACGACCTCGGCGCCCCATTGTTGATTCATAACCACATGGCAGGTGGAAGCGGCTCCCAAAACATCGGTTAGGATCGCATGCGCGTCGCAATGCTCAAATTTCTCGTTCATCGCCTGAGACATATCGCCATCGGTGATCAATAAAACATGATAGGGGGTTGAGGGAGGATGCACAAGAAGGTGTTGTGCCAAGCGATTGATGCCAAAATAAGATCCCGTGCCGATGTAGCTTGTGAGAGTTGCCAGAATCTGAGATTCATTGTTGGTGAAACCATCGGTAGCCGCAAAGTTGTGAGATTCATGGCAGCCCACAGTTTCACCTGACAGGCAGACCATGACGCGAGCTCCCGCCCGAAGAGCGTTTAAGGCGACGACCACCCCCGCCAACGCCGGATAGCTCAGCGCAACCTGCGGGTTGGTCATCGACCCGGAACAGTCAATGCCAATGTAGATGTCAGCTACGGAGGGATTTTTTTCTGATCCCGGAATGAGATCATACCGAATCTTCTCCGTCGTCAAGTCTGGAATCAAGTGAGGCTGACGGGTGAGACTATGCAGGATATCTAGATCGCCTAGATCATCTCCCATTTGCCAAAGATCATGACCGGAAAATACTGGTTCGGTTTTAGTCGAGACCTCTGTTTCGGGATAGATCAGGATATAGGGCTGTGCTCTTTCGCGATAATATTGGATGACGATCTCGTTCAGGCCAACGGCGGCATTTAAAACATGGGCAAGTTTCACATAGTCATCAATGCCGAGGATTTTTACCTCGTCTGGTTTATCGTCGGCATCCCCCGCGGTCTCCGAGGCCTGAGGATTGAGGTTGGTGTCATCATAGGGGGAGCCGATAGCGCGATGCCGGGAGGCCACCAACCCGCTCGGCAGACCTGATTCGCCCTGGCAAAGATCATCAGAATCGGCAAGGGTTTGGCTATCTTTGCGAAGATCCTCGCGGGCGCTGTTGTTGTAAAGATAGGGGAGCAAAACCTGGGTAAAGCGAGCCATCCCCATGAGCCAGTCGCGTTCATAGACGCGCACGATCCGAGATAGCATCATGGCGGCCCCTTGCTGGTCATCGCTTAATTCAGAAATGTAGGTATTTTTAGGTAGACTCCATAATAATTCATAGGTCCTCAAGTATATTTTCCAAATATCCCCCGATGGCCCCGTGCTCTTTGAGGCGATAGCGAGGTAGAGCTCGGTCATCCTAAGGTTAAACCACCGCTTAAGCCGGTCATTGATCAAAAGATCAGCATAGAGGTTCGTCAGAAGGGGGGCCATCGAGAACATGTCGCTCGAAAGATGATCGCAGGTCACTCGGATGAGCTGAGCCGCAGTCGTCAGATCACCGGGACAATATACGTGGTGGCCGACTTCGTGGGCCAGGATTTCGTGACTCAAATCGTGAAGGTCGTAGCAGGCAACCTGCTCGAGATCGATGACAATTTTCTTGTCATTCAACCTGATCATAGCAAATGACCCTTTTAGTCCTTCTTTGGCTGCGCTGATCGTTGACGCCATCAGGAGGGGCTCAGATAGCATGATGTAAGAGGCCCAGGTCTCTTTCGCCAATGGCCAGGCGTTTTGGAAACTTTTCAAAATACCATCATGATCCATGGCGTGGCCTGACTGTTATGAAATGACTCCATGGGCTGACCGAGATTTTGGCATTGCCGAAATCGGCCGACCATTGGCTTTGATAGCCGCGTCCCAGCTGATCGCCAAAAACAGCTGCAATTTGAGATGAGTCCTGCCTTTGCCATGCTTCACTGAACCGATCGAACGTTACTTTGAAAAAATCGATCTCATCGGTAACCCAAATGTGCCGCAAATCGAGCTTTACCAGCGGAGGTTTTACGAATCGCCCGCCAAATCCTTTGAACCCCCCAAGGCGCCAGACATCGATCTCAGTCAGTACATCCGCTAGCGGCCATTGGTTGAGCTTGTCTATGAGTAGAGATCTATCCAAAGAAGACTGACACAGGCTTTGCAGAAGATGCTCAGGTAAGTCCTTGGCCGATTCAAGACTCAGCTCTCGATACCCACCACAGCCGCATACCCATAGTAGAAAACTGGCGCATGATTCGAGTTCGATGGTTGAATGGATTTGAGGCAAGGATTGAGCAAATCTGAAGGCGAAGTTCGGTTGGAGACTAGGATCAATTTTAAGCAGGCTATTAAGCAAGATAGCGATCAATTTGGATGATCCGATCTCGCTCCGAATCTCTCTTGAGGTGGATGACACGAGGTGGAATAGATTTTCGGACACATGATCGTGAAGCGGCGAAATCACCCCTATGTTGCTCAGCTTGAGAAATCCGCGGAGCGTCTCATAGAGCAGCTCGTCCCGTTCTGTTTCATTTTGAAATGAGATGGCGGTAAATCGTCTGAGAGGGCCAAGTATCAGCCAATATAAATCTGCCGGAGTTTTATCCCGATGATCGAGAAGATTTCCTCGAAAAAGTTGATTGATACGGGCTCTGTTTGCCCTTAGAAACGCGGTCAGCACAGGATCTGATGAGGCTGTCGATTCTGCAGCGGTGCCCGTCATGCCTGCCACCTCAGCCAAGTAAGATAGTTTGTGTAACGCTGGTGCAGGTATTTAAGAGTTAGTATATCGTCATGCATATGCGGGTACATTTTCTTCTTCGCGGCATAGTCGGCAAGAATGGTTTCGATTTTTGCGAGGCGTGATTCGGTTTCTTGTTCGGAAACTCCCTCTAAGCTCTCGTCGAGTTGGAGGAGTAGATCCTGCACCACATCTGTGCGATGACGTCCCAATCGATCGAACTCTTGGTTCGACCGGTCAAAGAGATTGCGAATCCAGGTGACCCGGTCGTACTTGAATGCCTCGCAATTCGGATTGGAAAATATCTTGTGGGCCTTGTATTGCGTGAGTTTGTCATGCAATACAAAAGGCAGCATCTGACGAAAATCCTCTAGCGAAACCTCGTCTCCGCCTCGAAAAAAAGCCATGGCTTTGACGTATGTAATAGCTGTCATAAAAGTCCGAACGGAGAGGCCATTCTGCGTCTGAGTTCCAAAAACAGCTTCCAAATCCAGTCCCGAGTCGTCACGAAAAACTTGGTGGAAGTTGCCATCTGCAAGTTTTACGGTATCTTTAGTTTGGTATTCGATTTGCTTTGACGCTTGCTCGCAGTGCTCGAACTGACTTGCAAAAAATTCAAAACGCCGCATCAAATTTTCGGGAATCGGTACCGCTCTAATCTCTGCTTTCATGCGTGCCGTGTCTTCTTCGCTAAATATGAGTTCGCTAGGAACGAGTTCCTCAGGCTGAAAACCGTTTTCGATCCGAAGCAGCAACTCTCTTAGAAATCGAGTGTTGAAGTGAAAGGCTTTCACCACGACATCGATCCGATCCTTCAGGGCCTCGATTACCTCATAGGTTCCGCCTCCTGCATCGTCGTTTGCCGTGAGAAACCACGCGGCATCAGGGCATTCATACACCTGATCATATATTTCGGCATAATTGTCGGCCATGACAGTCAGGAGTGCTGATTGGGTTCTGGTAGGAATGCGGTTGTATTCGTCGATGATCTTGACCCGCATTCCAAGCCATGATCGCCAAGCGATTTTGATTGACGAAAATTCATCTGCTTGCATCAATGCCGAGGGTAAAGGACTTCCCAGAAGATCGGTGATGCTCATTTGGGGTTGGCCTTTTTGAATACCTCTTTTAACCTCTTTTGGCGTGTATCCAGCCAAAATCGCCATCAGGATGGCGCTTGCGGTCTTGCCTCTACCGGGTCCACCGATCATCAGGCACTTTCTTTGAGCGGCAAAGGTTAATAGGGGTAAGAGCACAAAGCTAGAGTAACTCTGTGCCGTGGGAAGCACCACTCTGGTCTTGCAGTCTCCCAAAGTATAGGCATTGCCCGGAGCCTCGTTGTATTCGATATCATAGAACGGGCTAATGATAGCTTTATTGACGATCCAAAAATAAGCTTGGCGCAATTTTTCGTCGAGTGGCAGTTGGTTTCTCGCGCTTGGCTTGTCGAGGTTGATCGGTCCCTCGTAGAGGCTGGCAACATCAAAGGCCTGTTGGCTTCGCGCACTCCCCTTGCTGGGATTAGTGGGCGAGGCGGATACTTTGGTGAAATGACTGGAGTTGGGCATAGGCTTCCCGCGATTTTTTTTTTGAAGTTCTGAACTCGAGTTCGGTCATTTATGCTGCAGTAGTCACCAAACCCTTATGGATTGCTGCGTTGCGGGCACAAAAATGATCCTCACGTATACCCGATACGCTCCTGTGATTTTGGCGCCGGCCTTGCGCCCGATAAGGGTTTGGCGATTTCGCGACGAAAAAATGGCCGCTGTCAGCTGAGAGATTCCAAAAAAAATTTTAGGGGCAATCTCTCGGTATTGCAATAAATTTGATCGCAAACCTGATTCGTTTCACCATTCCTTGGTCTCTCCATGATGAAACTGCAAGTTGTGGCGAAAAAGTTTAGAATAAGAGGACAACTTTCGATAAGGACCGGCCGTGATAAAAAACGCATTGATCACCCAATGCTTGCAAGTCGATTTTGTAGCCCCGATCGGCAAGTATGACGAGATCCCTAATTTGCTCCACATCGGTTTTGACGAATCCCACCGTCTTATGGGAGAGGATCCCAGCGTCGGTCCGATCGGTTGCCTGATGCAATGGGCGAACAAGCAGGCACCCTCGGAGCTGAAGCAGATTCATATTCGCGACTGGCATGACCAGAATGCGACGGAGCAGAAAGAGCATCTTCAGCGTTTTGGTCGCCACTGCATTGCAGGCTCTCCCGGTGCCGAGTTGGTTTTTGAACTACCTCGCGACCCAAAGGACTATACAATCATCAATTCGCTTTCGCTGAATGACTTTATCGGAACCGACCTCAACTCCGCCTTGGCTGATCTTGACCCTCAGGGTCATTTCGGTATCGCAGGTGTTTGGACCGAAGCTAAGGTAGCGTTTCTAGCCTACGAACTGGCAACCCGGTTTCCTCATGCTACCGTCGGCGTCTGTTCTGCGCTGACGGCGAGTTCGTCGCGCAGCTCGCATCATATGGCGCTTGACAGACTCGAGGCCATTCTTGGCATTCGGATTATGTCCTCAGTCGGTGAATTCATTGAATTTTTGGGTGGAACCAGTCAGGAAATCGCGTTGCCTAAAACGTCCCCTGCGAGCCATGGCCTCAAAACCAATGCCGCGGATTTTAGCCTTGCAACCGATGATCTGAGCATACTGAACTATCTTTTTCGCGACTGCCTGAGCGTTTCTTTTAAAGTCCTTGATGGTGGATTTTCGGGTAATCTAGTTTTAGGCACGGAAAGTATAGATCAGGAAAAACGCCAGCAGGTTCCGCACGTCGTAAAAATTGGCGAGCGATCTGCCATAGGTGCCGAGAGAGCGGCCTTCGAAAAGATTGAATCGGTCCTCGGTAATGTCGCTCCAAGAATAGTTGAATTTGTCGATTACAAGGGGCGCGGCGCGATCAAGTACCGTTATGCTTCGATGGGTGGCACTTTTTCCAGCACGTTCCAGAAAAAATTCATGGCGGGAATGAGCCAAGAAAGCGTCGATGCCATCCTTCATATTGTGTTTGGCGAGCAGCTCAATCGCCTGTACTGCTCGGTCGAGAGAGAAAATGTTAATCTGATGAACTACTATTGCTTTTCTTCTGAGTGGACGGCAAGCGTGGAAAAGCGTGTTCATGAGCTGGCGACCAAAACCGCTGACGGTCGTTGGCAGCTTGCCGAAGGCATCTTCGCATCCGATATCGTTGGATTTTACCGAGATTGTGATTCTAACAAGCATCTCTGGCAGCGCAGCAGTTACTTTGGTTATGTTCACGGCGACTTGAACGGAGCCAATATCATCATCGATGACCGCAATAATGTCTGGATTATTGACTTTTTTCACACGCACCGCGGCCACATCCTTAAGGATCTCATCAAATTGGAAAACGACCTTCTCTATATTTTTACGCCAATCAGCAATACGGAAGAGCTCGCGCAGGCGACTCGATTGACCGATCTATTGATTGGGATGAACGACCTTTGGGATTTGCCTCCTGACTACCAAGCTTATGGAATCACAGAGCCGCAGCTTATCCGAGCCTGGCGAACAATTAAGACCTTGCGATCATTTTATCGGCAGCTCATTCAATCAGACCGCGACCCGGGTCAGTACCTGATCGGAGCCTTGCGCTATGCGGTTCATACTCTGGGCTTTGATGAACCTGATACCCTGCAAAAAAAATGGGCTCTGTATGCTGCTGGTTCATGCGTTGGTGCCATGAACCGCGTTTCCACGGGATCCGACATCCTAAGGCTTGATTGGCTTTGCCCTCACGAGCCGAACCTATCGATTACGATTCTTCCCGGCCGGCGCGACTATCATCGAAATCTAGCCGACGACATCCAGACACTTGCTAAGAACAAAGTTGCGATGGTTGTGTGCCTTGCCACGCGAGATGAGCTTGATCAATATGGAGTCTCTAATCTTGAGTCTGCCTATCAGAAATCCAAAATCGCGACTTTGTTTTCTCCCATGATCGACCAAAAGGCGTGCCCCATAGATCAGATCAATGAAATTCTCGCGGCCGTGCACAAAACTATCCGCGCAGGCTCCAGGGTCCTTATTCATTGTGTGGGGGGCCTGGGGCGTTCCGGAATGATAGCCGCGTGCCACCTCGTAACACTTGGTCTAGCGCCACAAGACGCCATTGCCGCGGTAAGGCGCGCGCGATCAGAACGCGCGATCGAAACAAAGCCTCAGGAGGTGATGGTGGAGCAATTTGCGCGAACTTTGCGCAAGTCGGCTTAGGTGTGGCGCTAGTGGGCAAGTCTTGGAATTTTAATGATTCAAAAATTTTCAGATATTTGTGGTACAATACGACTCATAATTTTCATAAAGAGGATCGCTATGCGGAAGTTGTGGTGGGGCCTTGTAACTTTTGTGTGTAGCAGTCTTGCGTCAGCAGATCCCTTGCCTCCTGAGCGAGTGGTTAACCGGGTATCGATAACGATGACGGGGAAAATTGCGGGAGTAGCCCAGGTTGAGACCTTTAAGCGGGATATCGCGGCTCGCGGCTATTCCGAAGCTTATCGGAGGTTGGTGCGAGGCTACTTCAATGATCCTGGTTATGCCAAATCCATGGAACAGCTGCATTCGACTTTTTGGCGAATTGACGAGCCGGCACCATCCAAACACGCTGCTTTTGTAGTGACTCAAGACCGCCCCTATGACGAGATCTATAGCCGCGATTACATCTATGCTGATTTGAGCGCGGGAACGGTCTATCAATCGTTGGACGCCAAAGTCGTGGGTGATTTCCCCCTCAACCCTGGGGTTTGGCAGAGGGTGCCGCTTGAGGCAGGTGAGCCGCGTTTTCGTGGTTTTTTTAGCTCGCCAGAATTCTTGCGGGTCTATCCAGATACTCCGAGCAATGTCAATCGCAAACGGTCCAATCAAGTGTTTCGGATCGCGTTTTGCCAGACTTTGACCAACACCCCATTTGCTGGTTCTTTTAACCATCCAACTCTTGCGGGATTAGCGCCCGATGATCATGGGACTAACCCCGAATGTATCGGCTGCCACAGGCGCCTTGATCCCATGGCACGGTTTATGGACCACTGGCTGCCTCCAACGGTTGATGGGCTTTATGCCGAGTACGACCCCGATCGCCCGAGTCTTGGCACCGTGCATCTGGGCGGGCCGATAGGAATGGACCGCAGTTATCGCGGCGCCGGCGATGGTGAACTGGGTAAAATTATCATAAAGCAGCCCGAATACCAGTCCTGTGTAGCGGACCTTGCCTGGAGCTGGGCTTTCGGCCGCGCGGTGCCGCTAGATGACTCGACACGCGCTGATCTTGTGAGTGTTTTTGCAAAAACCCGACGGTTCAATGCCGTTGCGCTTTCTGTGCTTGAGCATCCGTACTTTTGGAGCGATCTTGAGGCGCCGGCGATCAATTACGCTTCGGTGCGACCACTTCTTGCCGTTTGTGCTGGGTGTCATGCTGAAAGCGACAAGACCCAATTTGATCCTGCGGTCTACCCGTTCGTTGCAGATGGTGCCGCAAATTTCCGTTTGCTGAAGTCGGTTTGGGGCGCCATTAATCACGATACGAGATACAAGCCCATGCCGCTGCCGCCAAGACCCAAGCTTGCCGCCGAAACTTTGGATACGATCCGTGGTTGGATCGTGCGCGGTGCGCGCGATGATCACGGCAGCTCCACACTCACCGATGATCAGATTGAGGAGATACTGCAATGAAAATGGCTAGTCGGTTTTGGATTGTCCTGATTCTTTTGATGGCGGTTCCCGCTGTGGCCAAGCCTGTGTTTGTTGGAGCAGGGCCAAAGTCATGCGAGAAAGAACCTAAACTAGTCAGCCTTTCCTACCTCACGGCCGAGGAGATGGCCGAAAAAATCCGTGCCATGACTGGGTTTTATCAAGCGGGATTCGAGGAATTTGGTTCGATCATTGGGCAATGGGATCCCGTGACAGGGACAAGAACGAACGATCAACCCACGATCATGAGTGTCATGGTTGTTGGCCAGCTGGTATCGGATGTGGCGCAAAGCGTCTATGACCGCGAGATATTTCTGGACGAGGCTGACCGGGTTGTTTTTGTAGGGCTTGATCTTGGCATGACGCCCGATGATGACACGTTGGCGTTTTTCAGTCAGAACCTGTGTCGGGAGTGGCTTGGGATAAGCTGCCAGGCCGAGATGGAGCGCATGCTCATCGAAGATTTTCGTGCCGCAGAAGCCCAGTCGCTTGAATCGGCTTGGGTCGGATTGATCGGAGAGTTTTTGCAGACCGGGACGATTTATTTCTATTAACCGCAACGAACCGACGGGAGATTTCGATGACCTCGCGACGAAAATTTATAGCGACCGCAGCTCAATCGACAGCGGCATTGGCTGCAATGCCAAGTTTTGGTGCGCCTTCCTTGGGAGCGCAGGTCGATAAACCCGATCCGCATTTCTTGGTCTATGTTCAGATCTACGGCGCCTGGGATGTTTGCCTGGCCTTTGATCCCAAGGACCGCGACCTGCGCTTATCCAATGGCCAAATCGCCTTTGATCAGCCGTATGCGATGAGCGAGGTGAAGCAATTTAGTAATGGGATCATGCTTGCTCCGCAAGGATTTCCTTTGGGACGATTCTCGGATCGGTTAGCCGTGGTTAACGGGATCGACATGGAGCTTGATAATGGCCATACACCCGTGATCGCGATGACCGGTGATCCTACAGGAGCCAATGGAGGCAAACCGTCGTTGCAGGCGATCCTCTCGCAGCGCCACCCCTATGTGCGAGGCTGCCTGCTGCCGCATCTTTACGCGTCTTATGACGGGTTTTTTGCATCAGGACCGCATGGGGCAAAAACCACGATCATCTCTGCCGCCGATGCTTATAAAGTGCTTCTGGGTTCTGGAGGCTCCGATAGCTTGAAACGCGTGGCGCGGTTAACCGACTGGGCATCGTTGGATTATCAGGGGTCTGCCCGCCAGAGTATTTTGGGGTACGTCCGTGCTCTTGGCAAGGCTTCCGCCCTGCGCGATCAATTGGGTGGCGGCGGCCAAGCGCCGCTTTCGCCACCCGATTCAATCCCTCATTTTGCGGAATTTACCGCGGCGCTTTTCAAGGCGGGTGTGATGGGATCGATCACGTGGTCCTTGGGGCAGCAGTATTTTTTTGACACGCACTTCACTCACTATGCTCTCCATCCCTTGGACAAAGCCATTCAGGATCTTGCCGCGTTCTGTGGCAAGCTTGGCGAGATTGGGTATGACGACCATTCCTCGATGCTGGAGAGGACGACCTTGGTGGTTACCGCCGAGTATGCGCGCACGCCGCGGCTGAATTCATCCGATGGTAAGGATCATAATTTCAGCACCAATAGCGTTCTTTTTGTGGGCAAAAACGTAAGGCCCGGTGTTTTTGGTCAAAGTGGCGAACGGCAAGGGGCAGGTGTCATCAGCGCGCATGCTGGGCTTCCCATCGATTTTGCCTCCGGTAAATCGAGGGCAGATGGCGCGATTCTCAAGATGCGCAATGTTTGGGCAGGTGCTTCCAAGGTTCTGGGTGTGGAATTAAAGGATGAATTCGGTAATGGAACGACTCCGGTGCTGTTTTTGGGCTAAATTGCGGGGGAACGAGAGCATGAGTAGACGAGTCATCGGTGCCTTTGTGGTCGGTTTGGGATTTTCATCGGGAGCTATCGCACAGATTAGTCTGCAAAGTGTCCTATTCGATGAATCAAGCCGCAACTATGTGTTGGAAGACGAGGGTAGCCCAGGGACAGTGAGCATAGTTTTTCCCGATGGCAGCATTGACCATCCGGATCCACGGCTTACGCCGTTTGATTTCCATCGGAGCAAAGCCGTGACCGGATTTCCCGCAATTCCTGTTGGCTTGGAACTTGACAATCGGAGTGGCATCTTGCTTGACGGGCAGGGCTTCTATCGGCTCGCAAGCGATGGGCGTCATGCGATCTCAAATTTGTACGCGGATGGTATCCTCCCTTGCGAAAAATTAGATCCGCGCGATCAATGCTTTGCCGAATTTGGACTCAAGGGTTTGGGCTTTAGCCTTTTGAGCTATTATCATTCGAAGCTTGGGCCTCGCTGGGCTGTTTCCCATGGCAACGGGTATGCCCCGGTGAGTGATGGCCTGGCCGGGCTTATTGACGATGATCGTTTCGATCTTTTTGTAGGTAGATTCAGGATTTTTCCATTTGGCCCGGATGGGAGCTATGTGATTACAAAACCATATTTTTATGATGCCAATGACGAGTTTGAATGGCTTAAGCCCGGCGGTCGTGAGGCGATTGAACTACCGTGGACAACTGGAGCGTATATCCGCATCGTCTCTAAAAAGGTTGGCGAGGATATCATCGCCATTGGTAAAGCTAGCTGGGGCGAACCACGTCGGTCGGTGGGACTTGACAGAGCCACGCAAGCGTTTCGGATACGCTCGGCAGGGCTACGCGCCGACATTTTAACAATTGATTTAAGTCAGGTCCCGGTTGATCGCTGGCTGGGGATCGACGGAGGAGGGGTGGCGTATGGGCAAAGCAAAGATGGAGCGGTTTTGGCTGTCGATACAACAAGCCGCGAGTGGTCCCGCCTGGATCTAACTTGCCTGGGCACCGCCGAGGTGACGAGAATTGCACGCCACGAGGATGATGCGGTGTGGCTTACCTGCGGCAACAGGTTGGTGGGGCTTGCCAGACATGGCATCGCTTTTGACCAGGAGCTGCCGGGTAGAATCTCCCGGGCATACCTCGTCTCGACTACCTCTGAGCCTCTTACGGCTCTATTCCTTTTAAATGGAGCCACCTGGCTGCGTGCCGATGGTGCTGAACTCCACACGGTGGATCTAAAAAAATTGACGGACGGAGGGCGCTACAGCAATCCAGTATGGGCTGATGGCGACAGGATATGCCGCAGCAGCGGAATCGCCTCTTACCAGGTGGAGTGCTTTGCGGGGGATGAATGGCATGAGGTTGCCACTTACCCCATACCGTCGCCGAGCGCGATTATTCACGCAAACGGGGCGACCTGGGCCCTTGCGGGCAATAGGGACGAAACGAAGCTTTACCGGCAAAAAGCAGGACGAGGCAGCGCATGGGAAACCATCGCTGATGTGCCTTCAAAATCTAGGTATGCTCAAAGTCGCTTTATACCTAGTGCACGCGGTGAAGGTTTTGTGATCTTCGTACCCACGGTCGGAGTGTTTCGATACTCCCCAGGGGGTATCGAAAAGCTGCCGATCGACGCGAATGATCTTGCCGAGGCGATTGCCGCCGGAGAAACTGCCGATGGTTGGTTCTACCTGGTCAAAGAAACTAAAAGCCGCGACCAAAAACCCAGGCCTAGGACTCGCGGCCGTAGGTTAGCCTCGCACGTTCTCTATGAACTGTGGGCCTATGACTCACAAGGTTCCAAGAAGCTTTTGGATGAGAACTTGCCGGAAGCAGGTTTTCGGTTGATACCGCTTCAGCGCGGGGTGCTCCTCTCTGATTCAGGCTCTTTCAGCAAATTGGCGGCGCGGATGATCTACCGAGATCGTTTGATTGAGCTGTCAGCGCTATTTGGCGAGCTGAAGGCGGGTGGGGGCAATGCGGCGATTTCGTATTGGCTCGGGCAGGATGGGTGGGGCTATATTAAAAAGTCAACGTTTAGGCAGATTGGGACCGTACCGGCAACACGCGATCGGATTTTCCGAACCAATGGCAGCAGGCTTGAATCCTTATCGGATTTGGAAAGCCTGCGATCATTTGCTGATCTTAGTAGTGAAGGTGCACCCTCCCAGCTGACTAATCCTGAGCAAATCTGGCAAAATCCCGATGGACTTTGGTTTCGAACAGCAGATCGCTACGATTCGGTCGCGTTGCATATGGATGACTCTCTCGTAAAACTCCTCACGGCATCTGAAGGTGTCAACCTCAATCAGATCGCAGCTGCAGCAAGGCTCGACCACGAGGTCGTTCTCGCCAACAACCTCGGCCTTTGGTTCTGCCCATCCGAAAACGCCCCGGTTGTGTCAGCAGACGACTACCGGATCCGTCGTCACCAGGGCTGCAGATTGAATCCGCTGCTTGGGGTACCCCGCCAAATCGAACATCTCAAGGGCGACAAATTCTTGGTGCTATCGGGGCATGAGCTTGTGAGCCTAGCAGGTGATTCACGGCAGGTTATGGCGTCTTCGGTTCAAAGCGAGCGCATGGCCATCAGCTCCGAACAAGTCTGGTTTGCCACTGGCGACAAGCTTGCCTCAGTCAACTTTGCAGGGGAGACCACCACTAAGCCGTTATCCCTGCCTGACGGAATTGGCGGCAGCGATGTTAGAGTTGGCGATTCAACCTACCTATGCACCAAAAAAGGCCTGTTTTCACGCAACCATTTGAAATCATTAAATTCAATCCGGACAGAGCAAGCTGACTCAGGCAGGACGGAGCAAGTTGGGTCAGGCAGGACAGAGCAAGTTGGGTCAGGCAGGACGGAGCAAGTTGGGTCAGGCGGGACGGAGCAAGTTGGCTCCGAGCAAGCTGGCTCAGGCTGGACGGAGCTGGCTTCGTCTTGCCTGGCCGGGGGAGGGGATGTTGACGGATTTGTCGCGGTAACAGAGCATGGACTTGTCCGCTGCCAGGGAGGCGGATGCACGCCAGCGGCTGCGCTTCCCTATCCCGAAATCAGCGAAGTTGTGCTAGGACGGAGCGCGGAAGACGGGGCCATTCTGATTTCTCAGGCGCGCGAGGTCTACCGATTAGAACAAGGTTCGCTTGAGAAATGCCCGATCCGCTGGGGTTTTGGGGCCTTGCCCAAAGCACCTGTTGTAGCGGTTGATGCCGGGCTGGTCGTCTCGGCTGGCGGTGGGGTTTATGATCTTCGGTGCGATGGGGGCCAGATTCCGGTATATAGGCTGTATTGATTTTTGAGACGGAGGTCAAATATGGCGCAAACACCATCCAACATGCTACCCCTGGGTACAACGGCTCCAGATTTCCGTTTGCCGCAGCCTGGTACCGACAGGCGCCTGACTTGGGAAGATATTGAGGGTTCCCGCGGTACAGTTGTTATGTTCATTTGCAACCATTGCCCCTATGTCCTGCATGTGGCGCACGAGCTGGTAGAAATAGCGCAAAACTACCAAAACAAAGGCATAGGCTTTGTCGCAATCAATGCCAATGATGTGGCGAAATACCCGGACGATAGCCCGGAAAAAATGGCGAGCTTTGCCCGGGATTATAGATTGAGCTTTCCTTATCTGTATGACGAGTCTCAGACCGTCGCGAAAGCCTACGATGCGGCGTGCACCCCCGATCTTTACCTCTTTGACAAGCAAAGAAGTCTTGTCTACCGAGGGCAGCTCGACGGCTCGCGTCCGGGTAATCGCGTGGCGGTTTCAGGCGCGGATCTGCGCTTGGCT
>CAZOSN010000029.1:23592-32681 GCA_964582405.1 uncultured Oligoflexales bacterium | reverse complement strand
GGCCGTAGTAGCCTAAGGTTCCGTGCATTTGGAAGTAAGCAAACTGCAGCAGGCGGATATCGCGTTCGTTGCTTTTTTCAAAGCAATCCGCTGCATGGTCTACTTTTCGAGCGAACCGACGGTCGGAGCCATGGTCAGAAAATGCCTGCGAAGAAATCAATACCAATGCGAGGAGGGGTGCGAATGACTTGCGTAACATCATACTCTTTCCTTTCTTGGACATCGTAGTTATCACGAATTTTGCCGTTGATTGCTCGGCTCTCCAATTTCCCGAGCGCTGCTCAACTCTGCAACGATGATGCCAGAGGTGAGGGAAAGGTTTCAAAAGTGCGTGGCTAAGGGCCAAACGTCAATAGCCCCTAGTGGTTCATCGCAGCTAATTTTAAGTGTAAGTGGTTCAGATGTTGTCCAGATTACGCCGAATCGAATCGGCAAAAAGCACAGGACAAGGTATAGTCAACTAGATCAGGTTTGCGAAAAATATTGTTGATTTTACGATACCCGATACCCCATTAACGATCCCGATCCCGATCAGATTTACAACGAGTGCCAAACCTGATCTGTTTAACTGTACTAGTAATGAATGAGATAGAACACCCATTTGAGGTATTCTGTGAAGGTCAGGATAAAAGTTGTTTCGTCAGTCAACCAAATATCCGGGCTGTTGTCCGAGCTGATTGCAGCGGACATGAGCACTTCTATTCCGGGTGGAGCCAGGCGTTGGAAAATCCAATGCGCCCGTGAGGTGTGGTACCAATCGGTCACGATGATGATCCTTCTCGCCTCTGGGGATATTTTCTTTAGGTAACCAAAGAGGGCTTGCGCTTCTTCGCGCGTGCTCGAGACAGCTTGATCTTCGAGTTGGTGTATAGCCACCTTCGGAACCCCGAGATCGGTCAGCATTCTGGTGGTGGCATCCGCGTCGTTGACGCGTAGCCCATACTTCTCAGCAGCTTCCATGTGAACTGTGGCAAAAATAATTCTGTCAGCAATGCCTTGGTTGTACAATTTCGCCGCCTGCGGGGATCGCGTGAGAACGCTGCCCATCAGGAGAAAAATCGCGTCGGCTTTCTGGGGAGTGTCATCATGAATCAATAGCCGCGGCAGCCAGGTCTCTGGGTTGGCGAATTTTACGATCACTCCGACCAAAACTGCGGTTAAGGCTAGCAACACCGAAATGTTGCGGAGTTTACTCCTGGTTGCCATGAAGTCCTCAGCATTGAGTTGAAAAGGATGGGAACGAGCATGGCAACTCTTGGCTAAGCTTTCAACTCAAATATGCTGCGGCAGCCTGCAATTATTTTACAGTGCTTTCGTCGAGTTCAACGATAAATGGCTTCTTCTCCTTCGCACTAAAGATCTCGCCACGAAGGTAGAGCTTGGCGCCAGATCGGACGAATTCTCCGGTAACATGGACATCCTTGTTGCCATTGGCTGCCATGAATTCGCCGCTTTTGGTTGAACCGCAAACGCCGTCGAGGACATAGAGCTCGCCATTGTAATTTAGTTTTCCCGATGCGGAGCGAAGCGAATCCTGAGTGTGGTCCAGGCAGCTCAAACCCGAGGTCAGGTCGAGAGAATCAACATCGTCAAGTTCGATCGTCAGCTCCGGATACCCAGCCAGCCCAGCTGGACGGTGCATGTAAGCTCGATTGAAGGGAAGCGTACCATCTCCACCAGATCCAATGCTTGATAGTGTCATCAGAAGGCCAAATACAGCAGGATAGCTTACAACTTTCATATTAAGTTCCTCTTCTGGGTGTGGCGAGCCTTAGCGGCTGATGGGCCTATCTGCACACCTCATGCCACAATGGAGGAGTCGTGGTGCTCGGTCGCTGAAAGCGTTCGGTTTTTGAATCATCGAGGCAAATCAATGAGTTGGAGTCAGAGCCAAAAGCTTTTGATCTGGGGTTAAATAGACCATCTGGCGTGGAAGCAGGCGGCGAGCAAAGACATACTGAGATCGGGCAGGCATCGTGGCGAAGTCGATCTTAGTGACGTGGTTCCAGGATAGTTTTTGGATGGTAAAAGTCTATCAATAAAGACTACCTATTCTCCGAGCCTGTTTAAAAAAGGTCAGTTTTTGATTTTCTCTGCGTTGACCCTGCGCTTCCGATGCTCATTTATGCGCAAATAAACTGCGCTTCGGTTCTCGGGTCGCCTTGATAAAATCAAAAACTGGCCCTTTTTAAACAGGCTCTCAGCTCGACGCTTTAGGCGAAGGTCGATTTCACGAGTTCCGAGGCGCGTTTGCCATCAAAGCGACCCTTGATTTGCGGGGAAAGCTCCTTCATCACAGCACCGAACTCTGAGATTCCTTTGGTCTTGATTTCATTGATCAAAGCCATGACATCGGCATCGCTTAGAGCCTGAGGCAAGTACTCCTGCAGGACAGCGATTTCCTCGAGCGTCTTGGCATGCAACTCGCTGCTCGGAGGCATCGTTTCCGCAGCATCGCGCAAGGACTTCGCATAGCCCACGACAATGTCGAGTTCGGCGCGAGGGGATTTTGCGGTTTTATTTTCGATAAGAAGCTTCTTTACATAGCGAAGGGTCTCCAAACGCACCTTGTCCTTGGCCTTCATGGCGGCAATGATGTCCCCAGATACTTTTTCAAACATAAAACCCTCGTGTGATTGTCCATCCAAGCAGTTGTAAGTGCCTGGAAGCACGAAGTCAATGGTTTCTGGGAATTGCTGATCGTTGGATTTTTAGGCGACGATCAACATCTTGCAGGCGATTGCAAAATGCCGCGTTCGAGCCTGATTGAAAATGGTGATCCTATTTAGGGAGGTTCTTAGATTTTTTTGACCTGCGTAACCTGTTCAATGTAGCGCGTGGTTTCGACTTCGCCATAAGCTGCGATCAGTCGTTCCGCTTCGGCTTTCATGATGTCGCGAGGGATTGTGTGCTCAAGCTGGAGCATGATCAGATCCTGCAGCTGCCGCACGACTCGGGCATTGGATTTGTGATTTTTGCCCGATCGAAATTCAATTTTCAGTGGAATAACCACACCTACCGTTGCATGTATACCCACAGAAGCCTTGATCTTCAGACCTGATTCTGAGCAATCTATGACGTCGAAAGCCGAACCGCCAACAAGCACCCGAGGTCGGTCGTTTTGTGGAAATTTGATGCGAAAATGCTTACGTTCCTGCATCAGGTCCTCCCTGTGAGCTGTAACGCTCTATCGGAAGTTGGGTGGATTGCTTGAAACCTAAAAGTTGGTGGTTTCTAATTCAATAGACAACCATCTAATGATTTTAGGAGACTAGGGCCTTCGATCTTTTGATTCTCCGAACCTCAGAGTCTTAGGATTCCCAACGTCAGCACTTCCTATTTGCGTGGCCGCGTGGATTTCGAGGATGGCTAGAGGCAGAGGGAGTTTGTCCCAGGTCAGATTAAGCTGTTCTGCGATTGTCTGATTTCGCATTTTCTCTGTGGCGGTTTCGACCAGTTTCAAACTCTGCTGATCAGACTTGCAGCTTGAGCCGTCCTGTTCATTGCCAACGGTAGGATTGAATGCCAGACACCCAAAAGGCTTGCTTTCGGGGGCGATCGAGCAGCCGCGGGGGCCTTCTTGGTAGAATGGGCAGGTGTAGGTGCGTCGGCCGAAAACCCTAACACCATCCGAAGGCAGAGGCTGATCAAGCCGGTACTCTCGGACTGTGGCGCGAAGCTTTTCTCGTAACGGCTCATCCCATCGCCCTTCATCTTGCAGATAGCGCAAGAGGTCCTGGGCCTCGGCTGGTGTGATCTGCATTGAATTTGCGATAAAGGTGCAGCACAGACCCGTGCAGGCACCACAGCCAATACTCCGCCGGCTTAATTCAGTCATAGCGTGGAGCAGTGGAGTTCGGCTATTTGCGACAGACACTATCCGATCCAAATCTAAAGCGAAGCCACCGATGAAGTCGGCTTCTTGGTTGGTTTGCCAGCGCCAGAAACGTTTACCCTTGCAACCCATGCGTCGAATACTGCGAAAATATCGCCGGATACAAAATTGTTCTCAACGATATTAACGAGATAGTAAGAATCATGAATCCCGTGGAGGACCGCGCGCGCCGGCGAATCCTCGGGGTAGCGCTCCGCCCAGTCGGTGACCCACAGGTCGAAGGCTTCGTCCTTCCATATCATAAAACTAACGGGATCGACTACCGTGGGTTGGATGATCTCAGAACTCGGGAAAACCCCCCAGGTTACGGCATTGACCTCGCCGGGCAGGATATTAGAAAAAGTTGTACCCTTGGCATTGACAGCTTGGTAGCTGATGGTCTCACGCTGCTTGAGTTCGACTAGAAGCTCTTCCAATTGTTCGGGAGACACAAAGAACTCGATATAGGCCTTTTGGTAAACTATTCCGTTTTTCTTGCCCCACCCCACATCTTTGTCTTCCGACGAAGCGCCGTTGACTTGAGGTTGGCTATTGATGGTCAAAAACCCCGCGCGATTCAGACTGGCCAGGTTGTGAGCGATGCGGCCGGTTTCTCCATGCAGTTCGCCTTCCGACCAGGGGAGTTGTCTGATTTTGCCCTCGCAGAACCGTGCGAAGATTTCCTGGACATCGGACTCCGAACGCGGTTCGCCGTAGATCTCGCGGACATCTTCTTTTTGGGCCTTAAGGCCCAGGCCCTGCCGGATTATGTAGTACTCGTTGAGATCGCCAAAGGTCGGGCTACGCGAGTCGCCCCACCGACCATTGGGGTAGTCATCCCAGCCATAAGTTCGCGCCATGTAGCTTTTAGGACGGTTGCTCCAGAAAATAGGGCGAACATCCTCGGTTCTGCGTCCGGGCATGGTTGACGGGCGCCAGGGCAGAGTGCGCTGGCTGGCCTTGCTGTCAAGCCCCAGATTGCGCAGGATTTCAAACACGGCCGATTCCAGATTGAGGGTGTAAAAATGAAATCCCTCGACTCCATTCGAACGCAGGCTCTCACACATCTTTGTACCAAGCTCGATCCCGTAGTTTTTCACCGCAGCATCGTCATGGCTGCAGCGCGCGAGATCCTCAAGCACTTTGGGGGGAACCTTGACGCCGCAAATCTGAGTAAATTTACGAAACCGCTCGTAGTTGGTCACCGGCAGTATCCCAGGGATGATCGGGCAGGTGATGCCTGCGTTGCGACAGCGTTTGACAAATTCAAAATACTGCTCGATGTCGTAGAATAGCTGCGTGATGATAAAGTCCGCGCCTGCATCTACTTTTTTCTTGAGGTATCGGGTGTCCTCATCAAGGGAGACCGATTCCAAATGGCCTTCGGGATAACCACCAACGCCGATCCCGAAATAATCGCCATACTGAGTTCGGATATGCTGAGTAAGGTCAGAGGCGTAGGCAAAACCGGTTTTTGATTTGACCCACACAGCTTGTCCATGGGGGGGATCGCCTCGCAGGGCGAGAATATTGCGCACGCCGCCTTCGTAGCATGCAGATAAGGCCTTATCGATCTTGGTCATGGGCATATTGGTGCAGGTCAGGTGCATCATGACATCGAGGCCATAGTATTTTTGTGCATTGCGCGCAATATCGATCGTCTGATCCGAGGTCGATCCCCCGGCCCCCCAAGTGACATCGATGAACAAGGGTTCGAGCTGCGCCATGCGGTCTAGGCGACCGTATAGGTTCTGGAGACCTTCGTCGGTCTTAGGTGGAAAAAATTCGAATGAAAAGAACGGCGTTTTTTTACCGAAGGTGCTGATCTTGTCAATAATTTTCATGTCCGCTCCGCAGGGCGCATTGGTCGCAAAGATAAATAGCCGAAAAATGCCATAAGTGTAGCATCAAGACTGGCAAGTCTCCACTGGAAGCTCAAAAATCTGTATATTCGATCTTTTATGTGACCCGAGAGGCGTCAGGCTTGCGGCTTGTCAGGTTCTTTTTTTTCTTTTTCAGGATCCTTTTTGTCCGTTTCGCGTTCTCGGAATTTTTGGATCAGGTCATGGACAAGGGAGCCTGGTGTCATGGTCTCACCTAGCCCCTTAAACAGTGATGTGCCAAAAAACTTGAGCCAATCGCTCTTCATCGAAAGGTGTTCGATGCTGGTGATGAAGGCGACAAAATCGACGATCCCGGCATTGCTCATTAGCTTCGTCACGGCCTGGCGCTTTTTGTCTTCAACATGATTGAGCAGGCGTATGACCCGAAGTTTGTCCTCAGGAACGCCGCCATTCTTGTTGGCCCAGCCATTGAAGGTGCTGGTCGATACGCCAAAAAATAGCGCCCAACTTCGCTGGCTCACCCATGGGTAGCTCTTGAGAAGCTTTTCGACTTCAGCCGGGGCTGGAATTTTTGGGATCTTCTGGGTTTTTTTGCGGCTCATCGATTTCCTCTAAGAAATTGCGCGGGCTAAGTCTTAGCTTATCTATCGTCAATTTGCCTAGAAGAAATAAGTGGTTTGTACGCAAATTGTTTCTATTTTGTTCGAAAAATTTTTCTTTTCATAATAAAAATAAATAAAATTAATAAGTTACAGTGTTCGATTTTTGTATAAAAAAACTTGCATTGTTTGAGTGGTAATGATAATCCTGGTCCCTAATCGGTCGAACTTGAGTTCGCCCTCAAGCTTCTACAACAACTTGGAGAGTAAGCCGTGAATTTAAACAGCCTTAAAAAACAACAATTTCTATCAGCCGAATTTCTACGCAGTGCTGAAGCGGTTCTGAATGTCGGTCAAAAGCAATGGAAAAAAACTGTGAACCTGTCACGAGATCATGGCAAGCAGCTGCTGGACGACAGCAAGGCTTTTTACCAGGATCTGATGGACCTACAGGTCAAGTCGGTGCGCGAAATTCGCAAAGCCTGGGACAACGAGCCTGTTCACGCAGCGGCTCCGCGCAAGCAGACCAAGGCCCGCACCAAGAAAAAAGCAAAGAAAAACTAGTGAACAGCTAGTTCCACACGACGAGTCTTTGGGGCTTGGCCTCCCTGTGCGGGGGCCAAGCCTGTTGTTTTTTTAAACCAAGACTGCCGAAGTCCGGCCTAAAGTGGGAACAACCGAAGCAACGCCCGTCATTGTCGTGAATCCATGAGCATTGAAAGCCCAGGGCCAAACAGACGAGGATTACGGTTTTATCGAGATACATTCCAATGCTGTAAAATCAGCGATATAAGTGAAGTCTCGATCAAGATGCTTCACGGCAACACCATGCTCAATGGCAATCGCTGCTATCAGGCAATCCATAGATGAACGAATCGTAACACCTTTTCTTCGGCCCAAGCGATAGATCTCGATCGCGCGAGCTTAGTAAGCCTGCGTAATAGATCTGTCCACGGGTAAAAATGGGAGCGCATTCATTCCGCTTTTGACAACTTGAAATGCGGGTTCTGATCGGATTCCTTGTAACACCTCTTGTACGATAGGCAGACAAGTATAAATGCCCTGCATGGCCTCAAAAGAAAGCTTTTCGTGATTCAGATAGTGAATCCAAGCAGATGTATCAAAAAGGATCATTTGCGTTTCTGCTTAGTCGTTTTTGATTTTTTCGAAGAATCTTGGCGCATCTCACTCAAATCGCCTCCCCAAACACCTGTACCCGTTAGGGCAGCAAGATTGCGGATCTGATGAAGCTTGATAGTCTCCTCAAGGGCCCGATTTACAGTTTCCGAATAGGTTTTTGCGTCAAGTAATTGCAATGCCTTCTCGAGAAATACCTCATTAATCATCAGATTTGTTCTTTTCATGATACACCTCATACACCAAAAACACACACATTAGGTATGTTATGTGCAAATTTCTGGAGTGTCAATTCCTCGAAGTCCTGCTCACAGGGCGCCCCCATGAAATTTCAATTTTTTCAAAATCTGGTTTTGCCGCCCCCGCATCACTATCAAGCCTGATGAAAGTCTCCGAAATCTGGTCGAAACTATGCTTAGAAACAGTATCCACGCGCTACCAGTAGTCGATGGGAATCACGTCGTCGGGATAGTCACCACTACTGATCTTCTTAAGCTCCTTCTATCAAAGCTGTAGTATAGGAAAACAAGTCAGGCTTGCGAAAAAAAATTGAAAAATTAAAAGAAGTTCTTCAGCATAGTCGAGCTTACAGATCTTTTGACAAAAAATTTGCTTTTGAGGTTAAATCATCTGAAAACGACTTAAGTAACCATTTCCCATTGAATAGAACCAAGAGAAAGTAAAGCGATTCGATGGTTTTTCCGTCGCGCTCAACGAGGACATCCAAGGTTGCTTTCGCTCCATGGATCTCTTGCGCTCCCGGCTTAAGGCTGATTTTTTCTTTCCAGCCACGTTTAAGCAACGCACCGCATGTGGCACCAGCGCCCATGGTTCCTATGTTGTTGTCACAGACATTCATAAATGGCCCTGGACTCTGAGCCGCAATTGATTTGTCGTAGGCAGCGATGATTCCCTGCGGGTTATCGGCACCCCGAGCAAATGCAGGCGAATGAATCGTAAATAGAACACCGATCGTAAGGGCACGGATGATTTGTATCATAGACTCAAGCTCCAATCTAAAAAAAATGGAAACAACTCGCCCTTAAGTATAGCGCTTAAAGTCGGGTTTGCGAAATGTGGCACGGATTAGAAACGATATAGTGCATCAATTCAGACTAGAAAACGGCGGTAAAGGTGGATTTTTAGATGCAATCGCCGTGTCTATGATCTAGGACCATGCGACGGGCAGCGCGTCAGTTTGCGGGGCACAGAGTGCTACCGGCGGTTAGCCGGCATTTCAATTTCCAAAAATGCCCGGGAAATGCTAGCGTTAGAGGTTCAAAAACAACAATTGGAGAGCCCCGTGGCGTCGGTCGAATACAATCCCAAGGAAATCGAACCAAAATGGCAGGACTACTGGCTGGAGCACAAAACGTTCAAGACTCCGGATGCGTCGGATAAGCCGAAATACTATGTCCTCGATATGTTCCCCTACCCTTCTGGTTCGGGGCTGCATGTAGGGCATCCCGAAGGGTATACGGCGACCGACATCATCGCGCGCTACAAGAGGGCACGCGGATTTAATGTTCTGCATCCCATGGGATGGGATGCCTTTGGATTGCCAGCAGAGCAGCATGCAGTCAAAACAGGGACTCATCCAGCCCAGACTACCCACGCACATATCAATAATTTCCG
>CAZOSN010000029.1:0-23582 GCA_964582405.1 uncultured Oligoflexales bacterium | reverse complement strand
GATAGAGAGATCGATACGACGGACCCGGGCTATTACAAGTGGACTCAGTGGATTTTCTTGAAGCTCTATCAGAAGGGCCTAGCCTACCAGAGCTATGAGCCGGTGAATTGGTGCGAAGAGCTCGGTACCGTGCTCGCCAATGAGGAAGTGATCGATGGCAAATCGGAAGTCGGCGGTTTTGATGTCATAAAAAAACCAATGCGCCAATGGGTTCTCAAAATTACGGCCTATGCCGAACGGCTGCTCGACGATCTCGAAGGGCTCGATTGGCCCGAGTCGATCAAGGAGATGCAGCGCAACTGGATCGGAAAATCCGTTGGCGCTGAAATCGATTTTCCTGTGGTCGGAGGCTCAAGTTCCATACGAGTTTTTACCACCCGACCTGATACTTTGTTTGGCGCGACTTTCTTTGTCCTAGCACCCGAACATCCACTGGTGGATGAGATTTCCACACCCGCACAGAAAGACGAGGTTAAAAACTATCTCGCCAGAACCGCAGCAAAGTCTGACCGCGACCGGCTAGCTGGGACCAAAAAAACGGGCGTTTTCACCGGCGCCTATGTGACCAATCCAGCAAATGGCGAGAAGCTCCCTGTTTTTATCGCCGACTATGTTTTGATTTCCTATGGGCATGGCGCGATCATGGCGGTACCTGGGCATGACGAGCGCGATCATGAGTTCGCCAAGCTGTTTCAATTGCCGATCAAACGCGTCCTAACGGGAGGCGCCGACGACATTGTGGAGACTCCGCACACAGGCGATGGCACGCTGATTAATTCGGGGCTACTTGATGGCCTCGGTAAAACGGCCGCCATAGCCAAGATGTGCAGCTGGCTTGAAACCTCGGGGCTCGGCAAGAGATCCGTAACCTACAAACTCCGCGACTGGCTCTTCTCACGCCAACGCTACTGGGGCGAGCCCATCCCCATTGCTCTCGATGACAACGGCAAGGATTCGGCGATCGATGAAAGTGAGTTGCCGCTAATTCTGCCCGAGATTTCGGAATACAAGCCGGATCGATCAGGAGAACCACCGCTGGCCCGTGCGGGAGACTGGCTCATAAGACCCGATGGAACAAAACGCGAGACGAACACGATGCCCCAATGGGCGGGCTCATGCTGGTATTACTTACGCTATATCGACCCTCGCAATCCCGATAAGGCCTGGGATAGCGCAAAAGAAAATTACTGGATGCCCGTGGATCTCTATGTCGGAGGGGTCGAGCATGCGGTGCTTCATCTACTGTATGCTCGGTTTTGGCACAAGGTTCTTTACGATCTCAAGCTGGTCTCGACCAAGGAACCTTTCCAGAAACTGGTCAATCAAGGGATGATCCTCGGCGAAAACGGCGAGAAAATGTCCAAAAGTCGAGGCAATGTCATCAACCCCGACACGGTAATCGACCAATGGGGAGCCGATGCCTTCCGCATCTATGAGATGTTCATGGGGCCTCTCGAGGCAACCAAGCCGTGGAATACCGAAGCGATCAGCGGAAGCTTTCGCTTTTTGCAGCGGCTATGGCGCGCGGTGCTGGATGAGCAAGGTGCACCAAGCCAACTTTCGGGTTCGCCCTCGGGCGAGCTTGAACGGCTACTCCATAAAACCATCAAAAAAGTAACCGAAGATACCGAACACATGCGGTTTAATACCGCGATCGCAGCCATGATGGAGCTAGTCAACCTCGTCACGAAGGAAAAAACCTTGGGCCTACGCGGTGCTAAAGCACTGATTCAACTTGTGGCTCCGTACGCGCCTCATCTCGGTGAGGAGCTGTGGCGGCGCTATGGAGAAACCTCATCGGTCGCGTACGCCGCATGGCCGACCTTTGATCCTGCTTTTCTGGTCGAGGACTCCGTTACCATTGCGGTTTCGATCAATGGCAAGTTCCGCGGAACCATTGTGGTCCCCACCGACGCCCCCGAAGCCTCGGTGCTAGCTGCGGCACGGGCTGCGGAACCGGTCGCGAAGTTTATCGAAGGAAAGGCGATCACCAAGGAAATCTACGTCCCCGGCAAAATCGTCAATTTTATTGTAAAGTAACATCTCCGGTCGGCAGCCTGGTCAAGCGCTCTTTCATCCGCACATCTGGACATGCTTGTGATGTGCAGTAGGGCGTGCTGACTTCTTGATTCCAAAATGCAGGGAACCCAGAAGGACAGGGAAACAAAAGGTCAACACGCCCTAATTTATTGAAAATTAAAGCCAATTTCCCAGCCTATACAAAATCGATTGACCAATATGAGACAATAAGGCACTATTCGTCAAACATACCATTATGACACTGTCATGATGGACATTTTGAAACCTTAATGCCAAAAACTACCTATGCCGCCAATCGATCAGACATCTGGGTCAACTCCTATGACTCGCCAACGGCGTGGCTCATCACGCGGTGCTCGGACGGCGAGGCGGTCAGTCCGTGCGCGGGTTGCTCTTGGTAAGCTCGAGGAACAACCCAAGTCCCAACGACAGAGTCTATCACTGGACGAGCTTCAGAGCATGGCGCTCCACCGGATCCTCGACGGGGCGACATTGCAATCTGTGATGAACAAAATCCAGAGCAGAATCGGAAAATGGCCCCATCTCGTCGGCGAAGGCCCGAAGAGGCTAGGCCGCGACCCCACTGTTTCTGTGACGAGGCCAGTTCCAATTCCTGATATTTCAGCTGACGATATTCCTGAAGACATCGCCTTTCAGGTGTATGCCGCGCGCAACCAGGTCCTCCGGCAATTCTATCGCGCGCTCGAGCGAGGTGGCAGACTCCCTATGACCTCGGATGAGGTTAAAGACTTGCCGTTCGTGGCTTTCGGCGAAGGCAATCGGATCGACGAACTCGACGAGCGGCAAACCACCATCACCCACATGAACGACGCCGTGTTAAATGCCGTGATCGGTATGGCGCGCGGGAGAATCCCGCAATCGGTTGTGGTATACTGTGACGGTGGCGACGCCAATTACAAATCAGGGATTGGCAACACGGCCGCCGCCATTTTTGAAACCGCCCAGGCTATCCGAACAGGCCAATGGCGCTCGGGCGAGCCAGCTTTTCCAACCAAAATGGTAAAGCACGTCGCAAGAATCTTGAAAGACCCAAGCGTAAAAAGTGTTAAGTCGCTTCTTAGTCAGCTGTCCCCCAAAGAGCAGACCGCGATAAAAAACCTTATCGGCACAAAAATCGATGGCTGCGAATTCGAATCACCGTTCGAAGCCTTCAAAGCACCGACTGAAGAAGAAAGAAAGCAGCACTGGACCGAGCGTTTTATCAAACAAATTCCATCGCGCGAGTCGCCCAAAGTCATACGATGGGACCGCGGCCCGGCAGGTGATGGGGCCTATAATACCTCACTGTCTGAAGAACGGCTGGAAACCATGGCTCAGGAAATGGCGACCAGGATCGAGCAGAAAATGAAAGACGAGGATGTCTTATTTCTCAAATTCTATCTGCATTCCGAAAAAGATAAGCAGGCTCAAGTCTTAGGCAAACGCCTTGCGCGGCGCGAAATTGTCGAGGTCATGCGGAGCCTTGGTGCCATGCCACCAGGTGGTGAGCAGGCATTTGATGGCATTATGCTTTCGATCGGGCTCTTTGATTTCTCAAGCGTAAACAAATACGATCAGATAGAGCCAAGGTTTGCAAGCTTCATTGAACGCTGCTCGCACTACAGCGATATCCCTTGGCTCAAGATCAACACCGATGACCGCTTTGTCGCCAAGCTCGCCGTCATCGACTATCTCAGCGCGATGCTAAAAAGCCCAAGCCTCAAACATCCAAACCTGGAAACCATAAAGGAGAAAATCCGCTACGAGCTAAGAACCAACCCGCAACGTCCGGATTACTTCTTTAAAGGGCTCATTCACAAGCGCATCGATCGTCAAGTGAAAAGCCTCGTTGAGGCGTGCGACAAGGAACTTAAGCTTAACGAGCCGGAGCGGCGTTTATTAAAAAACGAACTCGACAAAGCTAAATACCAGAAAGCACGCGAATTCTGGGGAGGTCGCGCCCGATTGATTACCCCGCTTCACTTGGTCTACGCATCGGCGACGGTGATTGCAGCCGCTGCGCTGGGTATATTAGTGCCCGCTATGCTGATCCCTCTCGGCATTGGGCTGATCCTTAAGCTAGCGGTTAGCTTCTGGCTTACCGATCAGGATGTCAGCAATGCGCTCTCAGGCAAAGCTGAAAGCTTAGCGCAGGCCATCAAGATCAACCGCGCGCCTGCTGGTCAGGACCCTACCCCTGCTAAGCCATCCTTCTTCGGTCGCCAACGGGCAAGGATTGGAGCCCATATTAAAGACCAGGTTCGCAAATCATTCGAAGCCAAAGGCTGTGACGAGGAAACACTGCTGTCGATCGACCAATCGATCGAATCGATCCGGAGCAGGGCCGAAACCACGGCCTTAAAGCGCAAGGTGAAATCCCAAGCGATTGCGAGTGTGATTCAGTCGTCGCTAAATATCATCATCGCGTCTGTGATTGCAGGATTTTCCTGGCCAGCGCTAGCGGTAGGTTTAACCAGTATCGCAATCGGCCTCGCCTTTTACGCTCTGACCTCTTATTTCAGGCTCAAGTACTCGTTTTTTGGTCGCGCCGAGCTAGTGATCATGGAGCGTACCAAGCAAGATTTAATTTCTAATACGACGCTAAATAATCTCAACCCACGAAAGGGCATAGTTTGGCGTTTTGCCGAAGCTCGCAAGGAGACGATTTTTCAAAAATACTCCAAGAAATACAACCTCACCAATGTCGAGCGAGCCAAACTTCACGAGGCACTTGACAAAGAGAGTGTTACCAAGGCCTACGAATTCTGGCGAGGTCGCCCGCTCGTTTACTGCGCCATGCCCATCTTCGAACATGCGGCTGCCGGTGGCATGGGTGCCGCTTTTGGGATGAAACCACTTCATTGGGTGTTTATTGCGATCTCAGCGGTTATGTCGTCCCTAGGCCATATGATTTCCCTCTACCGTCGGTACAACTATGCCATGAATGGGGCAGCGACTAGCATGGTTGAAGCCATGCGGGACCGCGATACCGAAAAGCATGCGATGCCTTTTCCAATTGAAGTGACAGCGACTAAATCACGATAAGCGCACCGCTAAAAAACTCCTGCCGACAGCAAGAGTTACGGCAAAAAAACCAGAGTCTGTTTAAAAAGGCTCTTATATCTCAGTTTCCTTTGGGTCCAGTTCTATACACAATGCTTCTTCACCCGATAACCAAGCGGTCACAATGTGAAGCGGTTTTACGTCATTGGCCACCGGATCTCGAACCACGAATTGTTTTTCCGTCGATGTGGATGATTCTTCCAGTCACTGATCCTAAACCCACTCAGGAAGGTTCCTTGACTCCCAGTTATTTAGCGGTGAATCAAGGACCCCAGGAGAAGGAAGAAATCTTTATTTATTTTCAATATATTAAGAGTCAAACGTCAACAGCCCCTACGGGGTGGGTCCTAGGACACGCGCTAAAATACAGCAACTTTTTCTAGCGCATCTAGGCATGCAGAACGAAGGTTAAAATTTACTAAAACTTGACCGGTTTCATTGCTTAGTTTGCCGTCTTTGCACCAAAGTCCGCCGCGCGATGTTTCTAATGCGGCGTTACAACTTGATTGAAAATCAAATTCTGCCAAGATTTCTCCCTTATTGTTGACGAATTTCCCATCGACACAAAAGAACGCGCCGCTGGCATAAGACGCACTCGAAAATAGCAACAAGCTCGCAATAAAGGACAATGTGTTCGCGATGGTTTTCATACTTTCTCCTTAAATTTACCTCGGGTGATTCATTTCATGTGACTCAGTTCACATGATTCACTTTGTCAGTGCGTGCTATGGATTTTCCGTTTATTCAACTTTGATCCGTAGGAATCTGTTCTGCAAGAGAAGCAAGATTTACGGCAAAAAAACCGGAGCCTGAGATTCTGCACCTAGGAAGCATTGCAACCATTGGCATAATGAGGGATTTTGCCTTGATATAGAGATTCTCATCACCTAAGCCTCATCATTCTAAGAACCGTTTAGAATCGACTTGATCCTTGCTGTTAAAGCTACGATCTGGTCTTTGGTTGGCGATTTACCTTGGTTGTCAGTTCCTGTTATGGGAGTAATCGCTAGGAGGGCGGCTTTTTGGATTGGCGACAACGCGGTTTGTCCCGATTTCGCTTCAAAAGCAATCCTAAGGTTTTTAGCTAAATTTGAATCAAAGAAATTCCTGTTGATCAGAAGTCTAGCGTTACCCGGGAATATATTCTTGCCTGGAAGGAGTGCTTTCTTTACATTGCTCGCTCCGCCCAGTTCGATAGCAGCGACCGTCATTCCCCACGCAAAAATATCTGAGTGCATAGCTATACCATCTGTCCACGATGCTTCGTGATAGGGGCTTTCATAACCTGGGGTGGTTGCCACCTTTCCTTGATAGGTCTGGCCTTGACCGGGAAGCTTCAAGGCCGCGTCAAAATCGATCACAAGTGGACTGGAATTGTCATTTGGATCGAGAACGACGTTTTCGGGTTTAAAGTCAACATGCGCATAGCCCAATTCATGCATTTTAGTTAGCGTCTCCAATGTGCGAGTTCCAATTTTGGTGGAGTCTAGAGGGGGCGCAGATTGCGGATTCTCAGCTGCATTTTGGATGCTTTTGCCAAGATCTTTTCCACCCAACATCATGACTGTGACGATCTGGCCATCATTGTTGATCGCTGATGCAATGACGTGAGCCAGACCCGGTACGTTCTGCAGGGCAATGGAAGTTTTTATATCTTCACTCCACTGTCGAATCGCTTTTGGAGATAGGCCAACTTTTTTAGTATTCACTTTCACGGCAACCTCGACGGCATCTAATGTCACCTTGGAGACCTCTCCAAGGCCTCCTTTACCGAGGCGCGTGCCTGAGTTCAATATTGTCCCGTCTTTGATAGCATTCAGTGCCGAGATCGAGATCGGGCTTGAAGTCACCGTCCGCCGATCGATTTCGCCGTTCATGAGGTCAGTTTCGTTGCCGGATAACCTATTTTCCGACTGGGAGATGCTGCTGGATTCTTCGCTGCTTTCGCTACTATCAGAGGAGTTAGAACTGGTGTCGGTGGATGATGATTGCCGGGAGGAGTCAGTATCGCTGCTATTCTTTGAGGATTGATTTTTTGAATTGATCTCACTGTCGTTACGGGCATCGGATCTTGCTCTGGATAGTTCTTTACCGTGTTCATTTACGTTTTCGCGCGTCGAATTATTAGTAGTAGTATTGTTTTTGTTATTATTATTGTAGTTATTGCTATTTTGAGTTGTCGTATGCGAGGACCTCCCTAAAAGATGAAGACTCGTTACGATTTCCTGATCAGTCAAAGCAATCCCCAGGCTTTCCCAGCCTTGCCTGAATAATATACCATCGCGGTCATTGGCATTATTGGATATCAGATTTGCAAAAGTTAAGCCTTTTCCTGGCTGAGAACAAAAATACCCCACCGCACCAAACTCAGTAAGAAGTTTTTCTATATTGACCTCGTCTAGGTCAATATAGAATTGCCCATGACGCACGGCAGAGAGGGTGCAAATATCTTGATCGCCTTTTATTCGCAGGAAGTCTGCAATTGTTGCGATACGGCCTACAGCTGCTATGTTTTGAGTTGGAGATGCAGCGAGAGGCATAGAACCCGACTTCAACTTAAACTGAAATTCAGATAAGGCAATCTTGTTGTCACGGAAAAAGTGGAACTCAAGTCTAACCGTTTCGCCATCGAGATCGCCCCCTGATAGAGCCTCGCCTCTTGTGCTGCGACTATTTTTCTTTAATGGATCACGAACCATGCAGGAAAATTGCGTTGTGAGAAGAAGTGCCAAAATCAAAATATATTTCAATAATATCAAATTAGTAAGATTTCGAGGCACGTTTGGCATCCTGAATTTCAAATTGCAATGCATCCAACATATCGGCGAGATTTGACTAAAAATTGACCCACTACCAAAAATCATCTTGATCCAAGGGCAGAAGTTCCGATGTATAGTGTAGTGTATCAAATTAGCTTTGCGAAAAAATTGATCCGTTGTGTGAGATTCTGCGTTGCCGTCCTCCCGCGCTTCTGTGGTAAAAATATGCATCGCAGCACCACGGAGGCGCAAAAGGACGGCAACGCGGAACGAAAAATTTGCTCGTAGGCATTCATGATTCAGCATTGCTGCTCTTCAGCTTTTCGGTTGTAAAGTGCGACTTCCTATCAACACGGAAACGCTGAGGGACAGAACCACGGAATTTTTTTTGCAAACGTGATTTATTTCACTATGCAAGAGAGTTTCAGGATGCGGAGAACTATACGATGCGGCAAAATCCGTTAGCCTTATTGCTTGCTTGTAGCGTAGCTATCACAAGCTGCAAAAGTCTTCCTAAGGATGCGCATCAATTGCCGGTCAGGAACTCCGAGAAATTCAAGGCTGAGGGAGCATGGATCGTCGCCAACTTTTTCCACAACGATGTTATATTGCTTGATTCGGATAGCGCTCAGGGAATGATAGATAAACGGTTGAAAGGACGATTGATGGTAAGGAAGCCGGAATTCAACCTCAAAAAAAATACGGGCTCCGCGCAACAATCAAAATCCAATGATAAAACCACAAGATCAGAATCCATGATGCACCGGCGCCCCGATAACGGGCCGCAAGACTCAAACCAACAGCAAGACACGCGTCAGCAAGGAGCACTCCCCCCCCAGGCTGAGCCGCAGCCCGAAAATAATACCGACTCCAAGGTCACGAATATGACCTTGCGCCAAGCCGAAATCTTTCTGGCTTCTAACCCCCAAAAACGATTTATTCTGCGCGAAAAAGAAAGCCCTACAGGCAAAGGTATTGTGATCAGTGTGCATATGGCCCCGGGGCGTTTCGGACACTATTTTTTTTCCGCCACGGGTGATGGATACCTTGTCAAAGGAAACACCGTACAAGTTGCAGACCTTGCTAAGGTCGGCGAACAGATCGCAAGCTCTGTTAGCAGGGTTCGATCAGACCTTAATCCAAGGTGGCATGAGACGTTGGGATCAATCCCGCGCGAGGCTGAGGGGACTGTTGAGTTAAAAAATGGACCCAATACCAGTTTTGTAACCTCCATTGAAGGCGGGGTTGCCATAGGTTTGCAACACGTTGGACCGGACACTTATACCATAACGGATCTTAGCCAGGATATTGTGGCACGAATTCTGGCAGGCAAGCCCGGTGCCTATATACTCAGTCGGGGGACCGGATTTCATAAACTTGCGATCCATGACTTTGATGGCACCATCAAATCGGTTGCAGGTTTCCCAGGGGGGCCATTTATGACTCTTCCAGATGGCACAATCATGGCAAGCCTTGAAGAGCTAAATCAAAAGCTACATGACCTAGGATTCATCAATGTTTCGGAGTATCGAGGTTCTGAGTCTATTTTGGTCGAAAAGGCTGCGGAATACGATATCGTCGTCGATGATGAATTAATGTTTCGCCTCAACAAACCTATTGACGACAAAGTAAAGATCATTTTCGCCCAGGTAAATAGCGGTCGACTGGGCACTGTCTACCAAACTGATCATCCCAATGGTGTTGCAACGTCGGCAACATCGGACACGATAGCATTTATGTCTCTCGACCATTATATGGTCCCGGATCATATCAAGCATGCAGCACCTGGCATTATCGACAATGACGCCGATGCTTTCCTCTTTGATAGCAAAATTTATTTCCCTATATCTGTGGAAAACGGAATATTCACAGCCAAAGTATTTGATCTAAGCTTGCTTGGTCCAGAGGGTTTGCACGATATCCTTGCCTTTGATGTTCACCTTCAACAACCGGACTTTAAAACGGCACCTACGGGTCGTCCGGACGAGATAAAATCCCTACGAGCTGCGCTTCAAAATGAATTCACAGGCCACAATATTGATGAACTTTTTAGCCAAGAAACGATAGGCGAAGACGAAGTTTTTTCTATTCGAATGGGGCAGGATGTTCTTAAAGACTACAGGAATACAAATGAGATTCTAATGCAGGCGATCTCCCCTCAAGCGGAGATTCTGGTCAAGCAGGCCCTGGACTATTTTTCCACCAACAAGTTTGAGCGAAAAACCTCGCGGGCAGCTCTTGATGAGAGATCATTTCTATCTCGCGCACTGGATGGCCATGGAGTGGCGATAGGCGAGCTACATAATGAGGAAGCTGCCAGACAATACCTGATCGAGCATATGAAAGAGATCGCCAGCAAAAAAGGCGTCCTCTGCCTTGAACATTTGCTCTACTCTCGGCATCAAAAACTGCTCGATCAATACTTAAAGAGCAAAGCTAAAGCACCAATGCCCAAAAGATTGCAGAACTACCTCGACGAGCTTGATGCTTCATTCCACGCGACTCGCACTTGGGGATACAAGTCTCTGGTCAATGCAGCCAAGAAAGCGGGGGTCCGGATTATTGCTATGGACACCATGGCCAGTTACGTGGCTGGTTTTAGCCCGCGCTTGGGATCCACTGGAAGCGAACGGATCGTTGCTGGGAATTATGTGTTTGATCGTATCCTTACGCAGGAATTAAAAGACGGCGAGAAGCCCGTAATTCTTACCGGCCTAGACCACCTTTTGCAATCGCCCGAAGCTAAAGTTCCCGGTATCGCCGAAATTAGGGATCTTCCCGCCGTATCATTTCGGACTGGCCTCGAGGGTAGTTTCAAGGCAGAGGGATTATGGGAAAATGGCTCGAAATTGTCAGACATCGAGATAACCCTTCCCGCAAAAAAATCAGAGTAGAGGAAAAAAGCCTGTTTTGAAGACTCCCGCTGCGATTGCCCCAGAGGCGACACGAGAAACTCCCGCTTGATAAAGATACAAAATCAATATAAAACTGATATCGATAGATTGAACCTATCGGTATGGGCATACGTTGGCATCGATCACGCAGCTTCGCTATATCATCGCAGTCGATAAATTTCGGCATTTTGGGAAAGCCGCGCGTTACTGCCACGTCGCTCAACCAAGCCTCAGCATTCAGATTCAAAAAGTTGAGGAAGAGCACGATTTTGTAATCTTCGATCGCATGAAAAAACCGATCATGGTCACTGAACGTGGCCAAGAGTTTATCGAGCAGGCCAAAGAGGTCATCAAGGCTCATGACAAACTCTCGGCAATCGCCGGTTCTGAGCCTGGGGTTCCGCGCGGGGAATTCACACTTGCTATCATTCCAACCATTCTTCCCTACCTCCTGCCACTTTTCTTAAAGCCTTTTGGTGAACGGTTTCCCAAAGTGACGCTTATTGTCGAAGAGATGCAAACAGACGCCATCATCGAGGCTCTCCGTGAGGACACGATCGATGCCGCGATTCTGGCGACACCTCTCGAAGAAGAGGGCATTCGGGAATATCCGCTTTTCTACGAGCCTTTTTCGATTTATTTGCACAAGAATCATCCCCTGTGTCACAAAAATCTACTTAGGGTTCAGGATCTCAGCGAGGATGAGATCTGGCTCCTCAAGGACGGTCATTGTATGCGCCAGCAAATCTCGCATTTCTGTCACACAGGTGCGAGCCGTGGGATGATCCCAAGCGTGCATTTTGAAGGTTCGAGCATCGAGGCTTTGCGGCAGGTGATCAAGACCACGGGAGGCTATACCTTGGTACCTGAGTTGTTTGTGCGACAGCTCGAATCTAAAGAGCTTGATCAATCGGTGCGGACGTTAAAAGCACCGGCGCCTTCACGCGAGGTTAGTCTGATCGCAACCCGGGCTTTATGGAAGAAAGATATCCTTACAGCCTTGCGCGAGACGATCGAACAATGCGTCCCGCCTGAGCTTCCCCGCAAGGTCAGCCGCTCGATCGGCGTCATACCAATCAAAGGTTCGGAGGATGCTTAAAAATCACAAGGAAATCCTATGACTATCATTGAGACAAGCGGCCTCAGCCGTGAATACGCCTCCTACCGCAAGCCCGAAGGACTGAAGCAGTCGATTCAAGGTTTCTTTCGTAGGCAATACGACACCAAGGTCGCACTCAAGCCGTGTAGTTTTTCCATAGGAAGCGGTCAAGTCGTGGGCCTTGTCGGAGCCAATGGCGCAGGCAAAACCACCTTGCTCAAGCTGCTTTCCGGATTGATCTCGCCTAGCCATGGCGATGCCAGAGTTTTGGGGTACTGCCCCTGGGAGCGCTCCAACGAGTATTTGCGGCGGATCAGCATCCTTCTTGGGCAAAAAAATCAACTCTGGTGGGACCTTGCTCCCGTAGATTCTTATCAGCTACTTGGAAGTATTTACGAAATTGACAAGAGCGAGGTGCGACGCCGAGTGGGTGATCTCGCCGCTATTCTTAAATGCGAGGAGCAGCTTACGACTCAGCTCAGACGCCTTTCGCTGGGCGAACGGATGAAAATGGAACTTATCGGAAGCTTGCTTCATCGCCCCGAAGTCCTGTTCCTAGACGAACCAACGATTGGCCTCGATATTGTCGCTCAATCCACGATTCGCAAATTTATTGCCGAGTATGTGGCGGAATTTAGGCCGACCATCATTCTGACAAGCCACTACATGGACGATATTTCAAGGCTTGCCGATCGGCTGCTATTGATTAGCCAGGGTGAAATCGTCTATGACGGGACAGTCGCCGGATTTACCTCGGCTTCAGATCCCAAGCAAAAACTATTCGTACGGTTTCAAGCTCCTCTACCCGACGCCTTTTCGCTCGCTGATGGCCAAACCTATCCTCCCGGTACCGAGTGGTTTGAGCTTGAAGTGGAATGAAAAAAAATAGGCGATGTGTTGAGTCAGATTGCGCGGCGCTATACACTGGCCGATATTAAAATAGAAGAAGCAGGATTCGAGCATGTCATTCATGAGTTTTTGGAGAAGGATGGGCGCGACCGCTCGCCTATCGGTATACAGCCATCTTGAATACCGCTTCAATTTGGCGATCGATGCTCTGGTCCAGCCAGTTTTCAACGCCATCATCGAGATCGCGATGTGGTATGCCATTTTTATTTCGGTGAATAAGCCGCTTTTGGGTGGATTTACCCGCGATCATTATCTGGCATACGCTCTTTGGGCCGTTTTTTTCTCGAGGGTCGCCGCTAACTGGATGTATGAGTTTAGGATGGTCGATGATATCGATAGCGGACGGGTCAATGGTGTGTTGGCTCGGCCCATGAGTTTTTATGAGTTCTACCTTGGTCAGTTCATAGGTTATAAAGCACTGACTTGCCTGGCGTCGTTTATCATTCCGTTGGCGGTCTGCATTTTTCTCGATTCGCCGGTATCGCTGGCACGATTGCCGGCAGCCATGGCCCTCCTTGGATTCTATTTATTGCTGGTTCATACCCTGAGCTTCTTAGTCGCAAGCATGGCATTTTTTTTCAACCGCATCCACTCGCTGACCGTAGCAAAGAATATCTCACTCTGGATGCTGTCGGGCGAATTGTTTCCGCTCGATCTTGTCCCCAAACCTTGGGGCGATTGGCTTATAAGTCTCCCATTCTGCTCTGGAGTCTATGTACCAGTAGGATACCTTACGGGACGGTTAGGGGAGGAGGCCCTTCTCCGCGGTTTTGCAAGCGTCGCAATTGGACTGCTCCTCGCAGGATTGATCACGTATTTCACCTGGCAGCGGGGTAGGGCCATCTATAGCGGCACAGGGGCATGAAATGCGCTACTTTCAACTTTTTATTGCCTTCTTTAAAGCGAGCCTCATATCGGACATGGAATACCGGGTCAACATGCTGGCTAAGGTTGCAACCGACATTATTTGGTATGCCGCGCAGCTTGCCATTTTTGAAGTTCTGTTTCGTCATGCGCGCACGCTTTCGGGGTGGAATCTCGATTCAACCCGAACCTTCATGGGAGTTTTGTTCTTGGTTGATTCGGTCTGGATGTTTCTTTTTTCGGAGAACCTCGACCGATTGACCTCCAAGGTGCGCAATGGCGATTTGGATTTTCTTTTGGTCAAACCGATCAATGCCCAATTTATGATCAGTTTGCAAAAACTCAACACCGCTTACCTTGGCAATGTTGCTCTGACGTTTGGCTTTTTGCTTTGGGCGGCACACAGGCTTCCGGGAGGTTTTGACTTTACGAGGCTTCTCTGGCTTCTGTATGCGGTCCCATGGTCGCTGCTCCTGGTCTATGCGATTCGATTTTTCTTCTCATCGCTGTCGGTGATATTTATCAATGCCGAGAGCATTAATTACATTTGGTATCAGCTCTATCGCATGGGCACCCGACCCGACTCGATCTATCCGCCTTGGCTGCGATATATCCTGCTCAGCTTTATCCCGGTAGGTTTCATCGCAAGTGTTCCCACTCGCCTCATGCTTGGCACCGATGAGCCGTGGATGATATTCGCCCTTCCGGGTTTAGCGGTGTGCCTTTTCTGGCTAACCTGCAAATTCTGGCAGCGGACGATCCGCTCCTACACCTCGGCGAGTTCTTAATCCCCCGGCACAAAGAAAGTTTAGCCAGACCAAGGCAACATCAATGATACCGACCAAAGAGCTACCACGGAAGCGCTACCACAGAGACTGGCCTCACTGATGTGATTTGTCTTTCTTCAGTCACATTTGGTCGTTGCCAGCCCCCGTAGCCGGCGAAGATATCCAAGGTAAGGTCGTGCTAGCCTTCCGCAACCACTACTATGGCAAACAATGTATAAGCAGTACAGCGCAGCTTGCTCGGGTGGATACTTGCAATCATTCCGATTTAAAATGGAAGATTCACGATGAAACTCCGGGAACGATCATGTGGGGAAATTCTATGCAATGACCGAGGCTGCCAAATCAGGTAATTTGATCAAATTAAAGATTGAAACCAATAGGATCCTAGGAAGCGTGGACGGTGATCTCAGGCAATGGCCATTGGTCAAGTCTAGTTTGAATCATATTTTGGAAGCCGTTGATCAAAAACAACCATCCGAAAAACTCACTGCATTGCTTTATGAAGGGATATTAAACGCTGTCATCGATGGCTCCGACCGCCCCATAAGTTACCCCGAAATGAATTAAATAGGGCGTGTTGACGCTTGGATTCTATCATGTTGAAAATACTGAAATAATCGTTCCCAACCTCCTGGTTTCCTGGATTCCCCGTTCAGCTGGGAATCCAGGAAACCAGGAGGTTGGGAAATCAAAACGTCGATACGGCCTGCATCGACCAGCTAGCGCCAGCTGGGCCGCACAGCGAACAGAACATGACCCAACGCCTTGAGGAGCCAAAGGGGTGCCACCAAGAGGTAGAGTCCCAGAAAAATGATCGAGTCCAGCCTGAACTTGAACTTGCCAGCCGAGAAGCGGCTGGCGAGAAACACCATGAAGGTCGTTCCGAGAATCGCTAGGAGGTCGAGAACAAGGAGAAACTTGTCTGGGATCTTAACCTCGATGGTTTCGGGGCTATGAATGCTTCGGATGAGGGCATCGACCAGTTTATAGGCTAAAGTCGGACCGATTAAGCAGACGGTGCCGATCGCGACAAATGCCATGGGCAGGACCAAAATGCCGAGATAGCGTGAGTGCCAGCGGAAAAAAATCCCGCGAAAATCCCAGGCATTCCTTAAGAAACCATAGGCCCAGCGCACCCGTTGTTTGATGAGTCTGCGAAGATCGCCCGGCGAAGCGCTGTAGACGATGGCCCTATGAGCATGAACAATTTTACGCCCGTGCCGCTGCAGGCGCAGCGCGATCTCGATATCCTCAGTGCCATAGGCATGCTTATAAGGCCCCAACTCGTTGAATACTTGGCGACGGAAAATGGAAAACGGCCCGGGCGTGATATAAATGGCATTTAGAAATTGCATCATTTTGCGCATAAAGATTCCAAAACCGTATTCAGCGTACTGGATCCTCCTGAGTATGCCGCGCGGCTGCCAAACCAGAACGGACGGCGCAACCGCCATGGTGTCGGACCTTGTAAAATAAGGTACGATCTCTTTAAGGGCTGAAGGATCCACCATGGAATCGGCATCCAAACAACCGACCAGTTTTGCCTCGGTCATAGCAAGCCCCGCATTGAGAGCCGTAAACTTTCCGCCATTGGCTTTTTTGGCAATGGCAATCTGGGGGTGACTTGCGAAGGTTTGCATGATGTTCCAGGTCTCATCAGTCGAACCGTCATCGATCAGAATGAGACTCAGCTTGTCTTTAGGATAGGTGAGATCAAGCAGAGAACTTACGGCGCGCGTCATGACTCGGGCTTCATTCCAGCAGGGCACAATGATAGCAACCGTGGGTAGTTGATCGGGTGCAGTATGGCTTATCCTTGCTTCATCCACCAAATCCCGCCTACTCCTGGCATAAATCGCTAGGAAAAAAAATTGGTACCCCAACAGAGCAATGGACAGGGCGGCAAGGACAAAAGTGATAACCATAAGACCGCCTTACCCCCTGAAACCTTGCCTAGTGCAGACGCGTGGCGTCGCCATAGAGGGCCTAATGGCACTTGCGATCAGGGCTAGTGGGCTGTCAGGGACGATTTTGGAGGTTGGTAGTCCAGATGTTGGCGAGATTGTGTCGAATCGGGTTAGCAAAAAGCGCAGGACTAGCAGCACTAATTCGAGCATTTTTGCTAACCCGATTCGGCGCAAGATGGGCTGCAGATGGGCTGCCAACCTCCAAAATCGTCCCTGACAGCTCACTAGGATTATTTGGTTTCGGTCTCGATCCATTCCTTTCCTCATTTTTGGGGTGCGAGCTTATGGCCCCTGAAGACGCGTATCACCGATCCAGGGCTTGCTACCATCGAATGCGGATTACCGAGATACGGCGCGAATGCTCCCGGATAAAACCTGGAAATATCACCTGCTATTGCAATACTTGGATTTTGCCATACCTGCCAACGGGGGTGTTGCACTTCATATTCTGTCGCGGTGTTTCCCTTGTTTTTGACATAGCCAAAGTAGTGTTCAGTGATAAACTCAGCAAGGCTTGATGGAAGCATGGCTTGAGGGGGACCTTGTGTTTCAACTTTAATACTGACGGCATCTTCAAAGCTACCATGGGCCTCTGTAAATCGATAACCAAAAATAAATCCAGCGCCATGATTCTGACCACGAGCATAATGGTTCGTGCGCGCATGATGATAGTTTTCGCCATAGCCGATATTGGCAATAAAGGTGATGAACCGATACGGGACCAATTCTTTAATAAACATGACACCCCGGCGCGTTTCTGGGCCGCTGGCGGTATCAACATTTTTCTTGACGTAAAATCGCAAATTGACTTCTTCAAAGTTGTCGTACATGGGTACCGTGACATCACTCATGGAAGTATTGAGAAAGCTAAAAGCTACCAGCGATACAAGATGTTCACCTTGCCAATCATCCAATTCCAGTCCATGGGGGATAAAGGGCAGCAGAATTTCTGCCGGTACTTTGTAATTGATGATCACCAAATTGACCCATTGGGCAGATAAAAAGGCGCCGGTTCGCCTTTGGAAAATCGGAAGCTTCTCGCTCGTCGCCTTATTAATTATTAAACGGCGCTGTTCGGGTGGCAAAAGTTCGCACATGGCGCCAAGGTCAGCCCGACCAAAGAGTTTGATCCTTAGGTTGGCAAATAAATCATAACAAAAATCTACAAACCTCTGCGGTAGAAGGAGCCGCCACTTGACACAAGCCAAGCGCCAGAAAATACCTAACTCAGAAAGCACTGCAATGACAGCCCGCCCTTTGATCAAGACCACGCCATTCTTTAACACCACCACACTGGACTGATCACTGTGAGGTCCGACACCGCAATCGCTCCACGATTCGGCGGCCACAAAATCAGCAAGTTGCGTCAAAGGCACAAATCGAAATCGCTCTCTCAATTTATGGTAGAGCAAATAACGGACAACTTGGTGGCATGCCGCGCAGTCACCATCAAAAAAAACATACGTAGGAAGGCGCTCGGCGGCCAGAGCTCTACTATTTTGCCACAGAGGGTCTGATGGTTCACCGGTCATGGGGATTCCTTTTGCAATCATCAACCGATTCTAACGAATAAGCAGCTGCCAGTCCAAATCTATGGCAAAGGTGGCCCACGTTGCCCCTCTTCCTGAGTTTCATTGCTTATAGGCATCTTTGACCTCCGTCCTGGCAAGGGGAGCTTCTGGCCAAATAGAGCGGTTATTTTTGCTGATTTGTCTTTGCTGATTTGTCTTTGCTTATTTGTCAATTTGAATAGCTTCTGCGAGCCCAAGGAGGGACATGGTGCCCCGGGATGCGGCAGCCACCGGAAAAATCGAGCCTCCGGCGCCGATTGTGACTTGAAGTGCTCCAACAGGTCCATTGATTGAAATCGTAGAAAAAGTCAGGGTGTTGAGTTTGCCAAAATCAGGGATCGAATCGATCACCTCCCCAACAAAAGGAAGATTCTCCGGAACATCGATCACGCCTAGAATTGTATAACTCAGACCATAGTGTGGAACAAGGCTTCGGCGCAGATGCAAAATAGTCCGGGTATTGGGAACCACCACTGCCAGGTCATTGCGTGGCTCAAAAGTATCGCTACCTGCATTGTAAGCATCGATCATTTTGTCTTGCTCAGGAGTTCTGTTGCCCGTAAAGGATTCCCTTTTGATTTCTGATAAAAGATCGGGCAAAAGCTCGTTTACCACATCCAACGACATGATGATTTGCCGTTCAGATTTTTGATTTTCCATCCATTTTGAGAGGTCCTTTTCGCCAAGATTGATCTCATCAAGATCGACAGTCCAGATAGACTTTCCCAAAAGCACCTCGCGAAGAAAGAGGGCGTCTTTATAGCTGACCTCCATCAATTCATAGATACCGTAAAGCTGAATTCTCTGGATCGTTACCGTAGTGCCATTCGTTTTTAAGATCGAATAGTCGGTATTCTGACCTATCGTGAATTGCTGCGACTTCGTACCCGGTTCATATTCAAATTCCCCGCGCTCTTTAGCTTCATTATAGACAATAGTCCTTAGATAGGCCCGTGTCGCTAAATCTCCCATAAATCCCTGACTGAGAAGCGCCATGACAAGGCTGAGCTTTGGCAAGAGTTCTTTGGCTCGATGAACATCGCCCTGGGGCACCATCGCTTCCAAAACCTGACCGGTCATAGCACCAAGACTAAGTCGCTCGGCGTCATCCCCCATATTCATAACGGCACCATTAACAAGGCGGGGTAGTCTTTTCCAGTCATTAACCAATACGTCACTAAATTTGCCGTTGCCGATATTCTGCCCCATAAAGGTCACGGGAACTTCGACATCGCTTTTTGCCTTTGTTTCGTCCAGGGCAAACAACTGATTACCCTTGATGACAAGCGTTGGGTATTCAACGGTCTCTATCGTGGATGCCAGGCGATGGTTTTTTCTGTCGATTTTGCCTGGTTGAACAGCGTTTGAGGGTTGAGAAGTAACCGAAGGTTGACTTGAGTTGTTCGCTGCTGGCTTTTGATTGGTAGAGGTATTAGGACCTTTCTTCACAGCTGTTTGATCCGCTTTTGTTCCAGCAGTCGAGCCTCGTTGAGATTTGTCGCGCCCAAGCATATTCAATGTTTTAGCGCTCTGAAGCAGCGATGTGAAAGCCTCAGTAGGCACCAGAAAAGTCTCAAATATTGGAGCTTGTGGCGTACTGGACTCTTTTTCGAGATAGAGAAGTGCGTAGGCATCGTCTGCGTTGTAAAACATGTTTGCGCTCGTCCCTGTCGCAATGCTTGAAACAAACACCTTGGGAGCATAGAATGCCGCGACGACGCGCGGCGCCAAACCTGACGTGGAATATTCCGTCTCTGAACGGCCCAAGCGATCTCGAGCTGCCACGCAACTAGTCATGAGCAGTATCAATAGAGCGAAGCTCTGTCGCGCTTTAGGAGAAATGCCCGCCATCTGCTTCCCGGTCATATCGCACTCCTAGACGAAAGCCTCGCGCACGAAAGCGAAAATAAAATCTTTCGTTCCCACCACGCAATCGAGGAAGCGCAGAAATTTTTTTAAGCAAAGCTGATTTGATACACCATACCGGCAAATATTAGCACGTTTCTGCTGAAAAGGCTGAGCTTTTTCAGCAGAAACGTGTCCTGAAGGAGCCTTTGCGAACCCAGGAGGACAGGAAAACAAAACGTCAACAAGCGCTAATCTTCCTGATCTAGTTGAGTTTTTTTAGAGTCACCACAGATTTTCTTGAATGCCATCCAGCCTTCGGGTGTCAAAGAAGGCGTCGGTTTTGCGACCGCAAATTTCTTGAGAGATTCCACTCTCCCCTCGTAACTGGGGTGAGTCGATAGAAGGGGGATATCCCAATCCTCCTTTTCATTTTGTCGAGTAAAAAAATTCCTCAGGCCATCCGGAGATATCCTCGCTCGCACCATCATAGCGCCAGCTGATTTGTCGGCCTCAGTTTCTTTCATCCGATCAAATTTTAATGCCAGGAGCTTGACGATAGAATCGGGATCGATCAGCGTAAAGTCTCCCACCTGACCCAGCAATATCTGCCAAACAAACGTCAATATTGCACCCCGCACCAAAGCCTGCGTCATGTGCCGATTCTTAAAATGCGCTATTTCGTGAGCCAAGATACCTGCAAATTCGTCAGCCGAATCGAGGTGATCCAAAATTCCGCGATTGATCACGACCAAGCCGCCAGGCAATGCATAGGCATTGACTTCTGGGTCATCCACAACTGCAAATTTCAGGTATTTGCTGTCTTGCCCAACAAGTCTTGCCGCTAAGTTTTCTACCTCAGCATAGTCCGCAGGAGCCCCGCAACGCTCTCCGAGGTATTTTTTATGGAATGTCGCAGCTACCTTAACCTCGGTCTCAAGAGGGACTTTGTGGGCGATGTAGCGGGCGATTCGATCCAGGCTTAGCATTAGACCAAGGAGAACCAAACCTATCGCCACAAGCACGGTTAATACGATCTGCGTTGACCGTGAATGCAGGAGTCCGCGTCCACGCAGCTTGAGTTTGCTGATTTGGTCCTTCCCCTTCAATTCGAGCGAAGCATCGCCATTGATATCGCTATAAAGGATCATATAATCGGAGCTTGGTTTGTCCGTACGGATGGTGTTGGTCGGCCACTGAGCGATGATATGTCCAGTGGCGCCATCAATGACGTGCAGGTAGGAATCGTTGGATTCAAGGCGCACCGGCAAGGTTTTGCCGGTGCGCCCATCACAGTATCGAGCATGGATCTGTTGCATAAGCAGAGGTTACCCGCCTACCACAGCAGCCATGGAATCTCCCAACGCGTCGCCCTTGGATTCAACAGCTTCCACTTTGTCAAACGCGATCTGTCCCTGGAACGAGAAGTTGGCCGCCACAAAGCGGGCAAGCATACACATGGCCCATGGGAAAGCGATCCCAAGCGAAGCGACAACCAAGAACTCAACTTTGATAAGTTCCCAAACCACGGACCATACCCCTAGGCTAGTATTTGCGTGAGCAGCACCGAGCTGGGCATTGCCAATCCAGGTGTTTTGCAGGCGCCAGCGGGTTTTGTTCAGCAAATAGAATGGAGCATAGATCCCAAGTGTGATGATGCAAAGACCTGCTGCTTTCCAGTAATCCCAAAAAGCTTTTTTATCATCGCCTGTGTAGCGCATGCGCAGCGAGCCCCAGTAAGTGTTGTTGACGCGGAAAGCGTAGAGGCGGTTGGACATAATGGGGTAGCGGATACCCAGGGTTAAGCCCGTGAAGAACGCTTCCGTGAACAGCAATTTGATGTAATCGATGGCTCTGTCATCCATACCAAACCGGATTCCGCGCCATGCGGTGCGGCTTGCTCGGTAACGCCAGGCGGAATATTTTGCATAAGGAACAAAGAGCACCAGACTAAGGGCTGCCGCGACACCAAGGATCCCACCGAGTACCGGATGCAATAGCGTACCAAGAACTGGAACGCCAAATACCACGGCAAAGATTCCGATCAGCTTGAGATACCCTAAAAAGAGTTCTTTTCCCGTGCCGTGATAGCTGAACCGCTGGCCATTGAACTCAAAGTTTGACCAAAAGTACTTGCGTAGATTCACGCTTGCCCAGAACGAATAGATCCCGAGCGTCAAAGACGTCAAAAACCCGTTCTTAAGCATAAGACCGAACAAACTTCCACCTTGACCGTGAAAGCTAAAACCATAGACCGATGACGGTCCCTGCTGAGAAGGCTGTGCCTGCTTGTTGTCGACTAACCTCGATTCCATGACTCGTTTTCTCCTTAATACTGATTTTCAAACCACAATGTTTTAGAACTCTCTTTCTAACCAAAGAGTCATCTTGCTATCGGTAAAGAGCCAACAAACATTAGGTTGATTATAAATTTTTTTTTACAACTTCAATGGTTTCAAAGTCTTACAATCTTCCACAATTGATCGAGCATACGGGCAGGTTTCTGAGCTAAGCGATTTCAGGGGAGCCCTGATCGGAGGTGATTTGGTAAATTTTTTGGATCTTCGGGAGAATTTGTGGGTGAATTTATCCTAAAAGGACTTGATGCAGCTCATGACCTGCGCTTTTACTAGCCCGCTTACAACGTCGTGCCAGCGGGTCCCGATACCGCGGTCCTGAATAATGTTACAGTCCTGGGGTATCGGAAAGGCGGGCAAACGGAGTCAGACGCGGGCCCAGCTGCCTGCGGGTCTACCGATCGCTGATTATTTTATTGAGCATTGGCAACAGTCGGATGCCCTAAGTCTAAGCTCCTATCCTCCACACCGAGCTTTGCGTAAAGATTCCCTTCCTTGCCTCCTTTGCAATAGCCAACACCATCTTCGGCTAGAAGGCATGTATGATCGGGACCGCTGCTGAGGACGCCATTGCCGTCCGCTAACGCTGTGACAGAAGCAAAGTCGGTGGGACCGGTTTTCTCTTTCGCGACAAGGTTTGTGCCCAGCGGCCCCGTTGGTGAAGCGGGTCCAGGAAGGCAGGCAAACCCTTTGCCGTAGCTCACACCTGAGGTTGCCGTAGCTTCGGTATTAGTCCCAACGCATAAAACGCTGCCCAAGCCTGGGTACATGGCAACAACACTTGTCGATGCATCGGTGGTTTGCGGAAGAGCAATGTCCGTCATATTCTTGCAATGAATTTTCTTGGCTATCTGATCCCAGTAGCAGGTATCATGACGCAGAACAGCCATCAGACTTGCATTTTCAGCTACTGCATCAGACACTAGGGTTGGGGGCACGGAGGCTTCTGTTTTTCCAAACGCGGTACCATCCCCCCAGCAGGCGATTCGCATCTTCACTTGAGATTGCGCAATTTGAATGCAAGTATGCGCAACCGATGCCTGGATATTGATGACCTTCTCACCCTCTGCAACGCTTAATCCTGTGAGATCGACTTTGGTTGGAGTTGTCACGACTGATCCTGATCGTCCCGTTTGCCCCGCTTGACCATGGCTATTCTCTCCCCAACAAAAGACCTGCTGGGCGCCACCTTCAGCTTGAATCAGGGCACAGGTGTGATTGCCTCCTGCGGCAATCTTTATCACCCCTGCGTTGTCAGGTAGCACGACTTTTGTCATTCCAACCCTAGATGCCGAAACCTGACTAAAATAGTTGCTCCCCCAACAGTAGGCATTGCCATACCTGGCCGAAGCATCGGTGATACCGACCACACATGAGTGGTTAAACCCAAGGGACAGCGACTCGAAGCGAAGGATTCCGGTCGAGC
>CAZOSN010000028.1:26974-33685 GCA_964582405.1 uncultured Oligoflexales bacterium | reverse complement strand
GGAGCTTTTTCAGCAAAATCTAGCTAGTCGCTGGCGCTAAAAGCGCCAGCGACTAGCTATGCGGCACTTTTCATTTTTCCTTGCCTGTGCCTGATTATCTGCCTTACATTTAGCCCCAGGATAGACCCATACCCCGCAGCTAGTGTCGCTGCATCGATTTTCATCCTGCTTTTTCGCAACTGCCCTCCATGTTTTGCATGACCAATCATCGGTGGGGTCCCAGCTCGGCGGTTGCGGAGGCGCTCTGCCAAGTCGAGATCTAAAACAGTGGCCTTCAAGGGTTTTGAACTCATGGCATCAGGAATTCAAAGGCGCGACCGCGTTGCTCCTGGTTGCGATTTTGCCCTAGCTTCCATTTCGTCGTAAGCTTCGCAATATTACACGCTACCACCTGAATCATTTTAAGCGACGGCTTATAGAGACTATTGGTCGGTAAAATGGGCTCGTACCCACCTTCGGGCTGGTAGCGCTTCATCATGCGTTCCAGTACCGCTGCGCCTTCAAGATTCATATCCACAAGCGTAACCGAGCAATGAGCCTGGACAAACTTGTAGAACATCGTTGCATAGCTGGCATCCTGCTCGTCTCGAGCATACGATGGGACATACCCATGATAGTTGAAAAACACAAGATCGGCTCGGCCTGATGCACGCATGCTTTTTAACTGGGGGTCCATCACATGCAGGTGCAAAAAAATCACATCTCCCTCAACAAGGGGATTAAACATGCCATGTTCGATATTGCCTGCTTCGTCAAGTGTCGAGAGTAAGCAATAATCGCGGGTTGTTAAGAAGCGCTCAACGCATCGGGAGTCCTCAGGGACATACATGGGATAGTTTTGCAAAGGTCGCCTCCTCATAGATAGGTTTTAGAGAGTTTTCGAAGAACACTTCGAGTTTTTATCCGTCGCTGAATCTATAATTTTTCTGGTATAAGGACATCGTCCAGATTTTATCATTTATCTATACCAGAGGATGGTGTGAAAAGCGTACACCTTGAACTTGCCCCAGGATCACAGGCTATCTACCTGAAAATTGCAAGCAGTCTGCGCGATGCAGTGCGGGCAGGGCGGATTGCGCCAGGTGAATCATTGCCTTCAAGTAGGCAGCTTGCCAGCAGATTGGGGGTAAACCGCCATACGGTGCGTGCGGCGCTTGAGGAGTTGGTTGCGGAGGGATGGCTTGAGCCGCAGGAACGTATCGGTTATTTTGTGGCTGCGGATCTACCTATGGTGCGTCCCCTGATTGTGGCTAAAGATAATCCGCTGATGGGATTGATCAATTCAAGGTATGCCTCGAAGGACACCAAAAGAACCCGCGTGGGCGCCAGTATTCGCGCAGCTCGTTATAACCTAGAAAGTAGTATGCCTGATCTAAGGCTACTTCCCGCGCGCGAACTCAGATCTTGTTTTCAGGCCAGCATGAAAATGCTTTCAAATCATCTCGACTATGACGGAGTGCAAGGCGAACCGGTACTGCACGATGCGGTATCGACTTTGCTGCGGCAACAAAGGGGCCTTGGGGATCGAGAAATTGTGATCACTCAGGGATCCCAGGAAGCGATTTACATGGTGGCACAGCTTTTTTTGCGACCAGGGTCTCATGTTGTAACGGAAGATCCTGGATACCAGCCGGCCTGGGAATGTTTCCGATATGCTGGGGCCAATTTGTGTCATGTGCCTGTCGATGGCGAAGGGATGGACTCTGTCCGACTTGAAGAAGAAATTTCAAAACGCCGGATCGATTTGATTTATCTAACGCCTATGCATCAATACCCGACTACCGTTACCCTTACGCCTGCTCGCCGCGCAAGGATCTATGCTCTCGCGCGACGGCACCGAATTCCGATCCTAGAGGATGACTATGATCATGATGTTCATTTTGATTCGTTTCCGCCACTTCCTATGGCTGCCTGTGATCCAGATGGTCTTGTGATCTATATTTCTACTTTATCAAAGCTAATTTTTCCGGGGGCCCGCATAGGCTTTCTCGCTGTGCCAGAGGCGATCCTGCCGGCCTTTTTGCAAATTAAAAAGCATACTTCAAGAACCAATGAAACTCTTAGCGGTCGAGCTATTGGGTTGTGGATGCGTGATGGCGGGTTTGAACGGCATGTGCGTAGGCTTACTCGAGTGTACCATCAAAGACGCGACCATGTGGTAGCTGCGCTGGAGGATTCATCATTTTTTCGCAATCATTGCACATTTTTCGTGCCAAAAGGTGGGATGAATCTATGGCTTGATACTCGAAGATCCTCAGTCAGGGTATGTGAGGCGGCAGCCAGGAAGGGGCTCTTGTTGTCTGGTGAGCATCTCTATAAGTCACATCCATCTCATCGATCCACACACTTAAGATTGGGATTCACGGCCCATGAAGAGACGGAAATGATTAAGGCCCTGCAGTTGCTGGAGCGAGCGATCAAATCGGCGGATTGATGTTGAACTCCCCAAGAAAATCTTCCAGGGATTGATTGGAGGCGCTGGCGAAGCGTTTTAGAAATGACCAAGACTGGCAACGCGCCCTTTCGTAGGCTTCTGGAACACTCTTGGGAGAGCCGGGGGCAAGGAAGAAGTCTGGCGCAACATAGATATCCTTGCCCTCTATTCCAGGGAGAAAGCGGGCGGATGGTAGGAGAAATGTCGGCTTGCAGATGGCATTAGTTTCGAGAAAGCCCGTACCGATCGTGTCCCAGACGATTATGTCATGGTTTTCGAATACTTGAACGCTGGGAGTCAGGGGCGAAATCGCTGTAAATTGGATATCTAATTCGCTGGCTAATTTGCGGAAGAGTTTTTCGTAAAGGGTATTGAAGTCGCCGAATTTCACGGAAACTTCCAGATTGTGCTGTTTGACGAAGGAGAAAAATATCTGGAGGCTATCGCTCAGTTCGTCTTTGATCCTGGCATATTCCAAATAGGGCAGATGATACCGGCAGGGGATTCCTTCGATATAGCAAGTCGGCATATAAGCCACACTTCGGATAGAGGCGTGCCGCTGGGCACTTGTTAGTTCGGGGACTGCTGTGTCGGGAAGGTTGAATTTGCGGCGGAGGTTTCGTAAAAAATGGCTTCCTTGTGCTAGTGGACGGGCGTGCACGACCTCCGTGTCGCCAAAGCTGAATTCATTCCATCCCCAAGTCAAAAAATAATCGGCATTGGCGTACTCAAGAAAGGCGAAGCAGTGATTAAAGCAATAGCCATAGTAGCCACCGTGTTGGCCTATAACGAGCTTGCGCTTAAGCTGCTTGGTGACCGCGACGCAGTAGGTATCCTGAATTGAGAACCAGTAGTTAAACGTGACAAAGCCTTGGCAAGGGGACTTAAGGTAAGCCTGGATATAGTGTCTAAATTGCCTCACGCGGTCTTCGAAGAGTGGAATCGGATAGCTTGCGGCCAAATAAGTGGCGATCTCTGAGGCCTTATTTGCGACCGGAGTGTCTTGGAGCGCTGTCTCTAAGAATCCTTGCAGCTTTCGGCGCAAATTCGCGTCGGGGTGGGGGATGTTTTGGAGTGGCAGTGGTTTCACTACAACCAAAGTCTTTGCGTACATGCGTGTTCTCTGAAGGATGCGGGCTAGAGAACTTAAGGGGCTTAGGTAATTGTAAACCGAACCAACCATCCAACTCTTGCGGCCATTCTTGCCGCTTGCGCGAAATTTGGCGCATAAGAAGCTCATGCTGCGGTAGAACATATCGAGTGGGGATTGAGTTTGCGGTATTGGAGCCGGGAGCGGTTTTTCGGCCACTTCTTGAAACAGATCTCGGTTGCCTCGGTTTTTGACATGCCAGAGGTTGGTAAGTAGGTCGTGGACGACCTTAGAAAGATCCCAAGTTGGGATAAAGGGGCGCTCTGGCAATTCGTAGGGTGCATCTTCGGCGATGAAGTATTGATTCAGAGCATGGCTGATAAAGAATCCATCGAGGACATTGCTGGCCTCGGTGGCGATCAGATCGTCACTCAAAAGCGCGTGATCCACGGCACGTGCGGCCATCAGATGGTTCGCGACAGACTGAATGAACTTGTACTTGGCTTTGTATTCGTGTTCAATGGCTGGGGTATTGTTCAAGAGTCTTCCTCACATGCTCCGTTGGAAAGAGTAAACCGATCTGTTTGTCTGCACCACTAAACAGAGAGAATACGATGGAATTAAATGCCAACTCAAAGACAGCATTGACACATTTTATCGAAAAATTGAACTACATCTTCTCGGGTTTGCCTCCTGTCACGGTTTATTGGCTGTCGGTGGATATCAGAGTTTTGCTGCGGTATACCTCGGCCCACCCATCCGAGGCAGAAGCGCTTGCGCGAGTTTTTTGTGATGAGTTTTTGCGCCAGGCAGGGAGCCAAGCCACGGTTTTAATCTCGGCCTTTAATTTTGAATTTCCTCGCACCAAGCAATTTGATGCGGAGCACAGTAGGATCGAAACCGGTGCCTTTGCAAGCCTCCTTCTGAAGACTCAGAGCGCCCATCGCTTGCTGATGCCGTTCTATTCTTTCTTGGTATTTGGACAAAGGGCGGATGAGCTTCTCAATACAACATTTTTAAATAATACCGGACCCGATTCGATCTTAGAGTGGGTTGTAAACAACCATGCACGGCTTGTGACGGTAGGTCATTTGTATAATAACTCGCTTCCCACGATTCATCATGCCGAGGATGTCGTGGGAGTTTCTTATCGCTACCGAAAATGGTTTTCAGGGGAGCTAGTCCGGGGTGAGCTGCGGAAACCAACACAATGCTCTTTTTTGGTTCGCAACCTTGATACCTGTGACGGGTCATCGTTGACCTTTTTGGGGGATCGCCATTTGCGAGACCGGGGGATTGTACGGTCAAAGGTTTTGGGGAGTCCGGCGTTGCCGATTATCGTGTATGACCTTGATGTGCACGATGTGCATACGGAGCTTGTGGCCGATTTAAGTTCGGGCGATGCTGTCTTGGTTGATTACTATGGTCCTCAAAAACCTAATGGGTCTGTGATCACGCGCGAGGCTTCCGACCGACTCTATCTGGATGAGATTAAGGCATTCAAGGCCACACTGGTGTCGGCCGAATAGGGCGTGTTGCCGTAGTCGATCTGGCTAAAAACCTACAAGCGGCAAGTCCGGAACACGGCATGCTGAGCGGCTAACGCCAAAACTTTGATCATTCGCCAAATTTCATGGAGCCGCTCTGGCCTAACCGGTGTTTGGTATTGACAATCGAGTCTAGATCTTTTTAACTTCACTCTTAAAAAGTCAAGTAATGGGGGCAGAGATGTCGGTGGGCAACAAGGAAAAGTACAATCGTGCTTTTATCGAGGGCTTTTCCATCAGCGAGACCGCTTTGGGTGATGCGCTGGAGTATAATTCGATTCCGGAATGGGATTCCGTTGGTCATATGAGTTTGATAGCGGCGCTAGAAGATACCTTTAATATTTCGATGGAAATGGATGATATTATTGATTTTTCTTCGTACAAGAAGGGTTTTGAATTGGTTGCCAAGTACGGAGTCGTGTTCGAGGCATCCTGAGCGAACAATGTAGAATTTGAATGAGATGATTCCTCGGTTCCAATTTTCACCGCATATAGAGAAAAGCAATGGAAGGCTTTAGCTTAAATTGTCTCCAGCTCCAGGATTACCAGCCCAACCGCTACCCATTTTTGATGATCGATCATGTTGATGAGGTTGTCCCGGGCAAATTTGCCCGCGGCTTCAAGAATCTAACGATGAATGAATGGTATTTCCCCGTGCATTTCCCGAATGGGCCCAACATGCCCGGCGCTCTCCAACTTGAGGCGCTTGCGCAAATGCTGACGGTGGCGATCACGACTTTACCGGGAAACAAAGGTAGGGTTACCCACGCTTTGTCGCATACGGTGCATTTCAAGAAAGAGGTCGTTCCGGGCGACAAATTCGAAATTCATGCTGAAGTATTGTCGTGGAGCCGCGGGATTTGCAAGGGGCGGGGCGTGGCCTATACCAACGGCGAAATTGCTTGCCGGGCTGACATGCTGATCACGATCCCAGAAATACTCGAGCAGTATCTGCCAAACAAAAATAAACAAAAACCAAATACAACTCCTGATGCTTCCCATTGAGGGAAGGCGGGTTAGGCGTTTCGTCCAAGGATGTGAGTTTTTATGCTTCTTCGGCACAAGACAGCGGTTATTACAGGATGCAACCGAGGCATAGGTCGAGCTATGCTCGAAGCTTTTGCGGAAAACGGCTGCCGAGTCTTTGCCTGCGCCCGTCAGGAGACGGAGGAATTTGCAGCGTACGTCAAGGAGCTTTCGCATAAGTATGATGTGGCGATCATCCCGGTATACTTCGATTTGACCGATGAGGCTCAGGTCAAGGCAGCCGTGGCACAAATTGCGGCTGAGACCAAGCAGATCGATGCTCTGATTAATAATGCAGGTGCTGCGACTGGATCACTGTTTCAGATGAGTGCGGTGCGCGATATTCGAAATCTGTTTGACACCAATTTCTTTGGACAGATTCAGCTTTCACAAGCTTTATGCCGCTATATGACCAAGTCTGGTGGCTCAATTGTAAATGTTGTATCGACCGCAGGTCTTATCGGTGATGCCGGTACCTTGGCATATGGGTCGAGCAAGGCGGCCTTAGCTTTTGCAACCAAGACTATGGCGACCGAGCTTGGTCGGTTTAAAATTCGGGTCAATGCGATCGCACCAAGCCTGACCAAGACAGATATGTATGATCAGATGGATGA
>CAZOSN010000028.1:0-26964 GCA_964582405.1 uncultured Oligoflexales bacterium | reverse complement strand
AACGCTCGGCATTGAAGCGTCCTGCGGAAGCCCGGGAGATCGCCAATGTAGCAGTATTTCTCGCAAGCGATTTAGCAAGTTATGTTAGCGGCCAGGTTTTGCGGGTCGACGGTGGGATGACAACCTGATTCAGAGGGGCACCATGGAGCTCAATCATATAGAAGCTGCGGCAAAGCAGATGCGGAGAAAGATTATCGACGTCTCTTTGCTATGCAACAAAAGGGTTAATATCTGCGGTGCTTTGTAGATGGTCGAACTAATGGCGACCCTCTATCAGGGGATCATGAGGTATGACCCCAAGAATCCTACGGATCCGGAGCGCGATCGTTTTATACTCAGCAAAGGCCATGGTGCATTGGGTTTGTACAGCGCGCTGTTGGTCTCGGGCGTGATATCCGAGGACGTTTATAATTCTTTTCAGACTAATGAAAGCTTGCTCACGACGCATCCAGTTCAAGAATTGTCACTTGGCATCGAATCGTCTAATGGGAGTCTCGGCCAAGGATTGTCAATGGCGGTGGGGCTTGCACTGTCTGCCAAGCGCAAGCAAAAGAGCCATAGAGTATACGTCTACCTTGGGGATGGTGAGTGCAACGAGGGTGCTGTTTGGGAGGCGGCCATGTCGGCTGCAAGTTACAAACTCAACAATCTCATCGCGGTCGTCGATAATAATGGTTTTCAAAACGATGGTGCCTCGGCATCAATCCTAGAGATTGGCGATCTCGCCGACAAGTGGCGCAGTTTTGGTTGGCACAGCATTAAGGTTGATGGGCATGATATCAAACAAATTCACGATGCGTTTGTAACCGATCATGAAGCCGGCAAACCTAAGGTGTTGGTTGCTAAGACGGTAAAAGGCAAAGGCGTCTCATTCATGGAAAACGATAATAGCTGGCATCACAATCTTTTAACCCGTGCCTTGTATGAGAAAGTCATGCTCGAATGGGAGGGGGCCCCATCATGTTAGAGATCTCTCCCAAAAACGCAAAACAGTGGTCACGCATTGGCTCGCGTGCTGTATTCGGCCAAGCGATCCTGGCCTTAGCTCAGGAAACCGACAAGGACCTTATGGTGCTGTCGGCGGATTTAGGTAGCTCGTCGGGATTGGGGCGTTTCAAGGAGGCTTTTCCTGAGCGCTTCGTGAATGTTGGGATTTCAGAGCAGAATATGATTGGTGTTGCGGCTGGACTCGCCATGGATGGGGCGGTTGTTTTTGCCACATCGTTTGCGCCCTTTATTGCGATGCGCGCGAGCGAACAGATCAGAATGAATTTAGGCTATATGGAAGCCAATGTGAAGGCGGTTGCTATTGGTAGCGGCCTGTCGATGGGGTTTCTGGGTAATTCTCACTATGGTCTCGAAGACGTTGCGGTGATGCGAACCATCCCAAACGTTACTGTCGTTTCTCCAGCTGATTGCTCGGAGATTATCAAAACGGTCTATGCGGCCTGCGCCTGGAAAGGGCCCATGTACATTAGGCTTACAGGGGCCGTCAATAACCCAGCCGTTTATAACGAAGATTACGATTTTGAAATTGGCAAGGCGATTCGTTTGCGCGAAGGGACCGATGTGTCGCTTGTCGCCTGTGGCACCATGGTTTACGAATGCCTCGAAGCCGCAAAGATTCTTGAAGAGCAAAAAGGAATATCGGCTGCGGTGATCAATATGCATACGATCAAGCCGCTCGATTCCGCCGCCTTGGATAAGGCCATGAATGAGACAAAGCTTTTGGTCTCGGTTGAGGAACATACAGTTATCGGCGGGCTCGGTGGCGCAATTGCGGAGTATCGAGCTGAGCTAGTGGATACACCGCCGCTCATGATCATGGGGCTTAGCGATCATTTTGGGGCGGTGGCAGAGCACCGCTACCTGCTGGAAAAATATGGACTTGTTGGTGAGAAGATTGCCGAGCGCGTGGCAGAGAAGTATAAAAAGCTTTTTTAACCCTACTGCGTTGAGTCGGGGAGTGCCTAGAGCCACAAGGGACGGTGTGTGAGAGATAATACGGTTGACGTACTCATTGTGGGCGCGGGCCCTTCGGCCGCAGCCTTTGCATGGAGCCTAAGTAAGACCTACAAAAGTATTATGTGCTTGGAACAAGGCTGGCGAATGGACCCCGCTGCTTATCCGAGCACAAGCCGCGATTGGGAAATCCAAAGGCAAGGTCCATTTCATTATTCGCCCAATGTGCGTCAGCTCGCGAGTGATTATCCGATCAATGACAAAGAGTCGGCGATTGCTATTTCTAATTTCAATGCCGTTGGCGGCAGCACAATACTGTATTCCGGGCATTTTCCACGGTTTCATCCCTCGGATTTCCGCGTGCGGACCTTGGATGGTGTCGCCGATGATTGGCCAATTGACTATACGACGCTGGAGCCGTTTTTTTCTTTAAACCATGAGATGATTGGCGTGTCGGGGCTTTCGGGGGATCCTGCCTATCCGCCGATCGATGGGCTTATGCCTCCGATTCCGCTTGGACGGATGGGTGAGACTATTGCGCGCGGATTTAACAAGCTAGGCTGGCATTGGTGGCCTTCTTATAGTGCTATTATTACCCGTTCTTTTAAGGGACGGGAAAAATGTGTCAACCTTGGACCCTGCAATAGTGGGTGCGCGCAGGGAGCAAAATCTAGCGCCGATATCACCTACTGGCCCGAGGCGATCTTGAACGGCGTCCAGCTCAAAACAGGCTGCCGGGTGCGTGAGGTGGTGGTCGATGACAAAGATCGAGCGACTGGTGTGATCTACTACAATGAGCGTGGTGAGGAATGCTTTCAGCGGGCAAATCTAGTGATCCTCGCCTGCAACGGTGTGGGCACCCCAAGGCTGCTTCTCAATTCACGTTCGCCGTATTTTCCCGATGGGCTGGCCAATCGGTCTGGTCTTGTGGGGCGCAATCTTATGCTCCACCCACTCGGCTATGTCGAGGGAACCTTTGCAGAAGATTTGGATAGTCACCTGGGTCCTCAGGGGTGTTGCCTGCAGAGTCAGGAGTTTTACGAAACCGACGAGAGCCGGGGGTTTAAGCGTGGCTATACGATGCAGATCTTGCGAGGCTTTGGTCCGATCGAAACGGCTCTCGCTGGGTTCGTGCGTCGTGAAATCCCATGGGGTAGCGGGCATCATGAGGCGTTTGCTGCGCAATTTGGAAAGACTATCGGCATGGGAATTATCGTGGAAGACTTGCCTGAGCCCGATAACCGAGTCACCCTCGATCCCGAGCTAAAGGATGCTCACGGAATTCCGTCCCCCAAGGTGAACTATAAATTGGGCGAGAATAGCAAAAAGATGCTTGCTCATGGATTGGAGCAAGGCAAAGCCGTGATGCGGGCGGCGGGTTCGACCAAGGAGATGGCCTTTGGTCCCGTGCGCCACGCTGGATGGCATCTTATGGGCACAACGAGGATGGGCGATGATCCTCAGAAGTCGGTGGTCAATCGATTCGGGCGCGCTCATGATGTATCCAACCTCATGATTGTCGATAGCAGCGTTTTTGTTACTTCGGGAGGTGTCAACCCCGTATCGACCATGCAGGCCTTGGCATTGTATTTTGCGGATGCTTTGAAGAAGAACCCGGCGTGACTTCGTGAAAGGATCCTTGGAATGACGGACAAGCATGCACAGTACCAGCAGACCTTGGCGGCGCTTGTGGATTTTATGCTTCCGCGAAGTTCGGATGGCGGAAAACCAGGCGCCGTTGAACTGGGTGTTGCGGATGATCTGGCAAGTTGTGGTGATAGCGAATTGCACGATGGACTCGCGATATTGGATGCCGAATCCGAGCTGATGTTTAAACTACCGTTTTATGAACTTCGCTCCGAGCTGAGGCAGGAACTGGTCCATTCCTTGCGGCACAAGCTGAGGAATTTTTTTGCCAGACTTAACAAGAAAATCTTGCAAGTTTATTATCAAAAAGACCGCGTGTTAGATGGTTTAGGCCTTGGTGCCAGGCCACCTTTTCCAGATGGCTACCATGTGCGTGAAGGCGATCTTAGTCTGCTTTTTGATGTTTACGAAAGAGGTGAGATCTACCGCAAAGGGTGAAGGGCCTTGGGTGAACCGCGATCAGAGTCAAAGGGGCGAAACATGTTTGCAGGCTTTGCAGAATTCAGAGATCAGACCGCGCTCGTTGACGAATCGGGCGAAACCTTCACCTATGCTGAGCTAGAAGCAGTCGGCCAGCTTTTTGCCGCCAAGATTCCAAAAAGGTCCTTAGTGCTCAGCTTATGTCAGAATTCGCCGGCCAGCATCATGGGGTATTGCGGTTTTCTGCGGGCCAGGATGGTTCAACTTCTTCTAAACGACAATATAGATCCTGACTTCCTCATCACGATTCAAAACCTTTACGCACCGGAGTATGCCTTCGTGCCGGCTCAATGGCATGACGTGGTGGGCGGGGAGATTGTGGAGGAGGCGCTTGGTTATCGGCTTATCAATTTGAAGCGATCGGTTGTGAATGAACTCCATCCGGACCTTGCTCTTTTACTCGCGACTTCAGGCAGCACGGGCAATCCTAAAATGGTTCGCATCAGTGTGCGCAATGTAAGAGCCAATACTCAGTCCATCATGGATTACCTTCCCATGGACGCGAGCGATCGCGCGATAACCACGATGCCGATGGCTTATTCTTATGGGCTTTCGATCATAAATTCTCATCTGTCAAAGGGTGCATCGATTGTCACGACCACTTCCTCGATCATGAACAAGGGGTTTTGGGATTTAATGCAGTCCCAGGCGATCACCACATTCGGCGGTGTACCCTACTTATACGAGATGCTAAAGAAACTCAGATTTGAGCGTATACCGCTTCCAAAGCTGCGGTATATTACACAGGCTGGCGGGAAAATGACGCCGAAACTTGCTCAGGAATTTAGTGAGATATGCCGAAACAAAAGAGTCCAATTTTACATCATGTACGGCCAAACCGAAGCAACGGCAAGGATGGCCTATCATCCTGTTTCTGAGCTTGGTGCAAAGTTTGACAGCATTGGCAAAGCGATTCCGGGCGGCCGTTTTTGGATCGCGGACGCTAAGGGATCTGAGATTTCAGAACCGTTTCAGGAAGGCGAATTATGCTATGAAGGCGAGAATGTCTCCATGGGCTACGCCGAGTCTGGTTTGGATCTCAAAGCAGAAGATCAAAACCAAGGACGTTTGCTGACAGGCGATATCGCCTGCCGCGACGAAGACGGGGATTTTTTTATCGTTGGCCGCAAGCGCGACTTTGTGAAAGTTTTTGGTCTCAGGATCAATGTTTCCGATATCGAATCGCTTTTAAAAGCCGAACAAATCGAATGCGCCTGCGTCGGTCGCGATGATGCTCTTTGGGTCTTTTATACCGATAAAGCGCGGTTGAAGGATATGGAGCTAACTTTGACGCAGAAAACCAGAATTCCCAAGAATGGTTTTCGCTTTGTCAGTATCGACGAGATTCCTAGATCAAGCGCAGGCAAACCGCTGTACAGCGAGCTCACGAGCCGGTATACGACATAGGATTGGGGTACTGGGTTTAGCCCGCAACGACTCTGGATATCTCCCTGCGACCGGTTCTTAAAAACGATGTTCGATCAGAAAGCCAAAGAAATCATCCCGCCGCCATGGGTGAAGCGTGGTCTTGGCGCCCGGGGTTTGATGCATGGACGGGATGAGATAACCTACCGCTCCACCCCAGGCCATTCCCGCGAGGGCATCAGTTGGAAAATGGGCGCCGGATCGAACGCGGTACACCGCGCCTAAGGTTGCAAATCCAGCGGCGCCGCCCCAGACCCACGGAGCTAAGTATGGGTGAAGATCTTGAACAATTTTTGCTGCGAAACTCGCCGACGAGCTCATGGCGGCGACGTGACCGGAGAAAAAGGAATTGGTCTGGTCATCTGCTAGTCGAGAATTCAACGAGGCGTCAGAACCGGGATAGGCGCGCGGCCTGAACCTTCGCACGCTACCCTTAGCTATTTGGATTCCTGCTAGTGTGAAGCCTGCGGTTTCGATGCCGAGGAAGGTGATTTGGCGCCAATGTTTTGGTGAGATAAGTGTTGCGCCGCCCAAGGGGTTGATGAAGATTGCTGTCGCTTGGAAAATGTCGCTGATGCGGCCCGACTTTGGATCGTGGCGCCCGGCCCACGGACGGTCGAGTGGGTTGAGATCACGGCGATTGAGGGCGTTCAATTCGTCTTCAGTCGGCGAGGCTTTGTGGATGATTTGCCACTGGCCGTATCCGGCAGCTGCAAGCGCCGAACTGAGCATGACAGCCTCCTCGTTCGAGTCAAAGGTATAGGGGCTTGCTAGTTCGTTGGCCTGTGATGCGTGGGGATTCAACGATAATCCGGCAATACCTGCAAGGATCGCTAATATGATTAGGGATGGCATCTTGGAAATTGTCATACCGCACCTGACCATCATTGTGAGATCGTTTCTGAAATTGGCGGCTTTACCACAGTCTTGCTCTGTTCAGCCAAACAAGGTTGAAGGTTGTTCAGATTCGAACTTTTCGAGGTAAAATACTGCATTCTGTAGACTATCTCATTACCGACGAAAGAGGATACCTTAGGCAATCGCGGAAAGCCACCCAGCTCCAGACTTTAGTTGCACAGAGAAGAAAAGGAAACACAGGGGCGTAAATATTACATTCGGTTGGATCGGCAAAACAGGCCGATCTAACGCCGGGCCTGATTGCCAAAAAAAATCGGTAACGATCTAATATTAGTGGAATAAGTCCTCATCAGAAATCCATTAAACAACTAGCTTCCCTTTATCATCCATGTTTGCTAGAAACCGGACTTGCTTGGGCATGGCCAAGTCAATTTTCAGGAGCCTGTATGATAACACCATTTTTAAAAACCATTCTAATGGTCGCTGGTTTGAACAGCGTTGCAATCGCTGCCACAGAATCATCCCAAACGTTTCGACGTGACGATCGTCCGATTGACGGTGCATTGCAGGAAGTGAGCATCGTAAGTAAGGCTCATGGCCACTATAAAGTCACGTATCGGGTAGCATACATCGATCGTCTGACATCACAAGTCTATGACAAGACGAAAGTGTTGGCTGATGACATGCGTTGTGCCATCACGCCTTTTGAGATTGTCTGCTCACGGGATCTGCGGCCCGTCGATGGTGCGCTAACAAAGATCAGCATCGTATCTCAAGACGAGGTGACGTTTGACGCGACATTATATAAAGAGTACTTCAATCGTCAAACAGGCAAAACCGAAAAGAAATCTAGCTATATCGCCAAAGGAATGTCGACTTGGATCGAACCAAAAGAGGATGAAGTTACTTGGCCACCTGTTTTGGACTAAGGCTTCGCTAAGTGCGGCCTGCGATGCATCGCAAAAACACTACTGTTTTCGAAAAGCAAACCAACTACTACGTTAAGTCGACGATGGCTGCGTTGCTTGGCGAGAAAAAATCCTCATTTACCAGCCCGTAAACTGCGGTTTTTTCTCGCCCGCGCGCCTTGCCCTCCCCGACTTAACGTAGTAGTACTCCAACTTGCCAGGCGATCGCCCTTCCTATGCCCCAGAAAAACAAGCGATCGTTCTGGTGAGATTAATTTGAAGCGCGCCAGACCGCGATTGATTCGTGGTCTACCATGACTGTAGTAGTTTCTGGATTTTGCCTGAAACGAAACTCAACAGACATCGGGGAGTCCACCTCCCAGCTGAGGCCTGTCTGGATAGGGCAATGGACGCTGATGTCCGCAATCATCTGGAGAAAAGCTGATTGTTCGATTTCGGGAAGCATGCCTCGAATCAGGAAATCGGTCGCTGATCTCGTTCTTTTAAACTTGCATCTAATTTTTCTCGCTATGTGGTCGGTGAGCTTGTCAAGCCTACCATTGCTAATCCAATAAACTTCGGAATAACCGGCAAAGTCTCCAAAATTAGCCACAACAAGACGTGGTCGAAAATCGCTTAAACCTTTAAAATTAACGGCGTCGAGCACAAGTTCAGTAATTTGATCCCTAACATGGTTGGCGACTATTCCACCGATCCAGTCAAGCCGCTCGTGAGGCCACCTTTTGGTATCGTAAACGCTAATGATGTGATGAAACACCTCATGAATAAGTATCGCAATCACCTGCCGGTAGTCGATTGCCTCAAACTTACCTTCGAAATTTTGGGATGCAATCAAATCCTGGTCAATGAAGATGGGATGACCCGGCCGGTTGCCAGTTTTGGCAATGCGCCGCTTGCCGTCTATCAAAAAAAAATCAGGATCTTGTAGTCCTGACCTAAAAATTAAGATTTCTCTCGCTACTATTTGCCGTGCCTCAACGAGAAAACCGATTTCATCATGGGTAAAATCCATTACATTTTGTCTATTATCTTCGATGTACTGAGTGATTATGTCCTTGAGTAAAGCGAGACTTAGCTGGAATCGTTGTTTGGCTAGATGCTGGACTTTCTCGCGCTCTGACATGGTCGTCATATCGAATCCAGACACTGTACCAGGCAGCATGCTAAGCCCAAATAGACATACCGCAAAGATTATTCGGAATTTCGGCATCCTATAAAACTCCAGTAAGTCCCATTGAAGGAGAATCAAAATCAAGCTGATAACGCAGTTTTTGGCTATGGGTCACAGTATCACCCTCGCACACATAGGTAATCTTTAGATAGAGCGCTAGATTAAATGGCCTGATTTTGCTCCATAGCATCGTCGAAACATAAAAATCTTTCAGCAAACTACCTGCCGGGCAGTGTAGATCTTGGCCGAGGCGGTCTGCGAAATCAAAAACACCGCCCGTATGACTAAGAAGAAGCTGGTTGTTTTGCTGGGGCCAGTTTAGAAAAGTCAAAACCGGTCTGCGATGGAGAGGTACTGCATCAAATTTTCCCCAGGTTAAGGTCAAAGTGCGAGTTGCGATCATTGTTGCTAGATTTTCACCCAGCTCGCGAGTCGACCAGGTAGTCCCAAAAAATTGAAAGCTGATGATATCCAAAGCAAGCGCAGCGCCTTCCGCATACGTCTTCGGTCGATCTTCACCCGATTCAGTTTTACTGTATAGGCTATCGCGGTTGATCATGATTTTTGCACCGGGTTCCGGTCTAGTTACGAAAACTGCTTGGTCCCTCAAGTTCGGATCGCCAAAGATTTCCGGATGCTCGGTTCCAGATAGAAATTCCAGCAAACTTTGGTCACGGTAGATACCGAGATTTTGCTCAAGGAGTTGACTCAGCGCGGCGTTAGATGCTGGAGAAATTGCGCACTGAGAAAACCGGCAATGGTTCAATAGCTCTGTCATTTCTGTCAAGGCCAGGGTTATTTGAGTCTCCGATAGACCGCCACCATTTCCAATGTATACACCGTCACCCCTGCAAACGGATCCCGCTAGTAAATATGCAATACACAAAAACAGCCTCATAGGGGTCATTTCATTACTCCTCAGGTTTTGTTATTCGAAAAAATTGCAGAGTTAGGGCGTAGACATGATCGGGATGATCCCTTGCTCCAAACTCTGCTTTAAAATCCATCATGAACTGGCGAATTCTTGCTTTTGCTTGCGAGGTTTTTTCGCTATCAAAAGCAATCATGAGAGCGCCTAGTTCACGATCTGCCACCTCTTGCTGGTCGATCGATTCCGCAGCTTTTTCGATCAATTGCCTGTGAAGAGTTCGAATCGCTTGTCCAACCCGATCGCCACCTGCCGAAAAGTCGCGGCTAGTGGGTTTGCCATCTTCGGTAAGCAAACCCAGCCGTATCAACCTGCGCCAAGCCGAATGAATTCTGGGTAGATCGATGCCGAGGCATTGAGCCATCCATGCTAGGTCTTGCGTTCGCGTTTCCATCTGCCTGTATGCCAAGATCGCGTGATACCACCAATTCCCGATCGCTTCTAATTGATCATCAGTTAAGATTTTGGTCCGGGTCAGGGAGTTAATTCTGTGTTTGAGAGTCTTGGCAAGTTCAGAGTTTTGCTGAGACTGTTCCAATTCAACGCTGTAGCAAAATGCCTCGCGCTGGGCCGCACTGAGCTTAAGGTGTTCTACGACTTTATTCGCAGATTGCAGGGAAAGCCTTTCGTTGTGGGAGAGAATCTCGCTCAGACGTGATGGTGATATACAGATTTGACGCGCAAATGACCTCAACGAATAGCTGGCGTTTAGCTTTTTTCGGCGTGCCAACTCTTCTTTCAAAATTTTTCGGTATTCTGTTTCCACAATAACCTCTGCAATACGCTGCGGACGGGCCTAGATTCGGGTTTGCAGGCCCATCCGTCAATGGAATTCTTTCTGATTTTTAAGAGAGCAGTCTAGTCGAGGGATATCGACCTGAATAATCGGCATCAATTCAAGGAGCTATTAGTCCAGGAACGAAGTATTTTGCGACTAACGTCGCAGCTACGAAAGAGGCAACATCCTGTGGGTCTTTAGTCTGCTCCGAACACCAGCGAACACAAAAAATCCCGACAGTCGACTAGCACTGGTGTCATTCAGAAAGTTCATTGATTATTGGCTTATAAAGCTCGGAGATCGAACTTTGACTCTACAACTTGGCAGTCGTAGCACTTGGTTCTTAGCCCCACGAAGTAGGATAGGAATTGTTGAAAACATGGAGGTGATCATGAGATTGATGGCTCACAAACTTGGTCTAATTTTAGGTAGCGTGGTTGCCTTGACTCAGCTGGTGAGTTGCACGACCAGTATCGTTCACAAACCAGAAATCGATACGGTTAAAACGGTCGCGGTCATTAGTGTCTTTTCCAACTCGTCTCTTTACAATACTTCGGGAGAAAGCTTAACTGGTACCGTATCAGAGTTGTCAAACACATTTGGTCTCTCAGGCAACAACGCTGATAAAAAAGAAGGGAATAAGCTCAAAAAGCTCTTGTCTTTTGGCGGAACGCGATTGATTGATCATGCTCTCATCGAATTTGAGCACAAACTCGCTCAGGTCAAAGGATGGCAGGTGGTCCCGAGTAAGTCGCTCGTGAACCAACAGGCCTATGCAAACTGGAAAAGCTCCGAAGAAAAAAAGATTGCCAACGAAAGCGGAATATTAAATTCACTCAGTGGTCCCCAATACACAACCGCCGACGGAATGGTTTCCTATCCTATTTCTCGAAGCGAAGAAGCCAAAATTAAAGGCCTCGGAAAACTTGCTAGGGAGTTAAAGGTTGATGCGGTTGCGATAGCTCAATTCGAGATCGCGTACTCACCAAAGAACTCCTTTGGCGGTATGGGATCGGCCGAGGCATCCATAACCTCATCCGTCATGATCGTCAACTCCGATGGAAAAGTTGCTGTAGCTGCTGGCGATGGTGGCAGTGGTTGGCGATTCACCTCGGATGACTCGATCCCAATGGTCGCTGGGTCCATAGCCTACAACGATGCTGCAGAAAAAATGTTTAAACAGGCTATCTCTAGAGTTGCGGACTATTACTACAAAGAGATCAACGAAAATATCTAGCGAGGTATTATCCCTCAGTGCATGCTGGCCAAGCAGCGTAGGCCAATTCGAGCTGTGAGTCGCGAGTCCAGGGAAATCGCGACTAATTTGACGACTAGAGTCGTTCTTCCCGTTAGGCTCGATCCGTGACGCGACTACCTCGACTGACAATTATTCGGCTGGTTTCAATACCAGACTCAAATATTGCTGCACCCCGCAGTCGTGCCTCGTTCAGTCGAGTGCTAGACCCAGCTCTTCGGCCAGCATTGCGATCGACAGGCGGTGAACACGATCCCAGGCTTTTGGACTTGAGTTTGTGTTGTGGGATGAGAGTAGCACGCGATCGCTCTTGCGCAGTGGGCTATCCAAGGGTAGAGGTTCCTCTTCGAATACATCAAGTCCGGCGTTTTTAATGAGATTGGTTTCCAAAGCGTTGATCAAAGCTTTTTCGTCAATCAGTGGGCCGCGGGCGGTGTTGATCACGATAGGATGCCGCTTCATGGCTTTAAACGCGTCGGCGTTGAGGATGTGCTCGCTAGTGGAATTGAGGTCGCAGTGCAACGAAATGATATCAGCTTCTTCAAAGATTTCAGCTAACGTTGCTTTTTTGACGTTCAGGTCGCGGAAGGCTGAGCCCTTGTCGGCGCAATCATAGGCTAGGACCTCTTGAGGTTCAAATGGTCTGAGGCGTTTTGCTACTGCTTGGCCAATTTGCCCAAATCCGATCAGGCCTATGGTTTTTTCGGCTATGGAATAGCCTTGCGGTTTGTGCCAACCTCCTGATTTCAGCACAACGTCGTTTCCTGGAATATTGCGGACGAAGGCTAGCATTAGACCCAGCGTGGAATCGGCCACCGGCATAGTGAAAGCATCGGGAGTCCTGCGGACTTTGATGTCGTATTTCTGAGCAATGTCGGCCTGAATCGAATCGATCCCCGTGCCCCATTTGACAACGGCTTTGAGTCTGCGTGCTTTTTTGTAAACCGCCTCGGAGAACCGATCGTCACCGCAAATAATGCCATCATAGCGATCGATGATAGCGATTAGCTCAGATTCCGATAGGCGCTCTTTGACCTCGGCCCAGTCGATCGTGCAAGTTAAGGGTTTGAGGTATTGCTCGACTTTATCGCGCTCGCGCAACATGTAGGGGGCGGAAATCAAAATGCGCTTGGTCATGGAGGATTCCTTTATAGTTGGGCTTCGCTCTCCTGATGCAAAGGCCGGGCATTTGCCGCGGGAAGCCGTTTAGGTTTGGTGGGATAATACAAGCGTCGCTGCATATTTGCTGACATCCCTCGCTTATAAGCATGGGCTCGATAAGTACCCCAAAATTGTGCGGAGCGAAATCTGCAAATTGTCCCAAGAGTCTGCCAGAACCGCCTTTCATGAAAGGCATGAAGGCAATCAAAGACAACATTGATGGCTAGAAACTTGGCAAAGCTAAGAATCCCAAAATACTCGTGGGGGAAGATCTGCTTGTAGGCTAAGCCTTCGCGGTAATAGCGCCGGTAGATCTGGCGATATTTTTCGTCATGAACATGGACGACGCCGGCATCAGCTCGGTAGGCGATCAGATGCCCCTTGCTAAGGACATATTTTCCCCAGTCGAGATCTTCGAGGGCGGTTAAAGTTTCGTCAAATGGATACCGCTCCCAAACCTCGCGTCTGATCGCCGAATTCGCGTTGTTGCAAAAGGGCAGATCCTCGCGCACCTCATTGTGGTCGGGGAACCAGCGGTTGAAAATCTGATGCTCGGAGTACTTCGTGATTTGGTTGCCGCGCTGCTTGCCATAGACTAGGCCGATTTGGGGATCAGAAAACGGGGCGACAATATTTTCGATCCACTGATTATCGAGCGGGTAGCAGTGGGCGCTGACAATCACGCAGATCTCGCCTCGAGCCTGACGGATACCAACATTGAGAGAGTAACCAAAAGTGAAATCTTTTGGATTTATTTCGATGATCTGGACCGGATAGCGCATGGCAATCCTGCGAGTGTCATCGGTCGAACCCGAATCGACGAGGATGATCTCAAAAGGAAACGAGGTTTTTTGGCTTTGGATGCCATCAAGCAAACGTCCGATATGCTTGCCTTCATTGAAGGCGCGAATAATAATTGAGGCTTTGACAGCGGCCAAGGCAGCACCCATGAGCGGAAACGCGGTATCTGTAGATGTTCCAGCTACTTAAGTTATTCGAACCCCCGCAAATTACAAGTTGAAAGTGATACTGTGATACCCAAGGCCGCGATGTTTCTGGGGAGCCCGGCTAAACATATATGGCTCACAATGCTGGGAGTTTTCCTAGGACCTCAAGGCGGCTGACCTGACTAGAATTGATATTTTTATATAAATTGCAGTAACTTAAGATTTTCAGTCCGAATCGATTTTCAAATCAAAAGAGACATTATGGTAGCCAAAGCCGTGACGATTAGCTATAGGCAGAGGGTTTGATAAGGATTGAGAAACATGAACGAGAGCGATGCAAAAATCCAGGCAGACGCTGCGGCACGCCTGCCTACGGTGTTTGGTGATTTTGCAATCTACCTTTACAAGGACACCGCAACGGGCAAGGAGCATTTGGCCCTGGTTGGTGGCAAGTCCAACACAAGCGAACCGGTACTGGTACGCATTCATTCGGAATGCATGACGGGCGACATGTTTGGGTCAACCCGTTGCGACTGTGGTCATCAGCTGCACCATGCTCTTAGAGAGATTGCAATTCATGGCGGCGTGTTAGTATACCTTAGGCAAGAGGGTCGGGGTATTGGGTTGCTTGAAAAGCTAAAAGCCTACGGTCTCCAGGATCAGGGTTATGATACCGTCGAAGCCAACACGATGCTAGGTCATGCAGCTGATGCCCGCGAATACCAGATAGCAGCCAAGATCTTGCGGAGTTTGGACGTTAAGCAGATTCGGCTTATTACCAATAATCCAGACAAGGTTGCGGCGCTCGAAGGACAGGGTATTAAAGTGACCGAGCGGGTCGCTGCGCCCGTCGGCCTACACAAAAATAATGCCTCGTACCTTAAGACCAAGGCGGAGAAGCTCCGCCATATATTTGACTTCAATCGCACATAGTGTCGCAGAGTGCCGCAGAGATTGCGCACTATTGACAGTTGGACTTGTACCAAGGCGTATAGATACCTACCTTAGCCAAGAGATCCAGGCCGCAGAGTTGCTGGATCGCCAAATTGGTGAATGTTTGAAAGAAAAATTCAGAAATCCCCGGTAAATCGTCGAGCGATAATTTGCCATCTGAGTTGCCGATCTGATCCCCATAAGACACAGCCAGCATCGTAAGGGCCTCGCGGAGTGCTTCCCACTCGGGACCTGGGTCAATGCGATTGTTGCCATTGGCATCAAAGGCCTGGATGAGTGCAGCGGTGACGACGGTGATCTCCTGAGCTTTGCCAAGGACCCATTCACCAATACCCGCGACGTTGCCAGTGTACTCAACTTTGCCTTGGTTGGCTTGGTCGATCATGGTAAGCATGGCAAGGTGTTCCGTATCTTTTTGAATTTGGTCAAAGATGGAAGCGGCCCAAAGGTTGGTGCTGATCAAGGCTGCGATGATTGGTGCGGTCCATTTTAGCATGGTCATGGAATTCTCCTTTTTATAAATAACGACAAGACTTAACTAGGGCGAATACTGATCCATAGCAAAATGAGAGTCAAGTTAAGATACAATGGTATTGACAATGAGTAGGGATCATACGTTGCGAATTTCGATGGTGGCAATCCTGCTGATGATGAGTTCGGCGTGCCGGTTTGGTACCAAGCCAGCCGATAGCTTTGCCCATATGCAAAAAGTCGAGCCGCACAAAATAGAGGGCTTTGATGCACACTTTGCAGGCCGCTGGAGCATCCTAACCGTTGGCTACACGCATTGCCCTGATGTCTGCCCAACGATGATGGGTGAGTTTAAGCAAATCCTTCAGACCATTGAAATTGATCCCAAAGCGATTCAGTTTGTGTTTCTCAGTATAGATCCCGAGCACGATACCTCCGAATCGCTTGCTGCGTATGCGCGGTATTTTTCGGAGCGGATCAAACCTCTCAGGCTTGAATCAGCGGAGCTTGCCTCGCTCGCCCGCCAGCTCGGAGCAGGGTTTGGTAAGACGCCCGACACGGGGCAATGGTTTCATTCCACGCAGTATTTTGTTATTTCTCCAGAGTTGGAGTGGGTAGGGTATTACCGGAGTTCCGATGTTGAACATGGTGAACTTGCATTGGATATCAAGAGTCTTCAGTCGGCAAAAAAGCCGATGTAATCAATTTTAGGAGGTAGGCGATGAGAGTTGTTGTGTTGGCACTTGCGTTTGGACTTACGTCATCGGCAATGGCGGTTACAAAACATATGACTGTGGTCAACGCTTGGCTAAGGGCTGCTCCGCCAACCTCAGATGTAACCGCCGCCTACCTTGATATTGCAAACCTTACCGATCAAGATGATGAGCTAATCAAAATCAGTTCAGACAAAGCCCAAATCATCGAAATTCACGAAACCAAGATCTCAGGTGACCAGAGCACGATGGTCGAACTAAAGACTCTTAAGATCGCCAAAGATCAAAAAGTAAGTTTTGCGCCGGGCTCGTTTCATCTGATGGTGATGGGTTTGAAAAAGCCGTTAAAGGTTGGTGAGGAGATCCCCCTTAAGCTTGAATTTAAGAACCATGCTTCAGTCACCGTCAAGGCCGAAGTGCGTTAGCGCATTCTTAATTCGCTAACGAGTTCGTAAAAAATTCCATGAGGCCACGATGCTTTTTCAATCGGTCGAGTTTTTATGCTTTTTTCTACCGACGATTTTGGTTGGCTATGCAATGCTGCGCCGATGGGGATCGAGGCGCAACCTCAACCTGTTTCTCACCCTCGGCTCGCTTTTTTTCTATGGTTATTGGAAACCAGCATACTTGCCGCTTCTCGTGCTTTCGATCGTTTTTAATTTCTACATGGGGCATTATCTAAGGATAAGAGGTACACGGCGCTCGTTAGTATTTGGTATCACGATGAATTTTGTGGTGCTGTTTTTTTACAAATACTTTGACTTTGTCGCAAGCAACTTCTGGGGTCTGATCGGTCATAGCTATGAGCCCCTCGGCCTAATTCTTCCGCTTGGAATCAGCTTCTTCACTTTTCAGAATATCATGTTCCTTGTGGACTCCTTCGAGCGCGAAGCGGCCGAACCTAGTCTACTTCATTATTTCGTCTTTCTGAGCTTTTTCCCGCACCTTATTGCTGGTCCTCTTTTGGTGCATTCAGAAATCATCCCGCAGTTCAAAGAGGAAAAAAAGTACGACTGGAATATGTTCTGGGTCGGTGTTCTGACGTTCGCCATAGGCTTTGTTAAAAAAGTTGGAATCGCCGATACCTTTGCCTTGTGGGCAAACGAAGGGTTTCGCAATGCTTTGACGCTGCATTGGTTTGAAGGATGGGCCACATCCCTCTCTTACACCTTTCAGCTTTATTTCGATTTCAGTGGTTATTCTGATATGGCGATTGGTTTGGGGCTTCTTTTTAATATCCGCATTCCACAGAATTTTGACAGCCCGTTCAAATCTAGTTCCCTTATCGAGTTTTGGTCTCGCTGGCACATGACACTGACTCGGATGATCAACGCCTATTTCTATTGGCCGCTCATTCGACGCCTGCCCTCACTGACCTTTGGTCGTATGATGCTGATTACAGTGCTTACCATGGTGGTTGTCGGTCTCTGGCATGGGGCAAATTGGACGTTTATTGCGTTTGGGGCCCTCCATGGTATTGGTCTGGTCGTTAATCATGTCGCCAAAAAGTTTGAACTTCGGATGCCTCGGATGGTGGGCTGGGCTTTGACTTTCATGTTTGTCAATTTTTCATTTGTGATTTTTCGTTCACCTCAGTTAGGAGATGCCTGGTCGATCTGGCAAGCAATGCTTGGCTTTAAGGGGGTGGTTCTTGATCCAACCTTATTTGGCAGATTCAGTAGCCTTCAGGAGTATGGAATCGTATTCGGAGATTGGTTTCATGCGGTGGGCGAACTTGACCGTAAGTTTGTTTTGGCGGCGATCGCGACGTTTTGCGTCGTAACGTTTGGACGCAACTCCTTGCAACTTGCAGAAGGGTTTCGCTTTCGATGGATAGACATGCTGCGGTTGTCGATGACTTTGGTTTTGGTCATCAATTTGAGCTTTGCTAAGTCCTCGCCATCGGACTTTCTTTACTTCAATTTTTAAGGACAGTTGGTGAATACATTAGTAAAATTTTTGGTTACGTTCTTTTGTAGCGCGGTTTTCCTTTTGACTATAAATACGTTTTTTCTGCGTGACCAAGAGATTGCCTGGGGTTTGCGGTATATCGAATACAAGAAATCGGTGGTCGCTTCCATTAAAGGACCAAAACTTCTCTTTACAGGTGGAAGCAGCGCGCTCTTCAGTATCCGAGCCGAAACCCTCGAGCAGGACCTGAGAATTCCAACAGTCAACTTGGCAGTTAACGGTGGATTCAGTCTTATGTTTCTTCTTGAGCAGGCAAAGGGTCTCCTCTCTCCAGGTGATACTTTTTTGCTTGCGCCTGAATATGTATACCTTGATCCCAATCACTTTGATCGGATGAAATACGATTTCCACGAAGTCCGCATCAATCATCCCAAAGATTTGGGGCGGTTTGGTCCAGCAAAGCTTGCTGAATATATACTTAGCACCAATATCTTTGAATCAGCGCTATCAACTGCCGTGTACTACCTGCGTCAGGGCCGTCTCGGGGGCGTTGCCGCCAAGCCGGTCGATCTCAATCATCACGGCGATTACCTTTCTTGCGAGGCAACCTTCGGCGGTGAAGTTCCGTTTTTAGGTCTGCTCCCGAATAAGCAAAAACTTCCGGGGTTCTTTTCAATTTTGAAGGACTTCAATGACTGGGCTGATACTCATGATGTTCAATTCATTTATAGCTTTCCGCCTCTAGCCCATCACCCCAGGTATGACGGCGATGATTGGAGGGCGTCGAGCGCGAGGCTAGTTGAGGACATCAGATCGCTCGGTGTTAAGGTCGTTGGAGAACCTAAAGATTTTCTCTACCCGGCATCTTCATTTTGCAATTCTATCTATCATCTCAATCTTGCGAGCGCTGTCTCCCATACCAAGCGTTTTGGACCGATGCTCAAAAAGGCATGGAAGCTTGACTCCGAGCTTGCGGCTCAAAGACCCTGATTGCGCTTTTTGAGGATCATATTTTCGAGATCGCTGTGCTGGCGGATCGAAATAACCTCTTTAGAGGTAAATTTGATCCCATATTTTTTCTCGATTTCTACGATAAGCATGACCTGCTTCATCGAATCCCAGCCTTTGATTTTTGATACCATCGACGTCTCGTCGAGCTCCAGATGGTCTAGCTTCGCGATGGTTTTAACCAAGGCGGTGACGTCTTGCCGAATTTGACTATCCAAAAGGTCCTCCTTATGAATCTATGACTTGTTCTGTTTGTCTTCTCTAAGTACACCATTCCTAGGCTTTCCCACAACACTTCGTTCGGTCGCCTGGTGGGCGGGATTTACAGGCTTCAAACTCTCTTGGTCCAAAGATGCCTTGATAGCTTCGGCCAGCCTTCGGTGGATTCCCTGAACCGATAGCAGATCGTCAATTGAGGCCGCTTTGATCTGGTTCACATCTTGAAAGTGGGTGAGAAGCCTCCGTTTTAGGGTTTTACCTAAGCCTTGAATGTCGTCGAGAGCGCTGTGATGCGAGATTTTGGTGCGTTTTGCACGATGGTATTTTACTGCAAACCTATGAGCTTCGTCGCGAATTTGAGTCATTATTCGATATTCGGGCGAGGCTTCCTGCAAAAGTATCGGAGCGTCTGAATCGGGCTTGAAAACTCGCTCAAAGGTCCTTGTCATTGCGTGATCGCCTTCATATTTGGTGCGAGCCTTAGCGAGGCTTACGACTTTAAGATCCAAGTCAGGGTACTCTTCCAAGGCTTCCAGGGCTTTCCCTAATTGTCCCTTGCCGCCATCGATAATGAGAAGGTCGGGTAGGTCTTCATCGTTTTCGAGTGCTCGCCTAAGTCTTCTTGAGACCACTTCTTTTATAGAATTAAAGTCATCGGGCTTCCCGTCCACCGACTTTACTTCGAATTTGCGGTATTGGTCTTTGGCTGGTTTTCCGTCTACGAAGCAAACCAGCGAGGCCACGATTGCCAGATCCTGGAGGTTTGAGATGTCGATGCATTCCATCGTCAGAGGCAATTTTTCAAGTCCAAGGACTTCTTTCAGACGGGCGAGTTCAATCTGTTTGTGAGGTGTCAATTTCTGCGATTCCATTAAGGAAAACTCGGCATTTTTTTGTGCGAGTTTGAGCAGCTGGTGGCGTTCCGCGCTTGTGTCTTGCACGATTTTGGTTCTTCCTTCTTTCTCAGGATCCAGCGCGGCAAGGACATCAGCTTTGTCAGGTAGAGAAAGAGGGACGATAAGCTGGTCTGGTAAATAGCGGTGCTCATAGTACTGCATGAGGAAGGTTGCAAATCCCTGGTCGCTGGCGCCTTCGCTCAGTTGGTCTTCGACGATAAAAGTATCGCCGCCCAGCACCATGAATTCGCGCACGAACAGCACATGGTAAGCGATAAAGTGGTCAGTCGCAAAATAGCCGATTACATCGGCTTCCTCCACTTCTTGGACAACCGCAACTTGATGGTTCTTGAGACCATCCAGTGCCCGCAATTGATCGCGGAATTCTGCGGCGCGTTCAAACTGCTCGGATTGCGATGCCTGGTCCATTTTTTCCTTTAGTGCTTTACGGACCAGCTGGTTTTTGCCTCGTAGGAGGTTTTCCGCGTCTTTTAGAATGTCGATATAGTGATTGCGATCGACCGCTAGCACGCAGGGGCCTAGGCATAGACTCATATGATAGTAATTGCAGGGCCTCGTGGCATTTTTAAATTCGTGCTGCGAGCACCGCACGATAGGAAAAATCTGACGAATTGTTTTGAGCATCGTGTTGAGGTGGCCGGCATTGCCAAACGGTCCGACATAGGTTGCCTCGTCGGTTTTGCGCCGGCGCACTTTTTCGATTCGCGGCCACTCGTCCTTGTAATTGATGCGGATAAACGGAAACTCTTTGTCGTCGCGCAGGAGGATGTTGTAGTGGGGAGCATGGTGTTTGATCAGCGTGCGTTCTAGGAGCAACGCCTCGACCTCGGAGTTGGCGATCATGAGTTCGAAATCAGCAATTTGGTTCACCAAAGCCTGAGTCATTGGCGCGAGGTCGGACTTGGTAAAATAGGAAGACACTCGCTTTTTAAGATTTTTGGCCTTTCCGACATAGATAATTTTTCCGGCGCTGTCTTTCATCAGATAGACGCCAGGATTTGAAGGCAGGAGCTTGATTTTATCGGATAGTTTACTCATTGCCCTGTTCCAGCGTGAGCAGCGTGTCTTTTAGGACGCCAATCGTGTCGCGAAGCTCAGCAGCCAATTCGAAGTTTAGGTCTTTGGCGGCTTGTTTCATCTCTCTTGTCTTGACGCGGATCAATTTGTCGAGATCCTGTTCTGATTTAACCTTGTGCTCGCTTAGGATTTTATTGGCATCACGGACAAATTTACCGGGCGTTTCATCGGTCAGGCCATAGATTTCACGCAGGCCTTTGCCAAGGGATTTTTTGATCGATTCTGGAGTGATGCCATGCTTTTCATTGAAGGCGAGCTGGATTGCTCGCCTTCGGTTTGTCTCGTCAATGCAGGCCCGCATGGCGTCTGAATTGCGATCAGCGAAAAATAGCACGCGTCCTTCGGTGTTTCGGGCAGCACGGCCGACAACCTGAATGAGACTTGAACGCGATCTTAGGAAACCTTCTTTGTCGGCATCCATGACAGCGACAAGCTGAACCTCGGGCAGATCAAGGCCCTCACGTAGCAGGTTGATTCCGATCAGGACATCAATGATCCCGGCCCGTAGATCTCGTAGTAGCTCAGTTCGCTCCAAGCTATCGATGTCGGCATGGAGGTATTTTACCTTGATCCCGAGATCGGCATAGTATTGGCTCAAGTCTTCGGCCATTTTTTTTGTTAGAGTTGTGATGAGGATTCTCCCACCACGGCTAACGGTCAAGCGGATTTCACCCAGAAGCGCATCGACTTGATTCTTTGCTGGTCGCACTTCTATCAGAGGATCCACCAGTCCCGTGGGGCGGATAATCTGCTCGTAAACTCTATCCCCGCATGCCTTGAGATCGAATTCGCCTGGAGTCGCAGAGACATGCAGGAGGCACGAAGTCTTGGCGATAAATTCGTCAAAATTAAGTGGACGGTTGTCCAATGCAGCGGGCAATCTGAAACCAAAATCCACGAGATTCTGCTTGCGAGCGCGGTCGCCGCGAAACATGCCGCCAATTTGGGGAAAAGTCAGATGGCTTTCATCGACAATTGTAATGAAATCGTCGGGAAAATAGTCGAGCAGAGTTGGCGGTGGAGAGCCCTCTGGTACGCCGGTCAGGTAGCGAGAATAATTTTCGATACCAGGGCAGAATCCGAGCTGTTCGAGGAGTTCAACATCGTGCATCGTGCGTTGCTCAAGTCTTTGGTACTCGACCAACTTGTTTTGGGCCTTGAGCTCGCGCAACCGCACCCCCAAATCGGTCAGAATTTCCTGAACGATCGCTTTAAGGTTTTTTCGTTCGGTGATGTAGTGGCTATTAGGATAGATTGAAACGGCATCGAGCTTTTGCTGAACCTTGCCAGTGAGTACGTCTATGATAGCAATTTCGTCAAGCTCGTCGCCAAAGAATTCAACGCGAATCGCCGTGTTGTTTTGATGGGATGGCAGAATATCGACAATATCGCCGCGAACCCGAAAAGAACCACGGACGAGCGCCGTATCATTGCGGGTATATTGAATGTCGATAAGTTTGCGCAACAGCTGATTTCGCGTAAGCGGTTTGCCTTTTTCAAGAGCCACCATCTGTGAGGCATAGGCCTCAGGGGAGCCAAGGCCGTAAATGCAGCTTACGCTTGCGACAATGATCGTGTCCTTTCGTTCGAAGAGATCCTGGGTCGCATGGTGGCGCATCTTGTCGATATCGTCGTTGATAGCTGAGTCTTTGGCGATGTAAGTATCGGTTCCGGGTATGTAGGCTTCGGGTTGATAGTAATCATAGTAGCTAATAAAGAATCCGACAGCGTTGTTGGGGAAAAACTCCTTAAATTCTGTAAACAGCTGCGCTGCGAGCGTTTTGTTGGGTGCAATAATCAGAGTGGGGCGCCTGAGTTTTTGGATAACCTGAGCGATCGTGAAAGTTTTACCTGACCCGGTAACCCCCATCAGGGCCTGATGCTTGTGCCCAGCTGCGATAGATTTTACAATTTGGTCGATCGCTTGAAGCTGGTCGCCCTTGGGTTCGAACGGGGCGATGAGTTGAAAGTCGCTTTCTGACATGAACCGAGGCTCCCACTTTAGTAACCTGTAGCCTGTAACTTTTGTGCGCTCTTTCTGCGCTCTTTGTACACTCTTTGTGCACTGTTTAAGCGCAGCTTAAGGGCACCGCTAGTCTGCTTATTTTTTAATCAAGTCGCAATCAAAAACTCGGTCAATCTGATCAGACAATTTGACCAATTAAAATTTTGTAAGTGTTCATCGCGTTTCTGGTTTAAAATAATTGGATCGCGAAAATGATTGTGTTAACTATATCGTTCACTTTTTGAAGCTCCAGCCGTTTTGTTAGGCGGAAGTCCAATGCTCTCATGGAGGCTCTAGTTGGAATCCTTAAAAAGTCGGGCCATTCTCGTCATGGCTTTATCAGCTTCTATGCTTTTGGCGATCTCATGTCGCGGAGATAAACCCTGGACAGGCCTATGGAGTCCCGGCGACTCAGTGGATAATGTCGGGTATAAGCCTGATCAAGTACTCCCGTTCGATCACTCGCTGCATGCCGGTAAGATGAAAATGGAGTGTCAGTACTGCCATTCCGCTGCGCGTCGCTCGCCTGTTGCAGGGATTCCTTCTATGAATACCTGTATGGGTTGTCACAAATTCGCCAGGACCGATACCCCCGCGATCAAGTTCTTGACCGAAAAATACGAAAAGAACGAGCCCCTCGAATGGACGAAGGTTCATGACATGCCTGACTTCGTACGCTTTTCGCATAAACCTCATATCCTAAAAGGCGTGGAGTGTTCGACCTGCCATGGTGATGTGGCAAAAATGGACACGGTAGAGCAGGTTGCGCCTTTGCAGATGGGATGGTGCGTCGATTGCCACATTCAAAACAAGGCTTCAACGACCTGTAACACCTGTCATTTCTGATTTAACAAAACTCCGTGCTGTGCGGATCGAGAGTTTATTTTTGATAACCCAGGAAAACAATGGCTTTAAAAATGGAACAAGACCTTCAGAAGCTGACGAAAGTAATGGTGGGCCTTCCCTCATCGGATTCTGCTCCATTTGAGCGTCCTCCTGAGACGATCGAAGAAGGGCCGCTGTACGTAAATATCGAAGAGCGGATGCCTGAGTTAGCGACGCCTTCGGAAGAAGAGGTCCCCAATGGTCCAAAATTGGCCATTGACCGTCGCGATTTCATGCGACTTTTTAGTGCTTCAACCGTGTTGGCTTCGACGGCCGCTTGTATTCAGCGTCCAGTGGAAAAGGCAATACCTTATGTCAATCAACCAGTTGATCAGCTTCCCGGCGTAGCTGTAAATTATGCGACGCTAGGCGGCGGCCCGCTTGCCAATGGTTTGATTGTTAAAACTCGCGAGGGACGACCTACAAAAATTGAGGGTAACCCCGAGCACCCGCTGAGTCAGGGTTCGACCAATACCACCGATCAGGCAGCACTGCAGGCACTTTACCATCCTGAAAGGCCAAGATCACCGCGTGCTCGTTTGGGCAAAGGGGCTACGTTCGATGTGAGCTGGGATGGCGCCTTCGAGGGGATGGCGGAACGGATCGCGGCCGCCAATGGCAAAGTAGCTATTTTTACAGGCGGACTCACTGGTAGCAGGCTGTCGTTTTTTAAGAAGTTCTTGACCACGGTTGGCGCGAAAGACGATGCAATTTACACCTTTGAGCCTAACTCGCTTTATGCGGAAACATCGAAAGCCTACGAACTGGCTTTCGGAGAGGCCATTCTGCCTCGCACGGATATGCGCCGCACGAAGCTGATTGTGGGAATTGGCTCAGATTTTCACGATATTGGCCTAGCAACGACTTATGAAAGCAAAAGTTTCGCAGCTGGCCACGGTTTCCGATTTGGTCGTAAAGGACGGTTTGTTCAGTTTGAATCCCGGATGACAACGACCGGTGCATCCGCTGCTGAGCGTCATGTTATCGGAGTCGGCGACGAACTTGCCATCACGCTTTGCTTGGTTGAAAAACTGATCGCTGAGCCAAATGCCAAGGGTGGCAAGAACGAGCATGATGAGATCAAGAAAATTCTTGATGCAACGGCGGATTTCCGCAAAGAAGCCAAGTCTCGGTTGGGATTTAAAGATGAATTGTTTGTGAGCCTAGCGAAGGATTTGCTGAAGGGTCGTTCGCTTGTGATGGTAGGTTCGAGTTCATCGACACTGGGTCACGGAACGCAGGTCCAGATCGCGGGAATTTTAGCTAATATATTGATCGGCGCTTATGGCAATACTCTGCATATCGACCGAGGTTGGATCGTCCCACCCGTCAAAGCTGGTGACCTCCCGCGCTTTCTTGCCGATGCCAAAGATATCGAAGTTTTGTTTGTTGTCGATTCTAACCCTGCGTTTGAAATCCCAGCTTCGACAGGCATCCTCGATGCGCTGAAGAAAATCAAGTCGGTTATTTCGGTTCAGGTTCTCCCCAACGAGACGGACCAATTCGCTGAGTACCTGCTGAATCACAATCATTTCTTGGAATCATGGGGCGACGCACAGACTGTTGCGGGTTTTTGGGCTACGCAGCAGCCAACCGTCAGAACCATGTACAATTCAAAGCAAATCGAAGACATCATGATGTGGATCGCGGCCAAGATGAAAAAGCCGATGGGCTATTCAGAATACCGCGACTATCTTATGGCAAGCTGGAAGACTGTATACGCTTTAGTCGATGCCAAGGTGGATTTTGATACATTCTTTAAGGCTATTTTGCGCCGAGGTTTTGTTGGAAAGTTGGAAAAGCGCACGGTGGGTGCTATCAAGCCTCTGGCGGAGCACTTTAGCGCGATCAAAGCCCCTCAGGAAGGCCTGAAATTAGCGGTCCACTTGGACGCGCGCCTGATGGCTGGTGCAGGAGCTGCTCTGCCCGTATTGCAAGAGGTTGGCGATCCGATGACCACGGTCGCTTGGGACACCTGGGTTGCAATCAATCCCAATACCGTAAAAAAGCTTGGCCTACGTTACAACGAGGTGGTCGAAGTTCAAGGCGATGCTGGTGTTCTCCGCTTGGCGGTTTTCCCAATGCCGGGATTGGCGTTGGATACAGTGGCGATTCCTCGCGGTAATGGACACAAAGGGGTTAGCAAGGTTTCAGAGGGCGTAGGTGTCGATCCTTTGCCAATCCTTGCTCATGCGTTCGATCGGTTGTCGGGCAGCCCTGTTACGGCAGGTGCGACGGTTAAGCTGACGACAACCAGGACATTCTACCGCCTGTGTGCCATGCAGAAGCACAATGACCTCGGCAATCGCTCAGATATTTACAAGGTCATCCCGCTTGTGACCGCAGCAAAAAATATGCGTAAGAAAAAAGACTTGGATAAGGTCCCTGACCTTTACCCAGCTCTAGAAAAAGGTGACTACACTTGGGGTATGTCGATTGACTTGGATAAGTGCACAGGTTGCTCGGTTTGCATGATCGCCTGCGCCCAAGAGAATAACGTCGCCCAGGTTGGTCGCGAGCAAATTCTTATGGGTCGAGAGATGCATTGGATCAGGCTCGATCGTTACTTTTCAGGGCCCGTCAACAATCCGACCGTGCGCATTCAGCCAGTCATGTGTCAGCACTGCAATCATGCGCCCTGCGAAGCGGTTTGCCCCGTTTTTGCAACGACGCATGATCATGAAGGCATGAATGCGATGACTTACAACCGTTGCGTGGGCACTCGCTACTGCGCAAACGCCTGCCCTTATAAAGTGCGCCGGTTCAATTGGTTCACCTACAAGTGGAATATCGTGGGTGATCGGGAGAGGGATCGCAATATTCGCGCGCTCAATCCGGATGTTACCGTGCGGACTAAGGGTGTGATGGAAAAGTGCTCGTTCTGCGTCCAGCGGATACGAGAGGCCAAGCATGCTGCGAAGGAGCGCGGTCCAAAGGCTCGCGTTCAGGACGGTGAAATTAGGACGGCCTGCCAGCAGGCTTGCCCAAGCGATGCCATCGAGTTCGGTAACTTAGCGGATGAGCGCAGTCGTGTGGCGCGGGCTCGATCTGATAATCGGGCTTATCTGATGCTGGGTGGCGAGCCTGAGCACGAGCACTACGGTCTGAAGACCTTGCCCAATGTAAGTTATCTGGCGCAGGTCACCTATGATAATAGTCAGGATAATGTGGCAGAAGATGGTCCTGGTATGGAATTACCTTAGTTGGGTGAAAGCAGGTTTTCTCTAGGCTTTAAGAGCGGAGCATTCTAGATGAGCATGAGC
>CAZOSN010000027.1:0-35183 GCA_964582405.1 uncultured Oligoflexales bacterium | reverse complement strand
GTAATTTCAGTATGCTGCCGAGGGAGATCCCTCCTCACTTCGTTCGATCGGGACACGTCGCTGGCACGAAACGGAGTTTCGCGCCAGCGACTAGCTAAATTTTAACAATTTTTTGTTGATTTTGGTTAGGGCAAGAGTTGCCCAGCCGAAGGCTCAAAGCGATAGGAATACTTCTAAGTGCCTGACAGCTCTAAAAAAACCTTTGGCGGAGGACCCGTCGCACCAAGATCCCGTAACCCAGCAAGGTGATCACACCAAAGCATATGACAGGTAGAAAAAACAAAGTTCTAAAAAGAAACAAATCCTGGGGTTCTGATAGCTGAAGATCTGAGAAAATATTGGCGTAGGTTGGCAGCCCAGGAGGTATCTCTCGAGGGTAGAGGAAAAAAGTCTCCACCACGGAGGTGAAAAGGATCCCAGCGTAAATCAGAGGGCGGAATGATTTAAAAGTTGGGACAGTCAGTAGGTACCCCACGGCAGCAAAGATAATCGGATTGAGTTTGATTAAAAAGCGATTCTGCCAATCAAATCCAGTCGGAAACTCATGTATGATGCACATGAACACGTACCCTGCGACCATGACCGAAAGAGGGGCAATGATTTTTAAATTCCGACGAGCGTGAAGGCTTGCCAGCACAGCAAGATAAGCGGGAATATTCCAGAGGGCCCAGAGTCCTGTTTCGGAATTAAACGTGATATTAAAGAAATTGTCGCGCATAAGTTGGGGGATATTGTTGAATCCCAGGTGACGCGCGGTCGAGGTATAAAAAAATCCCGGCGCGAATGTCCAAAGGTTGGTCGCCTGAAGCACGAGCCAGCTTGAAACGGTCGCGGCACAAAAAAACAAAGCATGCTTGATGTGGCTTTTGCCAAATAGAGCCAGTTCAAAATATGCCGGCAATAGTCCAAACAGAACATTCTCGCGTCTGACTTGAGCCACAGCGATGATCGCAAAAAATAGCCACAGACGGTTTATCATACTGCCTTGTTTGGTAAAGTATTGTCGGATGAAGCAATACGTGAACCATGCGATCGTAAAAGCCTCAGCGGAATGCGAGAATACATTGCGTAGGTAAGTCCATTTCAGTAGCGATGTGCAGGTCAAGGTACCGAGAGAAATAACCATCGCGACATGCCGTGGGAACACCTGGACAAAGGCGAAGTAGTATATCAATACCGAGAGGAAAGTCAGAAGCATGCTGTTATACGAAACGAGCGAGTAGGTCACCGAACTGAATCCCATCGTGCTTGGCAATACCAATTTTTGCAGCATTAGGCTCGGAGCTAGAAGAACCCCAGTCCCCCAGGTGTGATGGTTGCTACCACGCGCCCAGCTGTCGATGCTTTGCATGGTGAGATCAGGGTTGAGGTGGTACCCAATCGCCGAGGCCCAAGAAAAATAGGAAAGGTCGTCACCGACCGGAATGCCACCCACCTGCGTTCCAAATGGGGTGCCGGCGACTAAGGTCACAAAATAAAGTGCGCCGATTAGCCCTAAAATATAGACGATTGGCCGCTCGCGATAGGTGGTGATCAAACCTACCAAACCCGCAAGAAAAAGGGTCGAGAAAAAAGTAAACACCACGGAGGTTCCAACTTCTGCGTCCTTGCGGTTAGTTACGGCAAGTGATGTTTCGTTGGTCGGTTCAAATCGAAAATGGCCAAGCAGCATCTGCTTGTCGGTGGCTGCTGCACCATGGGCTAGCAAAATACCCGGATGGCCATAAGGCAGGATCGCTGTGATGCGAGACATCCCGTTGTTGGTCCAGTTGGTTACCGAACCGAGGCTTCCGAGCAGGAATTTTTTTGTGCCGGCCTCGTCGATACTATAGGCGGAATGACCGTCGCCATAGGCCACAAATTCAACGCGGGTACCGACCCCTGGGCCGAAATCAAGTGGCTTAATGAGAACGCGGTTCAGGACTTTACCCTCGCCGCTCTTAAATAGGACGTAGTTGTCGCGTGCAAACAAGCCTCGGCGCTCGCACTGGAAATCCCCCGAAATTTCGATTTTTGATCCTTCGGCTAATTCATCACAGGCGATAACCGTTTTGCGAACCATGAATCCAAACAAATCCAGGGACATGACAGCAAAACCTAAGAGCCCTAGAGCAAAGGCAACATGCGCCATCCTGGGCAACCACGACTTGCGAGTCGGCATAGTCGAACCTTCCTTCATGGTACTTTCTTCCTTAATAGGACGATAGAATCCGAAACTCAATCGGTTTTTCGCGAGAATCTCAATGACCTGCTTAGGGGCAGGGGTTATTGCTGCCACATTGGACGGGCCTACCGAAGGGCGCGCATCGTCAGACCAAGTCCATGCGAGCCTAAACTAACCATGGCGCCTGTGAGCAAAATACCCATGATGATTCCGACTGGATCGGTCGATGCCGTCGGTCCTTCCATGGCCCGCACGATCAGAAGCGGCCCCATGGCCACTGTGCCGCCCAAGAGGCCAAGGCTTTGCCACTTCGTGATCTTGGATGAATACCTTGAATAAGGGATCGTGAGGCCAAACAAAATATGGAGCATGCCGAATAAGTTTGAATGACCATGCGCTGACTGAAGAAGCTGTATCTGCCAAGTTGATACCAATGCTGCACCTTTTAAATGCGCATCGGTCAAATCAAACGCGTTAATAACACCACCAAGGGCAGCGATCAATATCACGACAAAACCCCAAGCCATATTTGCAATTGCAACCTTAGACATTGCGGGATTTCTCCCAGAGGGCCAAATTTCTCAGCGCCTCATGATACGAATCTCGCTTCCATTCAATAATATTAGCGACGATCTGATCGATAGGCTGCCAATCGAGGTCGATGAATTCACCGTCGCTTTCCTCTAAATTGGGGCTCGCATGCTCGTGCATTTGTACCAGATACCACTTTTGCCTTTGGCCCCGAAAATTTTTGGTAATATTTGCTTGGAGGGTTGGGGGAAAATCATAATTAAACCATTTGGACGATTCTTTGATGATTTTGACTTCGTTGGTGCCGATCTCTTCTTTGAGCTCACGCAAAAGAGCCTGCTCAGGGGTTTCGCCCGCATCAATGCCGCCCTGCGGAAATTGCCATGCGCCTGGTTGTTTGGCCCTCTCGCCTACCAAAAAATACTTAAAATCATAAGTAATTACAGCAACTACGCAGTCGCGATAAGGCTTTGTCAAAAGAGCAACCCCTTTCCCGTTATAAACAAATCAATACGAATCGTGCTATAATACCAGAAGTTGACCATTCGATTTAAAAGGCCTGCCTATGGAGCATCGTAATTATTCCCCTGTGGCACTTCTAACGCTGCCATCATACTTTATTCTCGGCACTCTTGTCATGGCCGAGTCAAGTTTAGCCTCTACTTTTAGCGTTGGTCTCTCGGGCTCGGCTGCAAACAGCAACGTTCAGTACGAAACTCAAGCGGTCACATCAGGTACTGCAAGCCTATCGATCTCTCTTGGAAGTCATATCAGCCTAGGCGTAGCAGGTACGCAGTATTTAGTAAAGTCGCAGGGGTGGCGGATCAAAGAACCCACACCGGGTTATTACGTGCCCTACAAGTTTACGGAGCGCCAAACAACCAAGAAAATCGATGCTCGCGGGACGTTTATTTTTTACAACGGTCTAGTCACTCCCTTTATATTTGGCGGCGTAGCGAATGTTTCTACCGTAGTCGATCGTAATAACGAGGGTGAAGAACCTGTGCATATCATTCAGTCTACCAAGGGCACGCCGACTTATGGATATGGCATCTCAATCAATCTCAGCCAAAGATTCAGCATGAAAATCACCCAAACCTATACCATCGTTGAGGTTCCCGATCTCGAATCGACCAAGAAATTTTACGCGACAGATACCTATGCACAGGTTGGCATCAACTACAACTTCCTTTAATTCCACAAGAGAAAGAGCCCGACATTGATTGCCACCAAGTACATCATCATGGGTGTCATCGTCATCGGTGCAATAGCACTTTTTGTTAATTTTGCTAAATTTCTCATGCCCTCAAAGAAGCGCCGCTCATCCGATAAGAACAGGCCCAAGAACCGTACCGACCGGCGAATCTACGGACAAGCCATGAAGCTTGCAAAGCAGGACCCAGTCAATGCCGCCAAGCTCTTGGAGTCCATTCATCTTCACCGCGAGGCGATCGATCTCTTGGAAGGGGCAGGCCGCATTCGCGAAGCGGCGGGTATTCTAAACCGAATGGGACGACCCAATCGCGCGGCTATCATCCTCAGACGCTATGAGCTATGGAAAGATGCCAGCCTTGCATTTGAAAAAGCCGGGATGCAGGTCGAGGCCGCCGAATGCGCAAAGAAGTCCGGTGATATCGCAAGAGCACTAACCTTCTACAAAGCGGTCGAAGATACGGTAGAAGTAGCCGACTGCCATCTGGAACTTGGCAACTACCATGAGGCTGCCAAGGCATTTGTCTCTTTAAACGAGGTCGATCGCGCCCTGTCGATGTATTCGACGCTATTGCAAAAAAATCCATCGATAGATCAGATGAGTTTTACTCAGGCTGAGATCAAGTTCATTCAGAAGCATGTTATGGACAATGCCGCAGACCGCAATCTGATAAAGATCTTGATTAAAGAACAGGCCGTTGTCGATACAATCAGCGCCCTTTCAAACCGCGGAGAGATCGATCTTGCCGCCAAAATCTACCTGGAGTGTTCGTTTGATATGGCTCCAGATCTGGTCGCGGGTCGCAATCTCACCCGAGCTGAGAATCTCAACCTTGCCCTGCTTTTCGAAAAAGTCGCCAACTTCGAATATTCCGGAATGATGTATGAACGTCTTGAGGAATTCAGCAAGGCTGGCGAGGCGTTTGCCAAGGCAGAAATGTATGAAAGAGCCGCCTATGCGTTTGATCGCTGTGGTGAGAGAAAAAAAGCTATCGAGATGCGCTGCATTCTTGCAGAAAAAGGCGGGGATCAGCGTAAGATTCAACGCAACGCTCTGAGCAATGCCGCAAATCCTTTTATCTTTGACCCGCACGATGTCACCGAGTCCAGGGTTATGGAGCAGAACTCCATCGAGCCCGCCCGCTTGGTGCTTGGCGATGAGCCGGCAAATCCAACAAGCGAGTTTTCGAACGTTGAAGATACCAACATTGTCATGAATTCTCCTGAATCCGGCCACGACCTACCGCCTGATCCACCGGATCACTTCTCAAACCTAAGAAAAACCCCCCTGATCGCGGCATTATCTGAAGAAGAAAAGAAGGCCTTGCTTGCCTTGGGCGAACTCAAAATCTATGAATCCGGAACTCGGCTATTTGAATCCGATCATGAAAAGACAGGAATCCACCTTATAATCCAAGGTGCGATTGAGTGCAGCATCCGTGATGGCGATGACTGGAGAGTTATCCACACCGAAACCGAAGGAGGATCTCTAGGCGAACTCTGGGTGCTGGCGCAAAAACCTTGGGCTGACCATTATATTGCCAAGGGCCGGGTTAGGACGCTTTTTTTACCTGAAGCAGCCTTGTCTGGCTTTATCCAGCGCAATCCTCTTCTTGGCCAAAGGCTCTATCGCCAGATGGCGCAAATCCTAATCAAGCACCTCTCCAATCCCGAGACTCGGGGCCTGCTTGCGGCAGGCTAGTCCGAGCGGCCTCGCTACCACACGAGCTCACAATCGTACTTTCGAAAAACCGAGTCTTTCGAGATCAGACTCATTTTTTCGTGCAGGGCTTGCGCGACTAACACCCGGTCGAATGGATCGCGGTGGTAAAAGGGCATCTCCGATACACGTGCACAGTGATCGGGCTTAAGGTGAAGAATATCCATGTGGTTAGCGAGGATATGATCATTGAGGAAATCTCTCAGAGAAATGGGTAAAACAAGCTTCTTCAGACTAATTTTGATCGCCATTTCCCAGATACTTGCAACACTCAAATAGAGCTTATTCTTATCATCGAGGTAAATCTTCTTAACCAGCTGACTGAGGTTATCAGGTTCACTCGCCAGCCATATCGCAACATGGGTATCGATGAGATAGGAATTCATGGCTGGTACTCGTCGAAATCCGTTAATTCGCTATCAAAGTCATCCGCCATCTTAATTTGTCCCTGTAGGCCGCCCAGTTTGCGAACCGCATTTTTAACTGAATCAAGAAGCACCAATTTAACTACGGGAATTTTACCCTTGGCGATAACAACCTCCTCGCCATTGATAACATCCTGAATAATTTTGGATAAATTTGTCTTCGCCTGATAGATCGTCACAGTTTTCATAGCGCAAACCTCCTCTGCGAGGATAGCCTAGTCAACACACTTAGTCAAGATTGACCAGAATTGGCTTAGGCGTGTAGAACTTTCAAGACGCACTCCCGAAGGGGTGATCGTGTCGATAGTACCGGTGCCGGTTTTCATTCCCCCCACTTTCCAGGTTTTCTTGGATTCCCTGTTTTTACTAGGAATTCAAGAATCATAGCCAATTACGCCAAAAAGGCGTTGATTTTCCGCCGACCTTAATATATAAACTAATTCACATTTAAAATGCCGGATGGCATTCAGGTAAATCTTAACAATTTTAGGTGGTAAGAACATGAGCGAATCAGTAACCCGGGGTGGAACATCCCGTTCGGCAAAAATCCAACAAACAGTTGATCAGGGGCCGCAATCTGCGCTTACCAGAGCATCCTCCTCGCGAACCGAACCACAGGCTGACGAATCAAAGGCAGGCAGTCCCTCAGAACAACTCCTTGTCAAAGTCGGTACCTCGACCTCAATAAGTATGACCGGACGCGCCAGCGAGTTAGCCCAACAGTTTCCCTCCATTGCACCCGGCAGCCAAGCACCCGTTGACCACGAAGTTAAATGCCCATTCGTAAGGTTAATGGAGAGGGCTCATCTTATTGGTCGAGGCAAGGTCTCTATCTTGGCCCTGGCTAAAGGAGCTGACAAGCTAGGATTGAGGGGGCTAGAAGCATTTTTGGTTGCAACATTGACTAGCTTTGGGCAAGTGAAACACGAATTCAATCAAAAAGGCCTTTTGGCAAGTTTGAAGTTCCTTGGCTATGTAGACATCGATCGCCTTCAAGATGCTGATGGGGTCGCCCATGATGATCTATTTTCAACCGACCTCTATACAACACTTAAAGATCTCAAGGCCATTGCCGACACACAAGACGGCAAACTCTATGCGCATGATTTAGCTGATAAAAAGTCCACGATTGCCGCCGCACTTCGCATGAGTGTTGGCAATGCTAGCCAAACAGAAAACAAATTGCCCTATGTGCTCCTTGGTGGTCTTAAGAACGGCTACATCCAATATACCGACCTTGAGAGATTTTTGGCATATACTGAGCTACCTGAAAATATGGCAGACACGAACATAACCAAATCCGACCTAGACGCGGTCAAGTGATATTTATGGAAAGACCCTTAGGTATCCCTGACGAAATGTTTCCTGGGAGATGATGAAGCATCTCTAAGGAAACTCCCTTCTTTCGTCGCCCCACTCTCCCACTCTAATACGGAGATGACTTTGAAGTTAAAGGATGTCAAACCGCCCAGACCAAAGGCTTCGAATTTCAACCACCAGGATGGAGCCATCACCGCCGAATTTCATGCGGCCTATGTCGTCCCAAGCGAAGCGGCCAAGGCCTTTATTGAGCTGGGGTGGCGCAAATCCTATTTCGCGCTTATATTTCTTTAAGTCAGAAAAGTATAAATCGGTGCTATGTTACTCTTCACAGTCTAGCAAATCTAGCGAACGGCAATATACTTGAACAAATCACGAAGCATGTTCTGCGTATAATCCATCTTTACATTGCGGTGCCAGACATGAAGATTGGTACGGCTAAAACTCTCCACGGCAACGCATTCATTGATCAAAATCTCATTCATTTTCCGAAGCAATGCTGCCCTATCCGCACCATTCGGCATGAATTCGACCTGCTCGTAAAGCTTATCGAATTCAGCATTCGCAAATTTGGCTTTATTGGATCCGGGCGCCGCATTGGGACTGTAATAGCGCTCCAGAAGCTGCTGGGGATCAGGAAAACTTGGAACCCAGCCCATGGCAAAAAAGTCGAAGTCACCTTCGTTAACGCTTTTGACATAGTCTGCGAAATTCGCCGCTGTTTTGAGTTTGATTTTCTGCACTGGGTAGTCGATGCGCTTCAACCATCCCCGAAATTGCTCAAAAGCCTGACGTTCGGTAACGGCCGAGGTCGCACCATAAATCAAGTCCGGCAGACTCTCTGAAGTCCAACCCGCCTCTTTCAGCAATTTTTTGGCTCCCACAATGTCTTGCGTGACCGATTCCTTTGGCAGCTCAGTATAGTCGGGCAATCCCGGTGAGATTGCACCCGCATAGGCCTTGCCAAGACCAAAATAGAACCGATCTATGCGCTGCTGCCAATCAAAAGCTTTTCGGATCGCGCAGCGCAGCGCGCGGTGCTTGGCATTTTCGACACCATCGGTTGCATGACCAAAGCGCGGGCTTTGCATATTGAAAGTCGCATAAGATACACCAAGCTCAGTTTCTGGTTTGAGAACGTATTTCTCGGCTAGCTTAGGCTTCAGGGTCGGCGGGTTAAGTTTTGCCAGGTACTCGGTTGCTTGATCGGGAGGGATGACCGCATACTGAATCTCATCCCCTTTGGTAAAAGACGCCCAACGTGTCGCTGCTTGGGGCATAAATTTGATGATAATCGAATCCACGAAAGGCATGGCTTGCCCATCAAGAGAATCCAAATCGTAGATACCTTGTTTGGCCGGATCAAAGCCTTCGTCCTTGAGTGACAGGACCTCTTTGCGATAGGTGGGATTTTTTACTAACACCGCGTTCGTCGCATCGAGTGATTTAAGCTTGAAGGGTCCCGAACCAACCGGGTGAATCGCAAACTGCGCGCCGTATTTTTCGACAGCTTCGCGTGGGACAACCGCGGTTCGGGTATCGACCAGTGTATGGACAAAATGAGGGTTTGCTTTTTTAAGCTGAATTTTTAATGTATGCCGATCAAGGGCCTTAAGCCCAGCTAGCTCATCATCGTAATTTGCTGACTTTGCCCAAACCTCGACCCCCTCGATATTGTCAAAGTTTCCCGGAACATTGGAATGATTCTTCGAATCCAAATGACGTTTGATTGAATACACAAAATCTTGGGCAACCACCTCACGCCCCTTGCCATCCTTAAAGGCCGGGTCATCTGCAAAGAAAACTCCGGCTTTGAGTTTGATCGTCAGAGTTTTGCCATCCTGCGACATCGAAGGCATCGACTCGGCAAGGTTTGGTTTGATCTCATAGGGAAGTTTGAGGTATTTGTAGCTATACAGAGTGTCGAATATCGAACCTACGATAACGCTTTCATAATAAGACTGCATCGGCACAGGATCGAGGATCGAAGCTGATCCAAGAAAAGAATGCACATAGGTTTTGTCGGCCGCAAAGGCCATAGAGCCCCACAGCGCAAATCCTAGTACGACCAGCTGATTCCCGGTAGCCATGGCCGTTATCCCCCAATTTTAGATACCGAAAATCTGCTTAACAAATTTGGCCACAGAAAGAATATAGAAGTCTCGATTGTCCTTACGTTGAAACCCGTGGCCTTCATCCTTGGCTAGAAGATACCACACAGTACCGTTCTTTTGTTTGCGAATGGTATCAACAATCTGTTCTGCTTCGCTAACAGGGACCCGTGGGTCATTGAGACCTTGCACGACAAAGAGGGGTTTTACAATTTTAGCGGCCTGTCCGAGTGGGGATATGCGCTCAAGGAACTTGCGCATCGCAGGATCGCGCTCATCGCCGTACTCGACGCGCCTTAAGTCGCGTCGGTAATCGCGGGTGTTCTCAAGAAAGCTCACAAAATTTGAGATCCCAACGGTATCGACCCCACCCGCCAGTTGATCGCTAAAGTGCACCATCGAGGCAAGCACCATGTAGCCGCCATAGGAGCCGCCCATGACCATGACGCGCTTCTTATCGAATTCAGGTTGGGTACCGATCCAATCCAAAAGCGCCCCGATATCTTTGACCGAGTCCTCGCGAAGCATCCCATTGTCAAGCTTAAGGTAGGTTTTGCCATACCCGTCGGAGCCCCTTACATTGGGAGCTATGACCGCGACATGAAGTTGGTCAACCAGAAACTGAAATGTAGGAGAGAAAGCTGGCCTGTACTGACTTTCGGGACCGCCGTGAATATTGATAATGACCGGAACTGGCCCCTTCACATCCTTCGGCTTGTAGACAAAGGCCGGAATATACCTAGGATTTTTGCCATCAGCTAAATCGAAGGTGCGGTAGTGAACAAGTTCAGGCTTCACAAAGCGCTCCGAATTTAAGCCACCGATCTCACTGAAAGTCCAACGAGTTAGAGACTCTTCCTTACGGTCAAAGCTATAAATATCACCCGCGCGAGTGGCATCGCTTACCGAAAAAGCAAAAACGGAGGCCTGCTTTGGATGACACGAAAGCCTTCCTATGACTCCTTCCGGCAGATTCTTGATGGGCTTAAAAGTTTCGTCATCAGTATCCATCGCATAAACACGACTAATACCATCTTCGTTGGCAACGACAAGCAAACTCTCTCCATCGGCGGAGAGGTCCATTTGCTCGATCGTCCAGTTCAATTTGCTTTTGACGGGCGCAACTCTTCCGCCTGCAACATCAAACTTCATCAGGCTTTGAAACTCTAAATCCTTGTCCCAAGTGAAAAACAATTTAGAATCATCCTTGGACCAAACGACGCTACCAAATGCTACCTCCTCTTTTTGAGGAAGAAACGGAGTCTTCTGCGCGGTTGCAAGATCGACGAGAAACCAATTGCTCTTGGTTGCGGAAATTTCTTCTTCGACGACAAGCATCTTGTCTTTGTGACTCACGGCCACGCTAGCGAAGCTTCCTGAGCCAGAGAATACCAGGGTTTTTTTGCCTTCGGTAAGGTCATAGAGATAAATGTCGTTGTCTTTGCCATTGCGTTCGTTGCTGCTGTACAGGAACTTGAGCCCATGGTGCAACCATAGCAGACGCTGATGCTTGGCTTTGTTATGGGTTATTTGCCGGATATCTCCCGTTACTCTGTGATACGCGAAAATCTGATGATCCTCGTCACCGTTGATATCCTTGAGAAAAATCACATAGGGATTGGCCGCATTCTCACTAACTGCCACCGCATTTACGGGTTCGGGAAAAAAAGTTTTCTGATGCCTTTGACCACCTGGTGTTTTGACTTCGAATAGCTGCTCGGTATTGTCGAACCTCGTCTTGATAAAAATCGAATCTCCTTCGGGCGAAAACCCTTGAAACGAGGCGCTGCGCGAAGATTGATAGGGATTCAAAGCCTCTTTCAACCCCGGGGGAAACTCTGGTTCGAATCCGTCGATGACCAGATTCTTGATCTCGTGCTTTGATTGAGCAAAAGCTATCGATGCTGCAAAAGCAAGGCTCACCAAGCTGAAATGTCTAAACATGTTTGTTCCTATCAAGATTAATGAATGCCGAATTCGCCAAGATCTGCGCTTTCCTCAACGGATGGCTCAGGTGAATTGCCACTCAATTGCTGGGTATAGCAGCTCGAGCATACGGGAAGGTATTTCTCTTCGGCACCCAAATCAATGGAAGGTCCCTCGGTCGTTGGCTGATTGTTGCAAAACTTAAGATTAAAGATCGCCTTGCGATTGCAAAACGAGCAGGTAGATTTGACCTCTTCAATGGAATCCGCAAGCTCCATGAGGCGCTTAGCACCATCAAATAACCGCCTTCGAAAATCGGTACGCAACCCATAGCAAATCACCGGGATGTTGAGCGAGCTTGCGATTTCCTTGAGTCCATCGATCGTCGCCTCATCAAGAAATTGCGCCTCGTCAATCAAAAGGCAGTGGGCACCACGGATTGCGGTGGTATCCAAGGATCGACCAGGTTCGAGTAGGATATCGGCATCCATCTTCAGACCTGAACGAGATTTAATAACATCCGTCCCAAATCGGCTGTCGAGCTTGGGTTTAAGCAAGATTGCGATTTTATTCTGCGCGCGATAGTTGTGAGCAACCGCAATCAGATTCATGGTTTTGGCACTGCCTACGGTGCCATAACGAAAGTACAACTTGGCCATGAGGGTTCCCTATGGGTTTGGTTTGGGTGGGTTTTGCCCTTTGTTCTTATTTCGGTTGCGCGATCTGCGGCGTTTCCGCGGCTGCTCCCCCTCAGGTCTTGGCCCATCACCCCGAGGTTTGTTGTCTCCGTCCGGTCGAGGTCTTCGCGCTTCGGGGGCCCTAGAGCCCTTCGCCTCGTCTCCTCGGAATGGCTTGGTGCGCTGCACCGGTCTTGACACGGGGCGATCGTTCATCTGTTTTGATTTGTCAGATTTATCGGACTTATCCATAAGCTGACTGAGATCGAGGTCATCTCCCCAATCATCCTGTTCACTCAGATCCTCGCCCTCGCTCGCTGCCAACACCTCTATTTCCGACACCGCGAGAGTTACCTGCTCGCCAGTGCTCGTTTCGATAACAATGCGCTGGTTTAATATATCCGATTTTATCACAATCCCGGTTTGACCATCCGGGCCACGCACCTGGGATTTGCGTGGCGGCAACTTTTGGCGAAGTTCAGAGTACGTATCGTCCTCGTAGGTTAGGCAGCAAAGCAGACGACCACAGCCACCCGAAACCTTGGAAGGGTTGAGGGCGAGATTTTGATTTTTTGCCATCTTGATCGAGACTGGGACAAATTCACGCAAAAAACTCGAGCAGCAGAATTCACGCCCGCATATCCCAAGTCCCCCTACCAATTTTGCCTCATCCCGCGAGCCTACCTGCTTAAGTTCAACCCGAGTCTTCAGGCCCGTCGCAAGCTCCTTGACGAGCTCCCGAAAATCGACCCGCCCCGGTGCGGTAAAATAAACGATAATCTTGCTACCGCCGAGCTGCACATCAACACCGATGACACTCATCTCAAGCTTCAGCTGATGAATGCGGTCGTTGGTAAATTTGAGAGCTTCAGCTTCGGTAAGTTTGCCGACGATAGCCTGATCTTTTTTGGACGCCACCCGTAGCACGGGCTTTAGCGAATCCAAATCGACCTCGGCCTCAGCTGTGAAAGATACGCGCATGACTTCGGCCATGCTGGGGCCGCGGTCGGTCTCGACCACCACGCAATCGCCCTGCGCCACGCAAAATTTTTTCGCATTGAAGTTGTAGATTTTACCCGCGCGGCGGAATTGAACACCTACTATATTTACACCGGTCATATTTCACTACCTAGGGCCCAAGCTTCCGCCGCCAATTGGGCGTTTAAGGGAACTTTATTATACAGAGCCAGAGCCTTCAGATTTCTGAGTAATTGCCGCCCTTGCAGCAAGGCCATCGCATCAGGTCGCTTCGAGGGATTTGTTATTTCAAAGATATCAACATCTCGCGGCAAACCTAACACGGTCTTGTAGTATTGATTTAATACTACCTCAATTCTCTTAGCAAGTTCATTTGCTCCGATTTGGCCCCGCTTGATTTTTTCTTTGATGATTTGCAGAGCCACTGCAGGATCTTTGCACGAGAGGAGGTCGGCAACAAACTGAAACTCATTACCCACGCCGGTCTCAAGCAGACTCATGGCCCGCCCAACAGCATGACCCGAAAGCCGTAGCAACGCCGCCAAGGTAGTGTCTGCTGGTGCGTCAGGACCCGAAAATTTCTGCCGAAGCCAGGCTAGCGTTTCCGGCATAGGCCTTGGACTGATTTTAAGCGGCACGACTCGCGAGAGGATAGTTGGCAATAACTTGTCGGGCTTGCTGCTCGTCAAAATGAAGCCCGCGCTGCTTGGAGGCTCTTCGAGAACTTTGAGCAAACGATTCATCGCCTGGGGTGTGAATAGATCAAAATCAATGACAATCACAAGCCGGCGACCGATGCCCGCAGCTGTGGCAAGGTGGCTGAATACCTGATCGGCATCGCTCACCTTGAGCGCGGACTTGCCGTCACCCTCGATCCAAAGAATGTCCGGATGAATAAAATGCCGAATATCCGCGCAATCGGCGCATTGGCCGCACGAGGTCGGGCAAAAAAACAGAGCCGCAAGCTGAGCTGCGAAAATTCGTTTCCCCATGCCCTCGCGACCCTCGATCAGAAGGGCCTGCGGCAAGTTTCCAGCCTGAATCAGTTCACTGCAGCGCGAGGCATGGTCACGATAGCCAAACAGCTTTTGCCAATCGACGTCAGCGAATGGAAGTGATTCTTGATGGAATGTCTTGCGACCCATGGTTTCCTCATCCTAGTATGGTGAAATTATGCAGGAAATTACTGATTCACCACACTAGCCAGACTCATATTTCTAGGTTCCGTCTGAGAACTCCCTAGTCCGCAGGTAGAAGCTTGCGGTGGATGAGTTCAGCCCACGCCTGCTCAACCACATCAACTTCGGACTGCGCAGCATCAAGGACGACAATCCGATCAGGAAACTGCTCGGCCACGGAACGATACGCGGAACGGAGCTTCTCATAAAACGCCAAAGATCCGCCATCAAAACGATTCAACTCAGCTTGTCCACCGCGAGCACCGACACGCCGCATAGCCGCATGAGCGTCACAATCCAAAAGGAAAGTCAGCTGTGGCTCAATGCCACTCACAGATGTCGCTATGATCATTTCTAGTGTTTCCTTAGGATTACCGCCGAGAATGCCCTGGTAGACGCGCGACGAATCATGAAACCGGTCACACAACACGATCGCTTTGTCGTGGCGCAGAAACTCCCGAATGGGTCCGGCCACATGCTGCGCTCGCGCCGCCGACACCAAAAAAAGTTCGGTCAACGGCATGAGAGGCTCGTCCCCGGGAGGAGACAGAAACCATTCCCGCACTTTTTTACCAATTTGGGTACCGCCTGGCTCATGGGTAGCTAAGACCTCACAGCCAAGTTTTTCTAATTTGTGCCGCAGCATACGACAAAAAGTTGTCTTTCCAACTCCTTCGCCGCCCTCCACGCTGATAAATAAACCCTTAGTTATTGGCACCTTAGATCTCCTGGCAAAGAGGCTAAAACTAACAACGCCTTCTGCCTTGGTCAAGAGCTTGTCCTCTATTTGCTAAACGGGACCTGAATTTTGACTTTTTTTAAAATTTGACTTGGTCGTTCCTGCATTCCGCATTCCGGTCCTTACCCAGATAAAGAAACCGATCGCCGCAATCCGCTCAGCTTCCCCTGAATTTGAGATCTTGGTTCTTTCACTCATTGCTAAACATTTTTCCAATACTTTCACTCATTCCCCGGAGCACGGCGCGCCTTTGGCCTCTGTTGCACCGAATTATCTCAGGGCTTGACGCAACTAACCCTCAAATTTTTTACCTAAATACCGATTAACGAGGCGATCCAAACGCGAATACGAAGGGTACCGAAACCCGCATGTCTAAAACATCATACGTTATAAGCAACAGGCTCGCTCAGGGCGGCATGGCTGAGATTTACCTTGGCAAGGCCGTGGGGGATGATGCCTTTCAACGCATTGTGGCGATCAAACGCATCCTTCCGCATTTTGCCCGGGACAAGGAATTTGTGGCGATGTTTCGCGACGAGGCGCATATATGCAAGCGCCTTCAGCATGCTAATATCGTGCAAGTTTATGACTTTACCGAAGTCGATGACTCTTTTGCATTGATCATGGAGCATGTCGATGGCGCAGATTTCCGAACCCTGCTTGCAGCATGTGAAACCGCAAACCGCAGGCTCGCCCTACCCCAGGTCGTTTATATCATTGCCTGTGCCGCAAGAGGTCTTCACTACGCCCATACCAAAGTGGATGAAATCACCCACAAACCACTTGGCATCGTTCATAGGGATATTTCGCCTCAGAATATCCTCATAAGCTACGAGGGCGAGGTTAAAATCACCGATTTTGGCATCGCCTCGGCGGATGACAAAGTCACCGAAACTCGTCCAGGGATCGTCAAGGGCAAGTACTCCTATATGAGCCCTGAGCAGGTTGCGGCCAAGCATCTCGATGGCCGCAGCGACGTGTTTAGTTTGGCGATCGTCCTATGGGAAGCCCTGGCTATGAAACGGCTGTTCGCCGGCAAGTCCGAAGTCGAAACCCTGCGCAAAGTCCAAAATTGTGAGATTCCCGACTCCTTGACCAAATACAACAGCGACGTCACAGAGGAACTCGCACAAATCGTGGGCAAAGGCCTCGAACGGGAGCCCAAGAACCGGTATCAAACCGCCGCTGAATTTGAAAAAGCGCTCCTGAAATTTCTTAACTCCAACTACCCTGAGTTTCTATCAAGCCAACTCGGCGATTTTCTAAAACAAATTCTTGCCGATCGGTGGGATCAAAGTCGCGAAATTCGAAAAAATACTCTGACAAATCACGACCATTCTGGGATGCAAAAAGCAGGCGGGGGAAGCACACACACTAAATCTCGCAAAGAACTCAATATCGCGGCTATCTCAACCCAGTCTCAGATCAAGTTGGTAGCCCAGCCGAATTCCGGGGGGGCTGGCTCAAACTCGACGGGTGCACCAAATTCCGCCGCCGCAGCAAGCGCACCTCAAGCTAGGTCTAAGCTGCAGACGCTTCAGACGGCTGTGCATCTAAAACCAACGCTCAAAAAAAATTCGCGGGTGCCGCGCCTGCTCATACCTGCCGTCGCATTAGCGCTCGTCGGGACCACGATCTGGCTCAACAAGGAGCGATTCTTTTCGACCCGACAAGTTCGCGTGGACATTAAAACTGAGCCGAAAGAGGTTCAGATTCTTATAAATGGCAAGAACATCCATGCTTACACCAATTCAGACAATAGCAGCCTCAATGCCATCAACCTCACCAGGTTCACAACCACACCAAAAGAAATTGTGCTCCCCGATATCCGCGACGCTCAGAAGGTCGATATCATGAGGCCAGGGTATATCACCGAGTCTTTTATGATTAGTCCCAAGGAAGGCAGCGCATTTACCAAGAATATCAAACTCACGAAAAACCCGACGTTCCAATTGGTTGATGTTAAGATCACGTCGGATTCAAAAATCCTTGTCGATGTAGATTACGGTTTGCAGAAGGGTGTCGTTCCGCTCGTTGCCGAGAACATCCTAAGCAACCGCACTCATCTCCTAAATATCAAAACAGCAGCAGGTGATAAGCACGCGCAATGTCGATTTCAGGTCCCGGCAGTGACGGGACAGGTTAACCTCGAGGTCGTCCTCGAACCCACCGTGCGCTGTATCCCCAGAAGTTCAGGCGGATCTAAACGCTGAGAGCCTACCCGGCTATTTTGCAACAGGCCCAGCAATAGCCAACGATTCCACCGCTTATAAACAAAGCCGCCAAGGCATAAAGCAATAAGAATTCCACTCTTAGTTCCCTTTTTCGTCAACAACGAGGGCGTAAAGGTCAACGTCCACGCGCTCATTCGCGTTGGAGGTAAAAAAATACAGTTGACCGTGAACTGCTCCTGACTGCATCCCATTATTTTTTAGCGATACACGAACCTGCTTGTTCTTTGAACTATTATTTTGGTCTTCGACTTTAAACTCGATAAAATCTCGCCAGTTGTTGAGAGGTTCGCCATTGATCATGATATCCCCATCCATCGACTTGAGCTCAAAATCACTGCTACTAGCCAGCGCAATGGTTCGCTCTGCGTGACGACCTTGGGCCAATTGACCAAAATTAACGTAGCCAGGATTTGAACTCACGCTATACGCGATTTCGCCAACCAGCGGAACCGGAACACGGGGGAGAAACTTGCTATTGCTTTGGATTTCAAGAGTCTCGCGCACCGATCCAAAGGGCGCGGCTGGCTTTAATGTAACCGCAACCGAATAGCCGTCTGATGTCTTTTCAAACTGCGCATCAAAATAGCTCTTATTATACCTGAGCCCGTTGATAACCAGGGGAAATCCCTGCACACCCGAGACCTTTAAAATCCTGGTTTGAGGTAGCTTTGTGGCATCGGTATTACCCCAATTTGCAACCGGGGGATCGACAGAAATCTCATCATCAATGACAGCCTTAATGGTCAGAATCCGCTCTGGGATTATCGCCTCGTCGGTCAAAATCAGCACAGTTTTTAACAAACTTCCTCGGTGCTGAATCGTATCAAGTGTAATTTCTACTTCACCAACACCATTGGCTGCCACCGCTTTTTCTGGAATCGAAGTCATTGTGCAGCCGCATGCCGCGTGAGCTCCTACAATCCGAACCGGCTCCAAGCCAAGATTCTTGAACTTAAACGCATGCGTGCGCTTTTCGCCACGCTTGATACGACCAAAGTCTATCATCGGACTGTCAAAAACCAACTGCGGGACATCTGGTTTCCCGTCACGCTTTTTGGAACCCTCGGATGCGGCTGAACTGGAAGCACTCCAAAAAACACATAAAATCGCAATGATCTTTGCAAGTTGATTCATGGCGGTCAATCTTTTTTCATATTGGTGGAATGGGCTTCCCCTATTCTACCCGACCAGCCTTGTTCGGAAAAGTTGCCCCCTAAAGTAATTCCAGAAATTGCCGATAAGTAGTTGAAAACATGGCAAAGGGAGAGTCTTTGAATTGCTGATTCTTTGGTATGAAATCCTTATTCAGGACATCAAGAATGCTGCCTTCGAAATTACGCTGCAGCAGCTGATTCGACCTGGATTTTTTCTGCTTTGGCTTGCCATTTTGGCGATGCCACTGCGAGGCATTGATCGGCGCGATTTCGTAGCCGGATTGATGTTCATTTTGGTCGCCGTAGCCACTGGCGTTGCGATGATATTCGCGTTGCCTCAAGGGCTAATTCCAGATCTCGAAGGCCGCACGGTCTTGATAGCAATGTTCTGCATGGGGGTTGCCGCGTCTGCGCGCTGGTTCTTGTCGCGGGAATTCTTCGTCGAAAAGGAGAAGAAGACCAATGTCTAATACTGATAGGCGAAGTGTCGAAAATAAAGACCTCTATACGCGTCTTATTAAGTACCCAAAAATGTTTGGAAGTTTGGTTTTTCTGATGTTTATCGTTGGATTGGTTTTTACCTCCATGATTTTTTCTAACATCCTACTCGACTTAAATTGGATCACGCCAGTGATCCCCATTGCAACAGTAGGACTTTTGCTCATGTTATTTCCCAAAACCGAAGAGTGGGAGTACAAGGCCTGGCAAAGTGAAAAGGAGAAACGAGAGCAGACTTTCTACGACTGACTACGACTGACTATGACTGACTATGACTGAGAGCCTGATCAAAAGGCCGCCTTTTTGTTTTATAAAGGCGAACGCCAAAGGAGGATAGATAGTCAAGGCATGCATTGGTACTTAAGTGCAATCATTCAAGCATTTGTCTTCTCCACAGTTCTTGTGAATTGCAGCACTTTATCTTCCTTATCATCCCCTGATACTACAGAAGCAAAACCCGCATTTGCGACTTTTTCTGCTTTAAAACCAGTGATACTAAATTCATCACCCAACATGGATACATTTTTGGAGAATGGTCCTTTTCAGATTGATGTAAAGCGGGACTATGAAATCCGAGTCTCCGATACCGAACTTGTCGTAACCGATCTTTACCTTGCCAAACACAGGGATCCGGCACCCTTGATCATCATTCAGCATGGCAATTTAGGCGATAAAAGCGTCCATAGGAATCAAGCCATGCGCCTTGCAAGCTGGGGTATTCATTGTTTGGTCTTGAGTTTACCCAACAAAGGCTCTTGGATTCAGAACGGCCATACGGTAGCGCGCCTGACGACCTTGCTTCATGATTGGCCCGCATTATTAGGCAATCGCTTTGATCCTAACAACATCGTCATCGCCGGTCATTCCTTTGGCGGGTCAGCGGTCGCTATTGCAGCAGGTCTGGATGCTCCGATAAGAGGAGCGATATTCCTTGATCCCGCACTTTTTGATGACAAGATTCGCGACTATATCAAGAAAATAGATATCCCATCGATTTTGATCGGCGCCGATCGTTCCGTATTCCAATCAAAACGAAGGCGAGATTTTTATAAACTCATCAAGCAAGATATTCTCGAAGTCTCGGTGAGAGATTCAACACACAATGACGCCCAAAGCCCCAATCTATTTTCGATCAATCAATTTCTACATCTCGAGCATCCAACATCATTGATTAATCAAGATAGATTTACCGCCGCTCTTATTGCAAGCGCGTTTAGCCTGGGCGCGACCGGCTCCAATTTATTCGCCTGGGAATCATTTCAACCCGAGATCGCGCGCGGCAACCTTATCAATGCCAAGCGGAAATAGATTACCGCGTTGTGTGACTGGCGAGTCCGGAATTTTTAGGACGATTTAGGGGCTATTCGCATTTTTGGCCAGATCCATGATGGGCTTCGCCTAACACTCTCATCTCCCGGGTTGGCAGAGCGCAATCCCCCATGATCGCTAAGTAATCGACCTCAGGGTTTAGGTGATTCAGCATATCAACCTAGAAACAAGGGCCTTCCTTAGCATTAGATTTAAAATAGGCACTATGAGGATTCATCGCAGGGATGGCTAGTGGGCTGTCAGGGACGATTTTGGGGGTTGGTAGTCCAGATGTTGCCGAGATTGTGTCGAATCGGGTTAGCAAAAAGCGCAGGACTAGCTGCGCTAATTCGAGCGATAGCGATGAGCAGACTCTTAGTCGTAACGGTTGAAGATCACATGGCCAGTATCAACCATGTCCTTGACCACAACAAAATATCCGGCGTCGCTATGAACCTCGCAAACTTCGGAATATCCAAGAGTGACACAGCGATTAAGGTCATCACCGCCGTTCAAAGAGATCTTAGCAACCTCGCAGCCGATCTGCTGCATCATGCGCTCTGCCGCGAGAACCGCCCACTTTAGGCCACCTGGATTAAAGCCATCATTGTGGTAGTAGATATCGTCCATATAGACAAATTCGGAACGGGAGTCCTGCGTGAAATTCTTGGTTAAGGTTTCGTAGCAGGCTCGGGTTGCTGGAATCAACAAGTCCTGGGAAGCATTGGTCTCGGCAAAGCCTGTCTGAACCAAGCCCAACATGATGCCCAAAAAAGTCCAGAAATCTCGCATATTCTTCTCCTCCAAGCAAACCGAGAAGTAACGCGATTACAAATAATGGGTCCTCTTGTCAAGAATAAACAACGTGAAACGATTCCCTACTGTCCGCTTTCGGCCAGTTCAACACCGAAAGCGAGCGCCAAATGCGCAAAATTTAGCATAGGGCCGAGGGATGAGTTGGCGTGAGCTAACGTATCGTCTTTGGTATGAATGTAGGGATTTTTGTCGATCAGGCGGCCCTCGAAGGGGACAGAAGCAGGGTAGCCGCGGCGATTCCACGACACATGATCGCTGCAACCATAGCCGCAGTGGTCGTAGGACCATTTAACCTGAGGGAGGTATCGGCTCAGAAGACCCTCAATGAATTTGTTTTGAGCAGGCGAAGTGTAATCGTCCATCAAGGTCATATCATACGGGCCACCTTTATAGTCTGTCATGTCGAGTTGCAAGACTCCGACTACTTTCTTGCCGGCTGTTTTGTAATTTGCGGCGATTTCGGATGACCCGCGCAAACCGACCTCCTCCGCAGCATAAACCATAAGTTCGATCGTCCGATCGGGACGCCAGGACTGAGAGGTCCAGATTCGCGCAAGCTCCATAAGGATCGCAACACCAGAGGCATCATCGTCTGCCCCAGGAGCCAAAAAATCCTCGCCCACCCCGGAAAGGTTTTTCGTATCACCATGGGCCCCAAGCACCACAATCTCATCCGGACGGGTTGCGCCTGGGATTGTTAGGATCACCGAAGGCTGAAGCCAAAGGCTGTGCTTAACAAGCCGAACCGAGGCCAGGCCCGAGGTCTGGGCAAGCTCGCTCCATTTCTGAAACAGCCACTGTTGAGACGAGACACCATGCTTGGTCTGATAGTAGCGGTTGGGCCAGGACGATAATTTTGCCATGGCCTCAACCATGGCCAACTCATCAAATTGAGCGAGCATCGGCCGAACGACAGCATCTTGACTTATCTGATAAGAGCTAGCGGATGAACGCTCGGGTCTGTCTAAAAAATCTAAGTTATCCTGATCGATACTTTCGCGCACATAGCCAGAACAACGCCCGAAATCTTCGTGAGCATAGTGCCCCACATCATGCAGCCTGGCTTCATCTAATTCGACAAGCGCAACTCCCCTGGTTTGGTTGATCACGGTAATCGGGAATTTACCATTGAGCGAGCGGAGGAGATCCTCACCCAGTGAGATTCGCGCAGGGCCGGCATAAAGTACCTGGGATCCAAAAATCAATAGACCGACCATGGATAAAGCGTTCATAGGAGCCTCGCGCGAAATTTTTTTCGGAGCCATTTTTCAAAGTCGGCCCACCCTTAATCTTATTCTGGGTGAATTACCCGACAAAACTAATTGAGGAATTTTTTACCAATCAAGGCTATGTTGGGTTACTTGACGATCGAGAACTCTAACATGGGCAATCATGAAAAGAATCCCTAGCTACGGACTCTGCTGTGCGTTGGCGCTTGTCTATATTTGCTATTTAATGCCGCCTAGCTATCTCCTCGGTAGGGCACATATTTTTGAAGATGGCGATGCGGCAAGCAGTGTTGCTGGTTGGCTGTTTTTTGCTCGCGAGGCTTGGCAGTGGCCGTTGCTTGTTGCCAAAGGGCTGGGATATCCCGATGGGACTTTAATCGCTTTTACCGATAGCGTGCCGATTGCGGCGATAATGGCAAAATTGGCGCGTGGTTTTCTTGGGGAACGGTTTCATTATTTTGGGCTGTGGCAGGCGTTTAACTTGCTGGTTCAGGCCCTCGCGGCTAATGCAGCAATCCGCGCTCTGGGTACCCGCAGCATCATCGGATCGGTGGCAGCCGTTGTGTTTGCCATCACTTGGCCGGCGCTATTGGTCCGTCAGGCGCATGTCGCCTTATCAAGCCACAGTATCCTTCTTATCGGTTTGGCCTATTATTTTCGGGTGCGCGCCGGAGATCGGTCCATCGTGCGCGCGTGTTGGGGATTTAGTCTGCTTATTCTTTGTGGGCTGCTGATTCACCCCTACTTTGTGCCTCAGCTCGCAGTTCTTTATTTTGCATACCTCATCGAGAAAGCTCGTCATCCCTTGCGAATTGGTGCGGCCTTAGCGCTGTCCGCAGCATTCTGGGGAGGTCTTGCTTTTGTGTTTGGCTACGGGCAGGAGTTGGCCCGCGCATCTATCAGCGAAACGTCAGGATTCGGGGTATTTGCAATGAATCTGTATTCCCCCTTTTGCGGAGGTGGGATATTGAGATGTAGTTATCCCGCACCGATCGGACACTACGAGGGCTTTAACTACCTTGGGCTTGGTGTATTGCTACTCTTAGGGATCGGGCTCAAGAACTTTTGGCGCGACCGCGCCCAGCTAAGAAATGGCTACCTACCGCTCTTTTGGCTGATGATTGGGTTGTTTTTCTATTCTCTGTCATCAAAGGGCTATGCGGGCGATATCAAACTTTTCTCCTACAAAATTCCCGAGGCATTTAATTTCTTGGTAGGCTCTTTCCGATGCAGTGGGCGGATGTTTTGGATCATCGGATACCTCATCATGCTTTTGGCACTGCATCGCACACAAAAAATGCGGTGGGGCAATTACCTGCTGATTGCGGCGATCGTAATCCAATGGTTCGACACCCAACTCTACCGCGATGGATTTCGAGCAACCGCGGCTGAGATGCCTAAGGACGATCGCAAGCTAAACCTGAGTGTCGGATCAGATATCTTGCACTTCAATCTCTATCCTGCCTTTGCATGCAATCAAAGGGAGCCAGACTTTTACATCGGCTGGCAACTCCTCGCAGCACGCCTGGAAAAAACAATTAACACCAGTTATCGGGCTCGACCGCCAGAGAATTGCGCCCAAGTCCGGGCTGCGTCGGACGGTAAAGCCTTCGAAGACACGCTCTATATCACCTCGCGGATCTACTTTCATGAGATAGCGGGACTGCCATCGGTCTTTTCCGAAATGGCTGCTCGCGGCGCCTGCGTGGGATTGGATCATTCTGTTGTTTGTGGTAAGCGCAGCAGTTTGGCAAACTCTGGGCTGGCAGAGGTCAGTCTGGGCAAAGGAAAAATCGTTTGGCTTGCCAAAGATTTGCCGAGCGATGTGGGAACGATTGAGGGAGATTTTAGGGTTGCAAAATCTGGGCGGAACAAGCCAGGCTTCCTAAGCTTTGGCCCTTATATGCCGCTCAAGCCCGGCAAATACACGTATGAAATCGAGTACAGCCAGGCGATGCCAGGCAACGGCAAAGAGGGGCATTACGAGCTAGCGATGCATTTTGCCTCCAAGCCAGACAAGATCCAACTCGGAGGCAGCTCGTTCACTGGGCGGTCTGGTGACGATCAATCGATCAGAGGCGTGTTCACGGTCGATAGGTGGAACGGCTTTTTGGAGCTTCGCACATTTTTTGCGGGCGACGGGGATTTTACAATAAAAAAAATCAGCCTGATGGCGGAGGGGTAACATGTCGGACATGATCAGCCTTGTCGTTCCGGTCTACAATGAAGGACGAGAGATCTATCATAACCTTCGCCAAATTCTCGAACACGCCCAAGGTGATTCGTATTTGCTCGAGATGATTGCGGTCAATGATGGGTCAACCGACAATACCGAGGACGAAATTTTGAGGCTTTGTGGTCAAGACCCACGCGTGCGACTTGTTGCTTTTACTAGAAACTTTGGCAAAGAAGCCGCGATCCATGCCGGACTCGCAGAAGCCAAGGGGAAGGCGGCCATTACGCTTGATAGCGACCTTCAGCATCCTCCCGAACTCTGCCCCAAAATGATCCGCTTTTGGCGCGATGGATACTGGGTGGTCCATGCAATAAAATCTAGCCGGCCTCAAGAGGGCTTGGGGAAGAAGATATTTGTCCGGGTTTTTTATGGACTTTTCCACAAGCTTTCCGGTCTTAATATCGAGCAACAATCCGACTACAAATTGCTCGACCGCCAGGTGATCGATGCCTACCTCAATTTGCCCGAACGGCATTTGTTTTTCCGAGGACTGATTAGCTGGGCTGGATTTCCAAGTGCGCAAATCAGCTTCGATGTCCCCGAACGCAAAAACCAGGGTCGCAGCCAATGGTCGCTCTTAAGCCTCGTTCGCTATGCCATCACCAACCTGACTAATTTTTCCAGTATGCCGCTCAAGGTATTGAGTTGGCTTGGGGTTGCAATCCTAGTTTTTGGTGGTGCGATGGGATCGATTAGCCTCGCACAAAAATTTGAGGGCAAAGCCCTCGATGGCTTTACAACCGTCAATCTGCTTGTCATCACCATCGGAGGAGCTAACATGCTTGGAATTGGAATACTTGGCCACTACTTGGCGAGGATTTATGATGAAATCAAAGGTCGTCCCATGTATTTTATCAAGTCAAAATAGCCACCTTCGCTCGTTTGAGGCTCAGAGTTGGATGAACCTTTCGCATACTGTTAGGATAGGCAGATGACCAATTGGCATAAGTTAGGTTTTTTAGTGTTGGCAATGGTGGCCTTTGGTTTCGTCTGGGCCGACCCTCATCTCGAGGGGGATACCTACGCTTTGGTCGATGGGGCCAGTGTTATTTCTGGCTGCCTCAAAGACTTTTTGACTTTCTGTCCGGGTATCGGCGGACCTTTTCCGATGTCATTCTATTTGGTATCGGTCGGTTTTGTTGCGGGACTCAATCATGAACAGAGCGTGATTGCGTGGGTTATGCTGTCGTTTGTTGGTTATTGGTTTATGCTCTGGACCATGTATCGCAGACTCACTGGCTGGAACCGTACCGCAGCGGTGGCGTTGATGCTAACCAGCCCACTGTTCTACTACATGAGTTCATCAGATCCAGAAAACATCATGGCCCCGGTGCTGCTAATTTTTGCAGCGGAGTTGATCTATCATGAGCGCCCGTGGATGGTATTTGTTCTCACGGCGTTTTGCTGCATCCTCAAAGAGGTGTTCCCTCCCTTTGTTCTTGCGACCTTTTTGGTCATCATCATGGGGCTCAAATTTCTCGAACAAAAGCCACTCAACTACAAGCGCCTTATGATCGCCCATGGATCAGGACTCGTGGTAGGTACAACCCTCAATATATTGTTTAACTATTTTCGCGGCAATACTTACTACAACGTGGGTTATCTCAAGCCGGAGTTTCGCCACTGGGATTGGCCGACGACTTTCTCCAACATACCGGGGCATTTCTTTGGTCCAAGCAGCGGACTTCTATGGTTTTGGTGCGCCGCGTTCCTGCTATTTACTGTTATGGCATATTTATCCTTTAATCCTTGGGTCTCAAACTTTGGTGAGAATGAACGCAAGCCCTGGTATGTGCAGCACCTGCCGGGTTTTGTCGTCTTGATTTTGTTCGGCTATGCATTTGGCCTATCTTTTTGGTGGGCGCCATTTGGATGGTGGGCCTGGGGGGATCGGCTGCACTACCCTATTATCCCAACTTTGATACTGGTATCGCTGTATTTCTGGGGCGACGCAATCCGCACGGCGATTCAGAATATCCCCCGAGCTTTGCGGATATTCTGTTTGATGCTCATCCTCTATGCAACGGCAACCTCGGCATCCCTTGTGGTTGATAACAGGATCATTGGCAAATGGTTTAATGGCGATTCGGTTTATGGTGCCTTAATTGTTGAGCATGACCCCATCAAATTTAATGAATACCTGCGCTACCAGACATGGGTCAAAAACTCGATTATCTTTGACCATTGGCATCTCATGGAAAAAAATTTAGGTTCGTACGGTCCAAAGCTGGCCTATGCGCTGGGGATATGGGTTGCTTTTATTGCTCTGAATATCGGACGCGAGTTCTTGGGACTCCGCCGGGATACGTCCCAATGAACAAGGTTGCTACCTGATCTCTCGCTAAACCACCAATTCGCCTTTTTTCCCTGCCGCGCGCCTTGCACTCCCCGACTTAACGCAGTAGGGATAGTTTTTGGCGCGAAAGTGCTGGGGTTATCTATTGAATCGCAAGGCGAAAACTCAATTCGATTTTATCCCCGCCGCCAATCGTGCTACTGAACGCGAGGTTCATGTCAGCATGAGAGATCAATCGATGATTCGATGCCTTCGCATTCTTGAAAAGTATTTGGCTTGGGTCCTAGTTTTTTCTAGTCCAGGGGCGGCAAATGCATGCCCTAATTTTGATCTTTCCTGGATGATGGTCATGGCGCCGGATGGTCTTTACCGGTCGGACATTCTGGAGCACTACCTAGATTTTCTGGCCAATCGCCGTCCTGGTGCCACGGTGGTATTAAAGGGAAATATCGCGCACCTTAAGACCGAAGCAGAATTGAAATCACTGTTTTACGACATGAAGCGCGTGTCTCCTGTTCTGATCGCACTTGACCAGGAAGGCGGCCAAGTCCAAACTATCACGCCGTCCCAAGGTTTCTTTAAGATTCCGGCCATGGACGGCGTCGGCAAATTAAACGACACCGACCTATCTTATGAACTAGCCTGGCACATAGGACTAAGACTCAGAGACTACGGAGTCGATTGGAATATGGCGCCGGTGGTTGATCTTGCCAGACCCGGCAATCAAGCCATCACAAAGTACCATCGTGGATTTGCCGAGAATCCCGAAATTGTCGCTCAGCAAGCCTATGTTTTTGTCCAAGGCCTTACCGATGCCGGCATTATCAGCTCGCTTAAACACTTTCCTGGCCATGGCCAGGTGATGTCTGATTCTCATTTTGGCAAAGTTGTTGTCCCGACAGGTAAGGAAGCCATGATCCGAAGCGATTGGATTCCCTATCTTGAAAACGCCTTTGTCTCACCATCGATCATGACAGCGCACATCAATTTTCCCATGATCTGTGGCGATGAACCGGCATCGATGTCGTCTTGCTTTATCAATGACATTTTACGAGGCGAATTAGGATATCGGGGGGTGGTCTTTTCCGATGCTCTGCGCATGCAGGCAATAACGATGAGTTACTCGCGGGTGGATGCGGCCATTCACGCTTTGCAAAGCGGCAATGATATGATTATGGTCGATTTTGACCTTGCGCCAAAGCTCGCAGACGAGGTTTGTGTGCGAGCCAGATCAGACTCACATTTAGCTACCAAATTAAAACTTTCGCAGAAGCGAATCGCTGCTCTAAAAAATCGGTTCCACAACAAAATCCCCAAAGCTAGCGCAATTACCCCACCTCGCACTTTGGAGGCAGTTCTTAACCTACTGAAATAAGGAAGAACATATCCAAATGCGTATTCCGATGAATCCATCTGTCTGACCACAACTTCGCTGTCCTCCTTGTGTTTATCAATGTCGGGAAGTTCGCGTTATGATCATATGTCGTAAAATACGGAGATTTGCCATTCGTCTTGGGGGCACTGTTATACTATGATTGACAATATAGTATAACTGTTATATCATATTCCAATAATTTCTACTGAATGGGATTTATGTGGAATTTGATTGGGATGACGTAAAAAGTACCAAAAACAAAAAGGAACGAGGTATTGGCCACGACGAAGCTATTGCAGTCTTTTACAGTAGACCGACGATGGAAAGCCAATGTACCGATAATCCCGAACAATATAAGATCACGGGATTTATTGATGGAAGACTTTATTCAGTAATTTATGAGGACCGCGGCGATTACTATTGGATTGTGACGCTCTGGAAGTCGACTAAAGACGAACGACGGGAGTTTGAAAGCTATGCCACGTAAGCGAAAAATAACTATAGATGAAATTGAAGCTTTAGCTGTTAAGGGTGAAGATATTTCAAAATTTTTTTCAAAGCCTGTTTTCCGAAGCGAGCCAATGCTCGATAAATCGACGAATCCACCCAGCCGCAAACCTAAGATTCAACGGGTTAATGTTGATTTTACACAAACTATGCTTGAAGAATTAGATGAATTTGCCGTTGAAGTTAATATAAGCAGGCAGGGTGTCATTAAGATGCTACTGCGCATTGCACTGGACCAGCATCTTCAAGCTAAAAAGAAGGCCTGACCTGGCAAGCAGAGCTGGAATCAAAACCGTGCCTCAGCTTCAGATCTCCTTCTACGATTGACGTTAAAACTGGGATAGAACACTTGTTGGCAATCCAACTTAATATCAGCACCACTCCACGGTATCCGAAAAGCAATCCTATGATTACCACCACAATGCATATTCCAAGACCGATCAATGTCGAAGAATTCCAAGGCAGCGAATTGGGTATTATCGAAGCCGTAAGTAGTATTATCGAAACACTTCCTAAGATGCCTAAAATACCCATCAATAGAGTTACCCACGAAACACGATCAATCGGGTTCGGTAAATAAAGTATTTCTAGATCTTCAGGAGTGGTTCCCTTCAAGAAAAAGGCACGATGATAGTCGTCAATACCTGAAAGCCCAGACTCTATCAAAAATTTGAATAAAAGGCCCCTTGGCTCTGAACTTCGACATCGAACAACAATCCATTCCGGCCGATATTCAAAGTTGTTGATCAAAACGCCGCTACTGCCCTTAACCTTTTTTCTTTTGCCAGATTTTTTTAAGAATTCAGCAAACTCACGGTTGCTATGCGAAATGTCGTTGATGCGAGCATCGGTCACTAGCAAGGGGACTTCGATTTCAACGATTTCCGGCTTTGGAGTACTACTTTCTGAACCATTCTGCAATATGCAGTACGCAATATTCTCTTCCTGTAACAAATCAAAAATTATTTCTCTAGCCGAATTGGATTTCATATCTGATTTCTCTCCTCACAACCAATCGATATCAGCGCCGTTATCGTCCGATACCTTATCTCGTAAGAAATATTAGCAAATTAATGCTTCATTTTTAAATGACCATGTCTACTGAATTCATGAGTTTCCGACTTACCATCGGCATCTTGTAGAGAAATCTGTACACAGAATCCCGTCGGGTTTCTTATAGCCTCATCAGTAACATGAACTGCTCCTTCTTTACTTAAACTCGCTTGTTGTTCGGTTGACGCCTCGCAACTCGCATCGCCCATGGCTCAATGATTTGGCAGCCTGATTGCGCTCTATGTCCTAAAACTAGCCACATTCAGAAAGTTCTTGGTGCTTATAAATTCGCGGTGGCAGGGATTCATTCAAACAAAAGATATACAAGCTGAACCTTGGACAAGAATTTCCGACGTTGCAGCGACTGTTATATAACCAGGTCGGGTCGTGTATGGCTGAAACTAAGTACTCGCAAATAGCAATTTTGGCAAAGAGACTTGAGTATACTCGATTTTTGCTCACTCCTTACCGGATCAGACGAAAAGAGTCTTCAACTTAATCAAGAAAAAAATGAGCGGCGGGAGAGCAAATACCAAAATAGACAATCCATAGAAAAGGATAGAAAAAACACCTTCAGCGACTGATCCGATGTTGTCCGTCTTGAACCCAACATCGGTTAGCTTCCAAGGGAAAAAATAGATCTCAACTTCTGAACCAATGGGCATTTTAGTAAGAATATCATTTTTATGTGAGAGTATATCCGATCCCTCCGGACCGGCGACGCAATCTTCATAGAAACCGATCTGCCGTCGTCCCTGAACAATCCTGTTATTGAAGCTGAATTCAAAAATCTGAAAAATATCGCAATGTCCAGTACGACTTATTGTATACCTTTTAGGGTCTCTTTCCATTAACTCCTCAACAACGACATCTCGCAATTTCGCTCCAGCATGTTCACTGTCACCTGTCAGTTCGCGCCAACACTTCGGTATTGAGTCAAGGGCCGCTAAAAACAGCGCACCTAAGACAAGGCAGTAAAGGAATACTCCTCCAAAAAGACCTGCGGCTCCCAAAAAAGAGTCAGGTTTAATTGCCCTGATAAGCCTACGAAGTTCAATCTTATTAAACCGTAATGGGCGCCGCTTTGTTGGTTGGGTCAGCTCCGATTTTAAGGCGCGAACTTTATCTTCGTTAGACTGTTCGATTGTTTCCGATGACAGCCAGAGTCGTTCGCCTGCAAAATCTAGGATATAAACAGCATTTTTGATCAGGATTATTCTCGCGCCATAACCTTCTGCTTGTCGCATAAGCGCCTCGCTCATGATGAAGGGAGCATGGAAGTTGGCAGTCATGACGTCATCTGGCAGGGATCGAAAAGAAGATAGTTTGATTTCCGGATGTCTTTCCTTTAGTGCGCGAATCCATTCGCCGGCGGATGATACTCCGGTAATAATTGATTTGTCGCGAAGCTTGATAGGCGGTCTTGTCGTGACTTCTTTTGACGTCAGACTCTGCCGCGCAGGAACTTCGACATTGCTGGGGGCCAGCTGCTTCACCTGAGGATTTAGTTCCTTCATCACCCGTCGAGGCACATCCAATTTAGGGATCTTTTGGTCGTTAGCATAAAAATCTGAGAAACTTATACTGTCGCTCCAACCGAGATCACGTGGTCCTAATTCACCAAAGGTAATCCTCGTTGTTGATAAGGTAACTTCTCCTTCTGTAAATTGATCAATCTGCCAATGCCAAGTTTTGACAATTTTATCCTGCATGAATCGACCTTGCGCAAAGAATTTCGTTTGACTTGTTACAGATAATCTCAGCGAACCAAAAAAACTTATTTTGGGGTACCTGGAAATTATGACATATTCTTCAAGATGTTATAACGCAGCTCCAGGGCGATCGTATCTTTTTTTAATTGGCATTAAGTCAGTTGTATCGCTGTTTCCGTAGGTAGAAGTAGTAGATGGCCCCGCCTTGAATCCGGGTGCTGAACGAGAGCCTCAGATCTTGGTGTGACAAGATTGGCAATAGACGGTCCTGGCCGGATAATCGGAACTTGAGTGTGTATGCGATTTGGCAGGGCGAACGCTCAAAACTCTTGGCTTTGCCTAAGGAATGCCGGCATCCGACATTTCAAGAGCCGCGACAAGCCACTAAAAGCCTTTGGGTGCACTTTGACCTGAACACATATTCGCTCCCTTCAGCGCAGCTGGGCCGTCCGCTATTGCTGGAGGCCGATGATTTGACGGTCACACTCTACGATGCTGGCAAGATTGTCGTGAGGCATCCAAGATCCTACGATCGAGGGCAATTTATCGAGGCCAAGGAGCACCGCAGTGAACTCTCTGGCAATCGGTATTTTGGCCGCACCAATATGTTTCGCGAACAGATCGTCCGTGACTTCCCTCAAGCTGAGCGCCTGCTAGCCCACCTTTTTGAGCTTGGACATGACGCGGGGAATAGCGTCAAGAGGCTTCGCGAACTACGAGTCAACTACGGCGCGATGAACTTTTTGGCAAGGCTACGACCCCGGCCGAAAATTGATTATTGAGCTGCACTTTTGGATTGTTGTCTACACTCCGTCGATCACCAAAGCTGACTCATTCGCTCCCCTAAAGAATGGAATTGGCTTAACATAGCGAAATATCGGTAAAACCAAAAAGAGGGTATATTGTCCCACTCATCATGCCTTACGCTGCTGATATTAAAAGCCATCAAGCCACCAAATTACGGGGCCATGGGCGATGCGAGTTGTGAGGCTTCAGCCGAACAACAAGCGAGACTAACCACTGGAAGGACTGATAAACATCATCCGGATGGTTTGATCACTTCACTAAATTGGGCGACATCATAGGATAGCGAACCGACCTGAGGATGAGCCAAATCTTCAGGAGTAAAAGGCATAGCTTCAATCGAGCGGTCGATCTTCAATCGAAGGCGTGCTAGGAGTTTGATCGCGACGTCAGAAGATATACCGTGGAAGTCGCTACTAACAACCGCGACGTCAATGTCGCTAAATTCATTCGCATTGCCTTTTAGGTAGGACCCATAAAGTCGGACTTCTACACCATCAAACAATTCATCTAAAACATTCCTATAGCGTTCAATAGCTTCTACGACTTGCTCTTTTGATTTAACCATTCTAACACCTCGTCTGCGGTCTCGAAAAACTCATCGACACGTTGGTCCGTGAGAGCCTTCGATACACTTTCCTTATACTCGGGGTACCGCGTTGATAGATAGTAGGGACTAAGTCCTGTAAAAATTTTATCGAATTTTTTTATCTCAGGTAGGAATGGATGGCAAAGCTCGGCCAGTCGGGCCAAATCATGGATATAGGGAGGTTGATTGCCGGTATGGAGCAAGTATATTCCCTTAAGAGCCTTTTCAAGGCTCTGTTGAACATGAAAGGCAGCATAGGCGAATTCTTGATGCTGCCTGGCTATCTTCGCCATATTTCGATCTTTAAGAGCAACAGCAAGCCATTTCCTTGCGAGATCTTTATTCACTTCGGATAGCCCTTACGCACAATGAATCGATCCAATCCCACCACACGATTGTAAACGGTCTTGTCAGGCTCAGGAAGCGCAAACTTGCCGAGCCTACGATGGGGTACTGGTGACAGCGAATCTGCAAAACCTTCTAATGTTTCCTTTTGAAACGGAAGATTAACACCTAATAAAAAAAGTGATTGTTTAAATGTAAGAGCTTATTTAAATATTCTTGGGAGAGGGAATTTTTTGAGGATTTATTTGGCTTTTTTGCATTTTTTCTCCATGGTATTCATCGACAAAACAAAAACTAGGAGAAAAAATGTTAAAGGAGACTGTATCCTACATTCCGCACTTTCAGCGTGCAAATTTCTAGGCCCTATAGGGCTCTTCGGTTAGCGGTAGGCCTACGGTTTTTCAAGTCTGAAAGATGCTGATAACCTGGACGGCATGATTTTGAAATAATCAATATCCCATGAGGGCGTCCTGGCATGACAGCCTAGGCTTATTGATCAATTCCCTACAATCTGATAGGTTTCTGCCACATTTTAATTGTCAATTACCCTATTAAGTCAAATCAGAAAGAACGCAATGAAAGCAGGTCGAAACCAACTGTGCCCATGTGGATCAGGTAAGAAATACAAACGCTGCTGCTGCAACAAAACTTGCGTGAGTTCCGCTAACAGCACACTATCTTACTTAGAAGATTTGGACGAAGACCTGTATTTGAAAGTGTATTTGATTGATCTAGAAATCAAATTGAGTTCAGTAACGGATCCCGATGCTAAACGAGCTTTTAAAGCGATCGTATTAAGATCGTTGATCGCACGCTGCTATGAGAGATTTCAATCGACTCTTCGCCATTATGCTACACGGAGTAACGAGGCCCGCTTGCCTCTATATTTTGATATTGAGGCCATTCCACAGCTCGCGGCACTATTAAAAAATCCTAAAGTGATTAGTTGGGCGACGCATCCAGAGGAAGTCCTCGCTGTTTCTGTACTGAAACGAATCTCCCAGGGGCATTTTGCGATGGTCGCATTAGGATCGGGGCATGGCTCAGATCACGCTCTTACAATTAGTCAACTTTCGCATGCTGAGAAGTCTGTTCACGATATTGAAATTAAAAATTTACTTAGAACCTATCTTAACAGAGATCAAGACTCACTATTTTTGGATCGATGCAGAGATCTTGTGACCCACGAATCATCAATCGTCACTGAGTTGTGCTTAAAGAAATCTGGCGTAAACATGTCGATAGCGACCATTGGCTTTAACACTGATATTGCTGGCCTTGCATTGACATTTGTTAAACGCGAGCATCAACTCTTCTATAGCGAAGGCATAAAACTTATCGATCAAGTACAGCGCCATTCCCAAATTTCGCTGTGTTCTCTTGTCGAGAATTTTGCCCAAAACAAGTTCTGGTCCATGATCGTAAATTCGAACCCCGCATATTGGAGAAGCATTGGCGAAATAGTCGAGCAGCAGCTTTGGGAAAACAATATTCGGTTATCGGCAAAACGAATTGCCGAAATAATGAGTGGATCGATGGCTGCTGCGGCGGGAGCCAACCCTACGCTCCGCACCATTTTGGATCGCTTAGCAGATCATCAAGAGGCCAGCCTTCAAGATCAATTTGTGGCAGCATGGGAACAATTGCGCCAATTAAACGTTGCGAACTGGGCAAGTTTTCCCAAGGGTTCGCAGCTAATGGAAGCCTTGCTTGCAGAATTTGATCCTATTGCAAGTAAAGCCTATAAAGATAGGATCAAAAAAGCCACACCAGTCAAGAAGTCTGGCTACTTACATCACCATCGTCTGCGGCGATCAGGATTTGACCCGTTATCGATAAAAGAACAACAACTCTCAATTATGGCCACTAGGATCGGCGCGAAAATGCAATCGATAATTGCAGATCGCTGCTTAGGGATCGAAGCACCACATGTGATATGGGACCATTCAGCTGGCAGTGAGGGCATCAAGTATGATCAAGATTCTAATGTACTTTCGATCGCTATCGCGGCACTAGAGTACGAATGGGAGTCCTTTGTTGATTTGT
>CAZOSN010000026.1:9847-35288 GCA_964582405.1 uncultured Oligoflexales bacterium | reverse complement strand
GACAGAAACGCGGAACCAATCTCTTTTCGCAGACCTAATTTGTTTCAGTATAGTTTAACGCAGTAGGGCTAAATGGGCTGCGATTCAAAACGGATCCGAACAAAAGTTGGCATTCACGCCGAGGTTTTTGGGACGAAGCTTCACGTAACAGCAGTAGGCATTGTCTGACAGCTTAAACCGACGCGATTCCCCTCGGTTGTCGGTATTGAGAATCGACAGGTGAAGGTGCTGATCATGGTTATAATCCGTATTAAGCTGCAGGCGATTGCTGTCAAACCGCGCCCAGGCGACTTCATTGATCAGATGGGCTTGAAAGGCTTCTCGCGCCATGCTTCGCAATTGGTCGGTGTAAGCGGTCAGCACGAGATCGACCCCCGAATAGCGCAGCACGGCATAAAGCAGCCAAAAATTGGCTTCAAGATCGAGTTCGCCTTTTGACCGCCAATAATAGGCAAGGTCGGCATCCTTGCCCGCGGTATGTGAGCCTTCGGGATGTAAATACAAAAGGTTTCCCGAACTGCCCCTGATTGATGGCGTTTTCCCATCTTGAGCCGAGACGTCAGCGACCGAGATCAGACCATAGCCAAGACTCCCCATGAATACCGAAGCCGAGGTGAGCAGGTACTGCACATCTGCGTTTGCATATTGTCGGGTTCGGTTAATCGCGCTGTCAGGCCGCAGTCCGTTTCCTAGCTCCAAAAGCCTCAAGCCAGAATATTGAAAACCTTGATCCGTGGCATGGGCTTTGCGCCAGGCCGAAACCGCTCGGTTGGCCTTTTGCAATGCCTCGCGGGTGACCCTGAAACCGCAGAACTCGCTTTTGCATGCGTTTGACGATGGCTCGCCCTGGACTTGCGAGGCCACCTCCTCAGGCTCAAGCTGGCTTACCGTCTCGGCAGCCGACGGCCATGCCAAAGCAAAACGCCGGTATTCATCGACCGCATGCCCCTCCGCATTGCGGATTTCGCGGCGCACCTCCAGCCATTTTAGATTGCGCTCGCCCCTACAGATTTGAGGCGACTCAAGCGCCATAAAAACTTCTCTGCTCCAGAGTGCAACTTCTCCGTCCTTAGGCACCAAGGCACGCACAAGACCCATATCACTGATCAGATTCACCTGCCCCCAAAGAGACGGCACGAAAACACCTGCATCGAAATTAAGCATCACACCGTCAAGGCAAACGGCCCCCGCCGCTCCGGTTTTGTAGATAAGCCGAACACCTGTCATCGTCATGGCGCGTCCGTTCCCGGCCAGGCAAAACATAAAAAACCCCAACATCGCGAGGTAGAATCGCATTGTGCCCCCTCTCTATTGATTGCGCGCCAGCAAACCGGCAAGCTCACTTGCAGCCGCCAGCTATTCTTGATTGATTGGCGGACTCTATTACACTGGGGAATGCTCGAACAAGTCTTATTTTTATTGACCACCTTCCCCTCGGAAACCCCTCGGAAATTTCTAATCGCGGAAGGATCGCTCAGAGCCTTTTTAAACAGGCTCTCGGTTGGGATGCTCTAGATGGCGATGAGTTCGCAAGGTTGGCTCAGGTGGCAGGAGCGGCATTGGCGCATGCGCACCAATGCCTTAACGCTTTTTTCCAGGGATCTGATTGTCGGTGGCAATCCCAGATTTAACGCGCTACTGGGGCCTTAGGCGCCTGAACTATACCGCCGCAGGTGTCGTAGGTTTCGCCGAGCGCTTGCTCGACCGCAACCGAGGGATCTTCCGCAAAACGGTTTTGGATCACGCCTGCGCAAAACTGTGACAGGCTATCGATCGCATCAAGGTCGGCGCAGCTGATCTCAGTATCCACGGCCGGGATCAAAACTTGCCATTTTTCATAAAGCTTACAGCTTGCTTGACTAACATCTGCCATCATGTCCTCTGCATGATAGGGGAGATCAAAGTTCTTAACCCGAACGCTGGCCCCGATGGTAAGTTTGTTGGGTAACTCGCGCATTGAGGTACCCCCGGCACGCCACTGCGTCAATTCTTGACGGCAAGTCACCACGACTTTAAACGGCTTAAGCTGAGCGTTTGACGTGAGTTCCGCGCAGCGGCCCTTAAGCTCCATCAACCCTTTTTGTAGATCGATCGACTCTTTACTTTCACCACCGGCGGCTGCAAACCCGTTGACGCTAACTGTTACAAGAAAACCCAAAACAACTTGCTTTAACATACTTCAACTCCTTCACAAAAACCGTTATAGAAACCAAGCCACGCAACCGATTATCAGTTGCGCCCTTGAGCGATAATGGCATTCAAAATGTCGTTGTACTTTGCCAGAATTTTGTTTTTTGGGATCACGGTGCTTAGGCTTGTAAATCCAGGTATAAATACCAGATCTGGGTGATTATCGAGGGACTGATCGAGCCATTGGCCATACACGACGGGGCAACCCGACTCGTTCATCCTGGAGGCTTCGCAATCGGGATCGACAAAAAGGCGATAGGTATAGACCGGAGCTTTGATGTCGAATAGATCCGTAAGCTTTTCGCTCACGCTGCTGCGATTCTGCACAAGTTTGGGATATGCTTTGACGAGGTAGGCACCCATTGCATTGGGATCGGGCTCAACGGTCCAGCGCATTGATATAAGGGGTTTGTTCCAAATCTCAGGACCCGAATCATCATCGACACCAAGAGCCATTTTTTTCTCGCCTAAAATAACCTCGACCAACCTGTGAAATGCCTCAGGCCTAAGATCCTGCATTTGACCGTCGGTTTCGGCTGTTCCAAGATAACGTTGGCCATAAATCGTAGCTTTGGCGCCTTCGAATTTTTTTATCAAGAGAGCCTTAAGATCGCTCACGTTGAAAACCACACCTCGGTAGGATACTGGCTTTATCGGTTCGGGCACGCTCAGCGCTGCCATTGCCCAGGCATCACAAAGACCAGCCCAATCCGCTGCATAAGGTGTGTAGCGGGCTGCTTCCCAATCGACTGATCGCTCAGCAATATTGAGTTCTTTTAACACCTGATCGAATTTTGCGAGCGGCGCATCAGGGCTACCAAACATTTCATTTTTTTGCGCCGGATACCAATAGCCCGACCAGGGTTTAGGAGTCTCTTTGGGCAACTCAAGGACAAAGGCTTGCAGCTTGCCATCGGCTGTGCGAGGCGAGAGTTTTAGAATCAAGGGGCCAAACTGATCGAATACTTTGCGTACCTCAGCGTACTCCTCCGGTGAATACGGTGCAAAGCCCTGGCTATGAATTAGATTCAAATTTCTGAACTGACGGGTAAGCTCTTCAATCAAGGGGTCTTTAAGGTCCTTGCCCCCTTCGAGGAGTCTAATAAGTTCTGTATCATAAGTGATCTGCTCCAATACAGCCGGTTCGATCTTGAGCCATTCCCCACGATCGAGCAGATCTTTTCGTTCGGCCACAAGCTTTGCAAGCTCTGCTTTTAAATCCTCGCACATCGAGCTAAGCTCAGGCTTGCAGCCACCAGAAACCTCGTTTTTTGAGCCTTCCTTTGGACCAAGCCATACCCAGGGTTGGCTGCCCAAGGCGAGCCGCACATCATCAAGTGCCGCGCGCCCAAGCCCATAGGCTTCTTTCAACAGCATGGCCTCGCCATTTTCGGTATCAACCGCACCATGCCCCTCATGCTTTTGATCGAAATTGAGCTCTAGGACGACAGTCCAATAGCTCAGGCTTTTGGGGAGGGCTTGGTCCAAGGCTAGCAAGTTCTGCCGGAGTGATTCCTGGGCACCTTCAAGTTCTGTGCACTGCGCAGGCTCACAGGGAAGCTGCGCCTTGTACTCGGCAAGCTTTCCGTCATCCAACAAATCACCCAAAATCTTTTGAATCTCTTGCCAATGCGGCCACTCGTTCACAACGGTTCCACTCTGTTCGAGCGTGAGCATCTTCATGGCGAGCTGCTCGTCCGCCGCATAGAGAACCGCCTGCTTAATATCTTGCACCGCCAAAGCTTTGCGTTTCATCCCCTCAAGCTCGTTAAAACGCTGAGTCCAATTGAAACTTTCCTGCGTAATGGCCGCGGTATCCGTTGGCGGGGAGTCGCGATGTTCATCCGATTTACGCGTGCAGCCAACAACTCCGATCAATACTCCTAGGTAGCAACCCCAATATAGACGCATCTTTCTTTTCACAGGTTTCACTCCTTACTTGAACATGGCGATCCGATCGCAATGCTGAGGCCTTGTGCAAAGCGGGTGCCAAATCTTAGGAAATATTCATTGAAGGAGATTTTCGAGAAAAGGAAGGGAACTGAAGTTGAGGAAAGTTGAGGAAAGTTGAGAAAAAAGAGCCTTTCCGTGCGATCGTTTCACGGGGGGAGCGGATTCTTCGAGTTCACCCCTCAAAGCATGCCGCAGGCTCATTCGCACCAGGGACCGACACGATCACGTGTATCATTGAGGGGATTTTGTGATGGCAGGTGGAGGAAATTTGCGACGGGTGCAGCGGCGATTCGGGCGAATCGCCGCATTGCAAGCGTTTACTTAAGAGTGCTGAGTGACTAGCTCGGCCGCATCGATTGACTGCGCCCTGAGTCCCTCATTCAGCTCCTGCTCTACCGCGCGTTCGTGCAACTCGGTCGCGACCGTTCTATTGCGCTTTTGATGATTTTTTCCCTTCTTACGAGTTAGGATTGTCGTTAACTTGTCCATCATTAAATCGACACTCTTATGGATCTCATCACTCTCGGCATGGACATCGATCGCTTGCTTGTCCAGACAGTGCGCCGAAAGTTTGACCAGCCATTGTCCCTTATCGAGCTCAAAAGTAACCTGCGGCGGGAATTCAGGACTCAGGAGCTTACGCAGCGCTGATAGCTTGTCAGACGTAAATTCTTTGAGAGCTTCGGAGGGTGTCATATGGCGGAAAAAAAAGCGAATTTCCATAATTTTCTCCTAGAAAAAAACAACTAACTGCTCAACCCAATCATCAGTTGGGCTATTTCTTATTATAACGCCATTTTTGCGAGACTGCAGCCTAAAAACCTTGGGCACCAAGGGTAAGAAAAACCTAAGAATGGAATTTTAGCTTTAAGTCATTGAGATCCTTTGCTTCGGCAGAGCAATGATGCCAAAGCATTTTCGGCTAGGTAGGATTTTCGTTTCGGACGACGCGGATGCGATCAATTCTGTGGCGGCTGATCTTGGTTACTTCCATGGTGAGATTTCCATAAGATACAGTTTGGCCGATTTCGGGCAAATCGCCCAAAAGCTTTGTGATCCAGCCTGCGATTGTATCGACTTCGCTCTCGACTTCATTTTCAAAACCATCATCAAGGCCGAAATGCTCGACAAAGTCAGAAATGTTCATCGACCCTGAAATATCAAACGTTATGGCGTCAAGCTTGATCAGCTCTGCCTCCTCGCTGTCATACTCGTCCTGGATCTCACCCACGATCTCCTCGAGGATATCCTCCATCGTGACGATGCCTGCGGTTCCCCCATACTCATCAATGATCACTGCAAGGTGAATCTTGGTGCGTTTTAGCTCCTTGAATACTTCCATGAGTTGGTTGGATTCCGGTACAAAGAAGGGCTCGCGCATCAAAGGTTCGATGGTACCTAACCTCGCTTCAGCTTCGTCGTGAAGGTGGAGGTGACGGAGCATATCCTTTGCAAACAGTATCCCCACGATATTATCGATGCGCTCCTCATACACAGGAAGCCGGGAGTGCCCGCTCTCGATAATCATCTCGAGAGCTTCTTTTATGCTTGCCTGCCGAGGGAGGGCTATCATATCGGTACGTGGAGTCATGATCTCGCGGACTTTGGTTGCGTCGAATTCAAATACGCCCGAGAGCATTTCTTTTTTGGTGTCTTCGATAATGCCGGCTTTCTCGCCCTCGCTTATCATATGCTCCATTTCATCAGCGGTCATAACGGGTTTGGATTTGCCTTCGATGCCCATGAGTCGAAGAAGGGCGTTGGCAAGCTCAACAAAAACATAGACGACCGGTTTGAACACCTGATAGAGCACGTGGACAACGTAAAGGCACGACACGCTGATTTTGTCGTAATAGGCTCTGGCCAAAGCTTTGGGGATAATTTCTCCGACGAGGAGAATGGTAAAGGCTGTGACGGCTACGGCAACGATAAAAATTTCGGCATCGGCGAATTTGCTGACCAGAAGCGTGACCTGCGCCACGGCAGCAATCTTGAAGACATTGTTAAACACCAATATCGTCGTGAGTACCCGTCCTGGGTGAGCAAGCCAGAGTTCCAGATGCCGGTTGTTCAGACCTCGTCGCTGATTGATCAGACCTTCGACTTTGGCAGGGCTAAGACCCACGCTGATGGCCGTTTCGGCCGCAGCAAAAAAAGCCGAGACCGTGATGTAAATCAGTCCAAAGATAATGCTTGAAATCACGGAGGTATCGAAGGCGTTCATAGCGCCTCCACACATCGTGCCCAGGCTGGCAAATTCTCGCTTGCCGCGAAAATCCCCATAATCCGGGCCTGCTCGGCCAGCATAACCGCTTCCTCATCGCGTCGCTCGTGATCATGACCAGCGAGATGCAAAATTCCATGAACGATCAAAAAACAAACCTCGCGATCAAGCCCCTGGTTGATCGATGCTGCGTTCCTTGCAGCATCGTCGAGTGAAATGACAAGATCCCCCAGCACTGAATCCCATGGTTCAGGCTTGATCGATACCTTCGCCGGGCCACCAAGGAGCTTGTGCTGAAATTCCTTCTGAGGAAAAGATAAGACGTCCGTGGACGTTGCTTTGTTGCGGTACTGTTGGTTGAGTTCGGCAATGCCGACGCCATCGGTAAAGTGAATCGATAGCTCAAATTCTCCGAGGCCAGGGTCATTCAAAACCATGCTTGAAAGCGCGGTAATACAGACTTCGTCGACTTTATACCTGTCCAACTTTTCGTCTACCGAAATGACAATCGCAGGGTCGGGTTCCAAATTTACCTTAAACTCCTCGACGCGGAAAACGGATGATGCCAGGTTCTGGGGTATCACTAGGTATTGCCTCCGGTTCAAACAGGCCGTCTAAAGCCAGATTGACCAACGAAGACACCCTCGAAGCCTGTGCACCCTCCGCAATGCTTCGCTCAAACTTAAGCAGCCCGTTGGCGCGTGCCAAAAACTCCTCGGGCGTAAAAACCTTTGGTTCTCGGGGCGGTGCGGATCTCTGATCGACTTTTTTATTGCGACTCATTGTCTCTCTTGCTACCAAGCCTGGCCGTTTGCCTCAACCAATTATAGCACACTGCAAAAAAATCTCAGGATGTCTATTTTGCCTCTTCCTGGAATGGGGCGTTATACCAAATTCGAGAAAAAGTTGGCACGGCACGGCGGGCGAATGCCTCCTCGAAGCAGCTTGGATGACCGGTGTTTAGGATAGGATCGTCCGCAGAAACAGCAGAAATCCAACCTAATCCGGCGCATAGGTCGGCCACCTCATGAAAATAGCCCTCATGGTCCGTCTTCAGCCAGAAAAACCCGCCCGGCCGCAGAACCGATCTCAAATCTTCAAGGAAACCTGCATCGATGAGCCGCTTTTTTTGCTGCTTTTTTTTACGTGCCCAAGGATCTGGAAAAAAGACAATCATGCCATCAAGAGATCCCTCGCCAAACAGTTTAGCGAGAGTTTTGCCGTTGGCAAATACACTTACAAGATTGCTAGCACCTAGGGCAACTGCCCGACGCGCAGTTTCAACCACTCGCTTAAAGGTGATATCAAGTCCGACAAAACCCACCTCCGGATGGTCACGTGCAAGTTTGCTGAGCACATGACCTTCGTGACAGCCAACCTCGGCAATGATGCGGCGGGGAGGGCAAATCATACGCTCAGCCAGCACTTCCCGAAAACCGACGCGACACCATTCTCTGAGGCCAGGTCCATAGGCGACTGGTAGGGTTTGATCGCGCATACCCGATTGAATATGCCCCACATAAGGGTTGATACCGGTTGCTAGTTTTTCTGTAGGATCCTTGAAGGGATCCAGTTCGCGTATAGGCATGCAGGTCTTAGTCTGTTCAAAAAAGGGTCAACATTGAGCAAAGCAAAAATGACAGCGAGGAAAAGCCAATAAGCCGGATTCTGTCTAGCGGGCTAACCCGCTGAGGCTACCATTCATCTAGGAGGTTTGTTACCAAACCCCTCAAGCGACCTACCCAAGGGATCGTCGGGTCAACGTCGAAGCCACGTCGAGCGCGGCTACTTCCCCTCTGCTTGGTCTTGCTTCAGGTGGGGTTTACCTAGCCAACCCTGTTACCAGGGCTGCTGGTGAGCTCTTACCTCACCGTTTCACCCTTACCGCAAAGCCCAATTGGGCCTTGTGGCGGTTTGCTTTCTGTTGCACTTGCCGTCAAGTTCCCCTGCCTGGACGTTATCCAGCACCTTACCCTGTGAAGTCCGGACTTTCCTCGGAGGCCTTGTGAGAGGCCCTCGCGGTAGCCTTGTCTCCTCCTCGCAGTCATGCGTCAGTTTGTAGCTCGCGCCGCACCTTCCTGTCAACGGCTATCCGGGGCGAGACCTGGGAGTTTCAAAATTGCCGCATAGTCGTCGGGGACTGCTTCGCCGCTGACCAGGGCGACATTGCGGGATTTTTTGGCACACCGCAGGCACACATACCAAATACAGAGACCCTTCTTCGCGTGATTTTCATACCCAATCGGCTTCATCAGACCCAGGCAGGTCTCAGCCCGATCACCGGGGAATATATCAACATGCTTTGAGTGAAGACAAAATGGACAATGGTTACGACATGTTATATCGGATGCGGGCACATCCCGACCGCAGTTTTCGCAGAGAAATGAATCATTTTTATAGGCAAATTTTCTTAGGCCAAAAGCCTGTTTTTTGGTGTTTTGCCAAGATCCCCGGGTCGCCATGCTGCTCATGCACCAAATTTAAGGTTTAACATACTGGGGCCGATATCCACTTCAATCCCACTCTGGAGGTTTTAAAGATAGATGTTCCTAGCACCCCGAACCCACTTAGTCAAAGTTGCGACGGCTGCAGCTATGGCTATCGCGCTCGCGGGCTGCCCGGGTGGAGGTGGCGGTGGCGGCGACGATGGCAGCGGGGAAATCAAAGTAATAGGTTCGCTTAAGGGGACGACATCCGATATCAAAGAGAATTCCGGCTGGTCAGTGGTGTTTACCGAACGCGAATCTGGCATCTGCCGGGTTGCAACCATCGGGCCCTCCGGGAAATATGAGGTCAAGAATCTAAGGACCGGCGTGCCGATGACCATCGTTCTTCTTGACACGACATTCCGCCTGCGATCGGTCCTGTCATTCCCCGGACTCGAGGTTGGGCAGATTCGTCAGTATTTTACCTTCTCTGGGACAACTCTGCCGTCTTTGATCCAGCAGGGTGGCATCATCAAATTTTCCGACACGACCGGCATCAATATTGAAAAAACCTGGGCTAGCGACAAAGAAGGCACCGCAGGCGATGGCGTTCCCGATGGGATGGACACCACTCCAAAAGACACCACAACAACACTTGTGGACAATGATCCTGATGATCGACTTAGGCGCGCAGAATTCCGTGCCGCTATTAAAGCCCGAAGACGCGGGGAATTTCAGTTGGTCGATAAGTCCAAGGTGTTCGCCGATACCGATGGAGATCTCGTAGAAAATTCGAAGGATCCTGATATCGATGGCGATGGTATCCCTAATCGGTTTGATGCTGATATCGATGGCGACGATATCCAAAATGTATTCAGCGCAGATGCGAACGGCGATTTGGTCGAGGACATTCTTGAAACATCAACGGAATCGAATTTCCAGGACTACATAGAGTACTTCGTCGTGCAGGTCATCCAAGCACCGGATTCGACGAAGACCATGCAGACCTATCTCAATTTTACCGTGAAGCTGCGCTCGCTCGGTCCCGATGTGATATCGATCCGAGGTTCATCAAAGCTTTTGAAAGACTCGCAAACGGTTTTTGTCGATACCGCGAGCGGGATCGAGACCTTAAAAGCCTGGGATTTTACTCTGGCTGACGATGGCCTAAACGGTGATTCCGAAGCCAAAGATCTCATCTACTCGCGCAAGGTCCTCTTGAAGAAGGATGTAACCCCTGGACCTGGAGAGGTGATTTTTGCCAAGCTTCAGTATGGGACGCAAAGCGACACGGCACGCTACATTGATTTCCCTTATGTGTTCCCACGCATCACAACGCGGGCGTTTACTCCTTCGCTTTCCGATTCGACTTTCACTCTGACGCTTACGGACAAACCATTTCTCGAAGCTGGAAGCACGGATCAGGTTAATCTCTACGCCTGGAGCGTCGAACTCTTTGACGAGACGGTTAAGCCGAGGCAGAAGGTTTTTGCGTCGGATCCAGTTAATCTGACTGACACCCCGGACGATACCACATCCGTGACTTACAAACTGCCTGGGGATTCGATCCACGCGGGAAGTTATGTGGCTTATGTTGTTCTGCAACCTTTGGGGATGAGGATTCCTGGTCTGCCTCAATGGAGCTTGCTAAGCTCCGGCCTTGCGATCACGATAAAATAGTTTGCGTCTCCAAATTCCGCCTCGTCCATGTGACATGATAAGCCCGCGACTACATGATGCTGTCGCCGTCCCCAGGGCGTCCTCCCGGGAGCAAATTGCATTCCCGCTTCATCGGTGCTAAACACAAGAATCCAAGCCAGAGGACATACCATGCTAACCGAATTGACTCATGAGCTGTTCCGCAGCCTTCCTGAAGCCAAGCCTTTTAAGTCTGGAATCCGGCGGGCGCCGCGCCGGGCGCTCAATTTGACCCCGGCCGAGCAAAAACTTGCCGTGCGCAACGCGCTTCGGTACATCCCAGCGGAGCATCATCGCACGCTCGCCTCAGAGTTTAAGACCGAACTTGAGACACATGGTCGGATCTACGCTTATCGCTTTCGTCCTGAAGGCCAGATCAAGGCTGAGCCCATTACAAATTACCAAGGGCTTTGCATGGAAGGCCGCGCGTTCCAGCTGATGATCAATAACAATCTGGATTTTGATATCGCGCTTTACCCCTACGAACTCGTTACCTACGGAGAGACCGGGCAGGTCTGCCAGAATTGGCTGCAGTATCAACTCATCATGGCTTATCTCAAACGATTGACGACCACGACGACGTTAGTGATCCAATCAGGGCATCCACTGGGCTTGTTCCCATCGCATGAGGAGGCCCCGCGGGTTATCGTGACCAATGGCCTCATGGTTGGGTTGTTTGATGATCCGGACAACTTTAGCCGGGCTGCGGCGTTGGGCGTTGCTAATTATGGCCAGATGACAGCAGGTGGTTTCATGTATATTGGCCCGCAGGGCATAGTCCATGGCACCTACAATACGCTTACGATTGCAGGTCGTCTCAAGCTTGGGCTCAAGCAGGACGAGGATCTTCGCGGGAAAGTCTTCATCTCGTCGGGATTGGGTGGGATGAGCGGCGCCCAACCCAAAGCAGCTGACATTGCGGGTGCGGTTTCGATCATAGCCGAGGTTGATCCGTCCCGAGTCCTGACTCGCAGCGAGCAGGGCTGGGTTCAGAAAGTTGCGCTATCGACTGACCAGGCCCTCGCTTTGGCTGAAGAAGCTAGAGCCAAACGCGAGCCCTTATCGATTGCCTACCAGGGCAATATCATCGATCTTCTTGAAGCGATCGAGGCAAGGAAATTTCCGGTGGACCTTATCTCCGATCAGACGAGCTGCCATGCTGTCTATGAGGGCGGCTATTGCCCGCAGGGGATAAGTTTTAACGAGCGCACCGCCATGCTCGCCAACGATAAGACCGAATTTCGCAAAAGGGTCGATGTGTCGCTGGCCAAACACTATGAGCTCATCGAAAGCCTCACGTCCCGCGGCGCCTACTTCTTTGACTATGGCAATTCGTTCCTAAAGGCAGTTTACGATGCAGGAATCAAACGGGTGGCGCGCGACAACGATGACCGGCAGGGGTTTGTCTACCCCTCTTATGTCGAAGATCTGCTCGGTCCAGAGCTTTTTGACTATGGCTACGGCCCGTTCCGCTGGGTATGCCTATCATGCGACCCCAGAGATTTAGAAAAAACTGACCTCGCCGCAGCTGATGTTATCCAGACATTGCGCAAACCGCTCCGCTACCAAGATCGTGACAACTACCTTTGGGTGCAAAACGCCCACAAGAACCGGCTCGTCGTGGGCTCGTTGGCTCGGATTCTTTATCAGGACGCTTGGGGGCGCACAGAGATTGCGCTGCGATTTAACGCTATGGTGCGCGCAGGGGAGATTGGCCCGATCATGCTCGGGCGCGATCATCATGATACCGGCGGGACTGATTCGCCGTTTCGCGAAACCGCCAATATCAAAGACGGATCCAACATCATGGCTGATATGGCAACTCATATCTTTGCTGGCAACGCGGCGCGTGGCATGAGCCTCGTAGCGCTCCACAATGGTGGGGGCGTCGGAATATCGAAGTCAATCAACGGTGGATTTGGAATGGTGTTGGATGGCAGCCCGCGGGTCGATCGGATTCTGGCGCGCGCGATGCCCTGGGACGTGATGGGTGGGGTTGCACGGCGCGCCTGGGCCAGAAATCCCCATGCGATCGAGGTCGTCAGGCAATATAACAGCGAGATGGGTGGCTTGATTACGCTGCCAGAACTTGCCAGCGACGAGCTTCTCGATGAATTGTTCGAGAGGCAACCCCCTGCAGGATAAGTTTACCTGACTAAATCAAGGTAAGCCTTGGCGTAGGCTTTCCCGAGCCTGTGCTGGGCGTTTGTTGAAAAATGGATGTTATCACCAGTCGATTCAAGACCGACGGTTGAAACGCAGGCCATGTTCGGCAAGCGGCCGGCGACTTCATGTAGACTCTGATTCACCAGGCTGACATAAGGGAAACGGCTCGTCTTTAAAAACTCGCCTATTTCGCCAACAATGAATGGTAAATTCGGTTCTCCTAAATCTGCCCTGAAGTTCTTGACCAGTTTCTCGAGGTTGGTCGCGTATTGATTGGCTCGTTCTTCGTTGTCGGCATCGTTTTCACCCTGGTGCCACAAAATCGCCCTTAGCTTGCCATGGCTCTTGGCGGCTTTGGCCCGTTCTATGGCGTCTTGGTAAAGCTTGCCGCTTCGGTTCCATTCCGTGATAGAAGTCCCGCTTACGGCTGTAGGTATCAAACCAACCATCAGGCTGTTATCGCCTTTAGTGATCGCCTTGGCAAACGAGCGCCCAGGGCCGACGCCGTCGCGATTGGGTGCTTCAAAGTGCAAGGGGTCAACGGCGGGAACCCAGTCTAGATCCTCATTTAGATTCCAGATCTGATCATTAACTTTAACGTCGCTGCTGCCGACCTTGCCGCGGCCGGCCATATTTGATTGACCTGCGAGGAGAAAAAGATCGAGGCTGACCGAGTCGTCAAGCGACACAGCCCTGGCGTATCCTGCAAGTGGGGACATTAGGCTCGAAATCATAAGGGTTGCTGCGATCTTTAAGCTCATCTATGGCGTCTCCTATTGAATGAGGGGCGAAGTCAGTGGCGCATGCCTCGGCCATCGCTTTGATACCAACTTTGGCCACCAAGCTCAACAAGAAATTGATTAGTTAGTCGCTGGCGCTAAAAGCGCCAGCGACGTGTCCTGAGGAGTGAAACGACGAAGGATCTGGTCCAGTCATGCAAGTAATTTCAGTATGTTGCCGAGAGAGATCCCCCCTCACTTCGTTCGTTCGGGACACGTCTCTGGCATGAAACGGAGTTTCGCGCCAGAGACGAGTTATTGTTATTCCTTTTCAGGGCCTCGACGAGCTGGCAAAGACCTATATGCCTCATAGATACAGTGAGTTAACACTTTCGTCGCGGTAAAAAGGAACTCGAAATCGGTCCGGTTAAGGCATTGTGCTAAATTGGTATATTTTGTCTACCATAATGAAAATACTGGGAAAATCTACCCTCGTTTTCTGGGTTCCTGATTTCCTAACTTCACCATTCGACTGGGACTCCAGAAACCCAGGAGCTCGGGGAATCATAAGATCAACACTTCCTATCTTTTTTCTATCTCTTGGAACAGGAAATGCACAGCGTACCGAGGACGATGAGTTGGGGCATTTCATCTGCAATGAATTTCACCTGCAGTAAATTTCACCTGCAATAAAGGGAGGGGCAGATGGGTTGGGTTTTGTTGATCGTGGTTTTAGGCATCATGGGTTTTGCGCCGGCAAGGCGTGCTTTGATCTCGGGGCCCGTTTTCTTGATCGTCAAGCGCCTCAAGATTTTTCCGCATATTTCTAGGACGGAGCTTACAGCGATTGAAGCAGGACAAACGGGGATTGAACGCGAATTTTTTCAGACACGCCTAAAGCTTCCCACCCTGCGAGCATACGCCGAGCCGAATCTCACGGCAGCTGAGCGCGCGTTTCTCGATGGCCCGGTCACTCAATTGTGTCAGATGAGCGATGATTGGTCGATTTGGGAGAAAGGTGATCTGCCTGAGGAGATTTGGAAGTACCTTCGCAAGCACAAGTTCTTCGGCATTATTATCCCACAAAGCTACGGTGGCTTAGGGTTTTCCAGGATCGCGCATAGCGAAATCATCCTCAAATTGAGTAGCCGGTCCATTCCAGTCGCCATCACGGCAATGGTACCAAATTCTCTGGGACCGGCTGAATTGCTGTTGGCTTATGGTACCAAAAAGCAACAAGATCGCTATTTGCCGCGCCTCGCCCGCGGCGACGACATCCCCTGCTTTGCGCTCACCGAACCCGAGGCAGGCTCAGACGCCAGCTCGCTGCGATCAGAAGGTGTTGTCTTTCAGGAAGGCGACGAAATCAAAATCAGGCTCAATTGGGAAAAACGATGGATTACTTTGGGGAGCGTGGCAACGATCATCGGGATTGCGTTTCGCCTGAGAGACCCAGACTTACTCCTGGGACTTGGGAGCGAGGACATTGGCATCACCTGCGCCTTGATCGATGCCAAGACTCCCGGGATATCTAGGGAGCGCCGGTTTGATCCGCTGGGGGTGCCGTTTGTCAACAGCCACCTTACAGGCAAAAATGTGGTGATCTCGCTCAGTCATGTGATTGGCGAACGATCCGGCCTTGGCCGCGGCTGGATGATGCTCACAGCGAGCCTGGCTGCGGGGCGCGGCATTTCGCTTCCGGCCCAATCGACGGGACTTATGAAACGGGCGCTTGCGGTGACCAGCGCTCATGCGGCAATTCGGTTTCAGTTCGGTCTGCCCTTGACCAGATTCCAGGGCGTACGCGAACCTTTAGGCCGGATTGCGGGTCTGGTTTTTATCATGGATGCTACCCGTAAGATGGCGATCAGTGTTATGGAGGAAGGTGGGACGCTGCCGGTCATTGCCTCTGTTGCGAAATATAACCTGACAGAACTAGGCAGAATCGGGGCCAACGATGCCATGGATATCATGGGCGGAACAGGAATAAGCCTTGGCCCGCACAATCAGATCGCCCATGGCTATATCGCGGCTCCCATAGGGATCACGGTCGAGGGAGCCAATATCCTGACCCGCACGCTTATGATTTTTGGCCAGGGTGCTTTTCGCTGTCACCCCTTTGCTTTTCCTCTGATGAAATCGGTCATGGATCATGACAAGACGGAGTTTGACCGAAATCTCATCGGGTGGCTCGGGCACGGGTGTTATACCTTCGCCAAAGCCTCAGCTTATTATCTGATTCGCGGTCCCCGGTTTCTTAGAATCAAAGACCGCCACCTAAGGCGCAGCTACCGTCTGCTACTTTGGGCTTCGGCCGAATTTTCATTTATGACAGACGCTGCAATGCTGCTCTACGGAGGGCAGCTCAAGGCCAAAGAGCATATCACGGGCCGCTATGCTGATATTCTATCTTGGCTTTTTATCAACTGGTCGGTTATCCGCTATTTTGAACAAAACCCCAAATCTGACAATCTCCGCGAGGTATTTAACTGGACCATGAGCTACGGGTTTAGGCGCATTCAATTGGCACTCGAGGGGTTGTATGCCCAGATGGGTGGGCCCTTCACGCGCTGGATCTGGCGATATGTAGCTTTGCCATTGGCGAGATTAAATCCATATAGCCTCGGCCCAAGCGATCGCTTGACCGACCAAGTCTGCGATGCGCTCGAAGATCCCGAAGTTCGCAACGAGTTGACCCAAGGGATTTACAATGCGCCTCATGACGATGCTCACGCCCGCCTAGAGGAGGCCTACCAGGCCGTTCGCTCGGTAGATACACTCTATGATACTCTACGCAACGCCCGACGATCTTTACCTGAGAGCGATGACTTGCTCGATCTCATTAATTTCGCTCATGAACGAGGCATACTCGACCCGAAACAAACGGAGCTGATCGAAAAAGTTGAGCGACTGAGACGTCATGCGCTGGAGGTGGACATGACCCGCGGCAATCCGTTCAGTCCCCACAAAGCCTACGACCATGACCACCCCGATCGAAATCTGCCGGTGGTGGGATAGGCCGGACGGCCCGCCTCGCCAACACCCAAATCAGTCGTCTTCTAATAATTTCTTACTTTTGTCATGCTAAGCTTCTTCCTCGAAGTTGGACTGATCTGAGAGGAACATCCATGTATGCACATGTAGTCTTGACAAATCCTGGGGCCAATCGTTTTGCAATTCGCGACCGATTTGGTCATTACTCCATTCTGGACACAGTTCGGGGCGCGCTACCCGATGTTGGTGATCTCGTCTGCGGGGCGATCACAGGCCCGGGCCCCGCTCGGATCGTCAATCTAACCAAGCGGCAGCTCCTTCGTGTTTCGGTCTGCCATACAGGGGAGAAGGTTGCGTTTCGGGCCAAGAACATGCTTCGTTCCCCAGCGGGCAGTTGACAGAAGAGATCTCCTGTCAACACTGCTCGGGATGGCAAGATGCCTCGTCGTTGCCGGTCAGGACTTCGATCGTGATATGGTTGAAGCCTTGTGATTTTAACATATTACGAATCGAGTCTTTAATTCTGGATTCCGCATCCCGTTGAGCTAGTTCTATTTGGCAGGTGAACACGTGATCCTTGCCGTCAAGCGTCCAGGCATGGTAGTCGCGGAGAGCCACTAGGCCATCGAGGCTTCGAATCTTGTGGATAATCTCATCCAATTTGACGGTTTCGGGGACGTACTGGAGCAGAATTCGCAGGGTGCCACGCAGGTTTTTGTAAAGATTGAGCAGGATGAATAGACTAATCAGCACGGCGAGCAAGGGGTCTACGATCGTCCATCCCGTCAACCAGATGATGATTCCTCCGAAAAGCACGGCGATCCAACCCAAAAAGTCTTCGAGCAGATGAAGGGTTAGCACTTTTTCGTTTTGAGTCGCGCCGCGCGACAGACCAAACGCGGCCCAGCCGTTAACGGCGGTGCCCACTAGGGCTAGCGCGATCATTCCCCAGCTGTTAGGCGGTGCAGACGGGTGGAGGATGCGGGTAGCAGCGGTAAAAAGGATCGAAAGCGATCCCGCGATCAAGACGATCGCGCATATCAAGGCCGACAGGGTCGATAATCTTTTGTAACCATAAGTCCACTGAAAGTTGGCCTTGTCGCGTGCCTTGCGCTCCAAGATCAGCGCCAATCCCAGACTGAAGCTGTCACCCAGATCATGGACAGCATCGGCGACGATAGCCAAGCTTCCGGTCAAAAGCCCGCCCACGATCTCGATCAGCGTGAAGGCGATATTAAGTCGGAAAGCGGTTTTGATCCGCTTCAGGCTGGAATCGTCGTGATGGTCATGATCATGATGATGATGATGATGATGGTGATGATGTCCCATGGTTCTCGTCCAGAATTCCTGATGACCATATCGCACAAAGGCCACATTAAGCCTAGCCGACAATTTCAAAAATTCAAGCGGTCAAAGATCCGGATAGGAATATGCCGGATGACAAGCATGATCAAACGCCATAGTCCCGGGGCATAGACGACCGGAGCTTTCGCGGCCACGGCTTTTGCTATCGCGCGACCCGCGACATCGGGGTGTACCATAAATGGGCCTGTGACATTGAGCGCCTTGGTCATTGGGCTTTGGACGATACCTGGCTTGATCAGCGTGACTGCCACGCCACGTGGTTTTAAATAGGCCCGCAAGCCATCGGTGAAAGCTGAAATTCCGGCCTTAGCGCTGCCATATATAAAATTGCTTTTGCGGACGCGGTCGCCCGCCACCGTGGAGATCACGGCGATCTGCCCTTAGGCTTGTTTGACAAATTGCGGTACCAATCCGAGAAGAATTGTGAGCGGTGCGGTGTAGTTGCTCGCGATCTCAAGCTGCGCCTTTTGTGGATCCGACAGCGTAACCTCATTGGGCAGGTTGGTCCCTGCGGCGAAAAGTAAAATATCGATCTGGCCAAAGTCAGCGCATGCCTGTTTGATCCGCGCTCCTGCGTCGGCTGCATTGAAATCGACCACGAGTTCGGTCGTCTTTGCCTCACGCGCCCCAAGGTCAAGCGCGACCTCATGCAGCTCTGCAGACCTTCGACCAGCTAGTAAAAACCTCGTTTTAGGCCCGGCCCATAGTCGCGCCACCGCTTGCGCCATGGCAGAAGTCGCTCCCAGAATCACGATATTGGTCATTTTTTACTCTTTTTTTGGGATTGAGCGTAGTAGCCTTTTAATCCTTCTGCCAAACTCATGAGATTGGGCTCGAGCATTTTTTTGAGCAAACCTTCGACCATGGGCAGAACTTTGCCCGCAAGGAGTTTTGGGACCCCAGGCAAATTCTCAGGATGAAGCGTCACTTCGCAGGTGATGCGCAGCTGAGTCTTGCCATCTGGCGCCTCATGAAAGTAATTGACCCCGCTTGCCTCAAACAAATTGTTGCCGATCGATGATTCGAGCGTGTAGCGCACCAAGCGGGAGTTATCATCCCATTCGGCCTTGTCGATCCAGCTTAGGAGTTCGGGTTTGATAATTTTCTGCAGGAGTGCCGGCAACTCAGCTTTGGCATACCAGCGGTTGACGATCTTGGGACCAGTTTTCCCGGATTTTTTGGTTTCGCAGACGATCTTATCCACATTGGGGAGATAGGGCGCGAGGTTCGCCAGATCATCCCGCACGGTTTGGTAGACGGTATCGACCGGTTGGTCAATCGTATCCTGAGACTCTAGTTTCATAATGATTCCTGGTTTGACAGCTGGATTGACAGATCGAGGCGCTTGTCCTGTATTTTATCAAATTGTCTATGCATACTTGGTTCGTCTGTCAATGCGAAAGCTTCGGAAAGGCTAAACCATCTAAGATCGCTCGATTCCTCGGACTGAACCAGGGGCTCCGCGTCATCTGCGACAAGCACAAACCTCATGTCGAAATGCTCATGACTTGGGGTTTCCCCATGCGCGGGTATCGCGTGAATGTCGATATCAAAGGGCGCTGGTGCCTCCGAATTACCAAGGTAGCGCAGCGAATTGAGTCCCGATTCTTCCTGGGCTTCGCGCATGGCGACGCGAAAAATATCCGTGTCGCCATCAGCATGCCCGCCGAGCTGCAGCCATTTGCCAATCTTGCGATGGTGCGTGAGCAGCACGCGGTCAAACTGAGAGTTTACGATCAAGGCCGATCCGGTCATATGGCCTACCTGCAAGCTGCGTTCGCAGCAATCTGGATTTCCCTCGACAAAGGCCCTCATACGGTTGAGTGTCGAGCAACTGGCGCCGCCAAGCCAGATTTTCTCGTAGCGGTTTAGATAATTGAGCAACGTATCGCGTGACATAGGGACTCCCATTAAAGGCCGTGGTGGCGCGGGCGGAGAAAATAAGTTAGGTTGATGACTCGCACGAAAAGTATTTTTTAACATGTGAGAATTTCGATGGAAACGATTATCGTTGGAGTCTCAGGAGGCTCCGGGTCTGGAAAATCTGATTTTGTGAACCATTTGGCGCAGGCGATCGATCCGCCACCGCTAGTGCTAGCACTCGATCACTATTACCGGGACCTATCGGCGATGCCTCCCTCCGCGCGTGATCACGTGAACTATGACGATCCGGACGCCATCGAATGGGATCTACTGAGGAAGCAGCTTGCAGTGCTTCGTGCCGGCAAGCCAATAGATCGACCGATTTATGACTTCGCCCTTCATATCCGCGCAGGGTCAGTGAAGGTGGAACCTGCGTCTATTATCATCCTCGATGGCATATTCGCTCTTTGCGACAGCGAGCTTGTAACCTCGCTTGATCTGCGCCTCTATGTAGAATGCGATGCCGATGTGCGGCTTGCCCGCCGGATGATCCGCGATTCCAAAACCCGCGGCCGCAGCATCGAGCAGGTGTTCTCGCAGTTCTACACGACCGTCAAGCCGATGCATGCGAAGCATATTGAACCGACCAAATACTTCGCCGACCTCATCGTGCCTTGGCATGAGCGCAATCCACGCGCAGTTCATCTGATCGCCTCGATAATCAAGGCCATTTAGTGGGCGACTAACACCCAAAATCAGCCCTGTCAGGTCACTCGAGCGTTTTCCAAGCGCCACACTTGGTCTCATGTGTTCAATTTGTAGGCAAAGTTTCGAGGCGATTGCCTAACGGAACGATTGAACACATCTCGGATGCCGCCTTTAAAGTCATTCCAAGGCATCATTGACTAATTTAAGTTTGTTATCTTGTGTTAGTTTATAGTCGCGCAAGCATTGCTGGCAAGAGTAGTTTTGATCCTCGAGTCGACAACCGCATTGGCAAACCCAACCTGCCTGAACACCAGGAACGCCCTGAATTAGAGCGTAGGGCGGGACATCACGGGCAACCACGGCACCTGCGGCTATAAACGACCATTCACCTAAGGTTATGCCACAGACGATTGTTGCATTTGCCCCTATGGTGGCTCCCAACTTGACTCTTGTCGTCAGAAAGTCTTCAGGACCTCGACGGGGGAATTTTGCCCTTGGGTTTTTAACATTAGTAAAGACCACACTTGGTCCGCAAAAAACATAGTCTTCAAGAATGACGCCGCTATAGACAGAAACATTATTCTGAATTCTGACATAGTCGCCAATCGTTACGTTATCCCCGACAAACACATTTTGCCCAATCACGCAATGATCGCCAATGCAGGCCGATCCCATGATATGGCAGAAATGCCAAACCTTCGTCTGGCTTCCAATTCTAGCCCCTTCATCGACATAGGATGATTCATGGATCATAGTGCTCATAAAATTTCTCGTAGACTCAAGGTGCGTCCTGCGGGATAACATATAACAAACTCCAACAATCCGGGAATAATTTCTTTGATAGTGAGGGGTTTCGCTATGAGTCACCAGAGGGTCATAGATCTTGAGTTCATGTTCTATAAAAGTTGCTTTAATAGGATGTGGTCGTATTTCTGGTAAGCATATTGCGGCTATGATGCAACTCGCGAACTGCTTTAAGCTTGTGGCAGTTTGTGATATTGATCCTCGTAAGCTTGAACTGCTTGAAATCGATGAGACTGTTGCGCGCTATACTTGCATTGATGATTTGATCAACCATGCTCATTTTGAGCTTGGCGTTGTATGCACCCCAAGCGGGTTCCACGCAGACCATACTATAAAACTAGCCATGGCAAGAAAACATGTAGTTACTGAGAAACCAATGGCAACGACGTTAGAAGGCGCCGTTGCCATGGCAGAAGCATGCCAACGGCATCAGGTCAAACTCTTTGTCGTTAAGCAGAATCGTTTCAATCCAGCGGTTAGAGCAGTAAAAGCCGCCATTGATGCTGGTGAGTTCGGGCGCATATATCTTATCCAGACAAACTTGTTTTGGTCACGGTCGCAAGCATACTTTGATTCAGCTTCCTGGCGTGGAACTCATGATCTTGATGGAGGTGCGGTCATGAATCAGGGATCACACTATATCGATATTATGCGCTGGTTCGTGGGTGAAGTCGCCGATGTGCAGGCGATGTATGGGACTCTTGGACGAAATATCGAAGCCGAAGATACGGCTGTCGCGAATTTAAGGTTTGAATCTGGAGCCTTGGGTTCCGTTTCGTTGACCTTATTGTCGTACCAGAGCAATTATGAAGGATCAATCACTCTCATGGGAGAAAAAGGAACCGTAAAAATTGGTGGCGTGGCGTTAAATCAAATAGAAAAATGGACATCCGACAAGGAGCGAGGGGAGGGTAGGTTCCATCATAGGTCAGAGAGCTCAATTGTATCCGTTTATGGATCGGGTCATCAGAGTTTATACCGGAATATTAGTGACACCATCTGGGGTCGTGATGACATGTTGATTTCGGGTGATGATGGCATACGTTGCGTCGAAATTATGACCGCGATGCGGGAGTCGGCGCATTTGCTACGTCCTGTAACCCTGAGGAAAATGCCCTATGCATTCTACCCCCCTCAAACTAATGGCAGCAGCATGTTGCTGCCTTCTGGAAGGTATGGCCATGAATTTACCATGAATTCATGATTGATTCACTGTGACCAAGGCGGGTTGGATCATGATTGTCAGATCGGTACGGAAAACTAAGCAAGACAGCGCCATCTTTTTTCTGGAATACAACTTTACTCCCAATTGCTACTGCAGAGGCTCCCCACTGAAACGCCTGAGTGATATGCCGATCACAGCCACAACCGCCGTGGGCGATGACCGGGACCTCCACACCTCGGCTAACCATTTGAATGAGCTTCAAATCAAATCCTGCCCAGGTTCCTTCTAGATCGATGGATGTTAAAAGAATTTCGCCGGCTCCGTTTTCGACTAATTTTAAAGGCCAAGATGCGATGGTTTGGTTGAGTGTTTTCTGGGTTGCATGATTACGAATTCGATATTGCCCCCACAGATTTTTCTGGACGTCGATGGCAGCAATGATAGCTTGACTGCCGAAAAACCTGGCTACATCCTCAATTAAGTTAAGGGATCTATGTGCTGCGGTGTTGATGACAACCTTCTCAATTCCTAGGTCAAATACTTTCTTTGCGGTCTCAAGGCAATCAATCCCTCCACCATAGATTAGGGGCATACGGCATTCTTCACTTATTTGCGACAAGACTTCTAGGTTAGGTAGTCGAGCACATTTGGATGCCTGAATATCTAAAATCACGAGTTCGTCTACCGAAAATTCGTTGAAAATCCTTACAATATTGAGCGGATCACCAACATATTTAGGTTTTGCAAACCTCTTGGTTTTGACAAGGCTGCCATCGGACATGAGCAGCAGAGGCATCAGCCTAGGTCGATGGTGGTCTCTACTGTGCATAGGCATCTATCTCGCCGTTAAAAACCGTTGCATCAGGCTCATTCCTGATTTGTGACTTTTTTCAGGGTGAAATTGCAGACCAAAAATGTTTTCGTGTTGTATTCCTGAGACAAAGCTTTGCCCTCCGTAGCAACTCTTTAATACGGCTATGTCAGGATTTGCGACATTGAGGTGATAAGAATGACAAAAATAGAAGAATTCAGACCTATGAGACTCTTCAAAATAGATATTTGACACGATCGACTCCACAAGGTTCCAGCCTATGTGGGGGACTTTTGCTGGCCCTGTAGGCCGGAGCCGCACTGATTCCCCTGCGATTAAATTAAGTCCCTCCTTAGACCCTTCCTCGCTCCGTTGTCCAAGGAGCTGCATACCCAAACAAATACCTAAAATCGGCATGTTACGGTTGGTGCAGAGGCTTATTATCTGTTCTTTGAGGCCAGTGCTCTCAAGGGTCGACATGGCATGATCAAAGCTCCCCACGCCGGGAAGTATGATTTTTTGAGCTGCGGCGAGTTCTGATGGATGACGGACTACTTTTGCTTCAATGCCCAAAAATTTAGTGCAATTGATGATGCTGCCTGTGTTGCCGCTATCCATATGAACGACTGCAATCATAGTCTGGTCTCAGGTTTTTTGCGGTATGCAATATTTTAGGTAGAAACTGTGAGGGACCAAATTTAGCTTCATCAGCAGAAAGAAAAAAGCTCGTAGCCGTTCGAACAATCGTTTGTATGTTGGGAATTGGCTCCAGTGTTTTAGAGGAGCATTCAAGAAATTTTGATATTCCTCTTCGGAAAGTGCAAGACGCTTTTTTACGAGATTTTCAAGACCTGGTTCTACGTAGGGAGCTTTCTCATAATATTCGATGAGGGCTTCTTCTCGGCTTATCGCTCCAGATCGGACCGCGGCAGAGAGACTATTATTCCGATGATCAATGCCAACTTTGTTTGGACTATAAATGCTATGAAAGAAGGCCGACATTCGGTTTTCGAGGTGATGGCCTGAGTAGTACTCCCAATTGTATTTTTCAGTTAATAACTGGCGAGCTTGTTCCTTATTGTAGGCAAGGTACCACAAGGGTCTGATTTTTTTAATCCGATACAATGCAGTCCATTTTATGAAATTGAAAAATGTCATAAGCGGGTAGGTTTTTAGCGGTTTTTTGCCAAATGCTTTATGGATACTCTTGATATATTTTCCGTCAAAATAATTGCGGCTTAAGGGGGTGATGCCTTCTGTCGTGTATGAATGGCCTTCAAGTATGAATTTTACCTTAAATTTTGCGGCAGCGCGGTACATGACTTCAGCTATGGCAAGGTCGGTCGGCGCCTCGATTTCAGCAACACTTGACGCTAAAAACGCATAAATCAAATCATCGGCTTCCTTATTGTTACAAACATGGGTATAGAGATCGACATTTAGTTTGGTTAGAATTTTGTGCATATTCTGTGTTGCCGTTGCCGTATTCCAAGTATTGTCGTAATGAACTGCGAGTGGTCTGAGTTTGTTTTCAAGAGCCCAGTGGAGAAGATAGGATGAATCTGTTCCTCCGCTGATCCCCACGACGCAATCGTATTTTTTGTTACGTCCGTGCTCTTTAATCTTGTCCACAATTCTCTGAAGCGTATCTTTTCCTCTAGGTTCTCCCGTACCATACTGAATTTGCAAGCTGGTAGTTAAATGGCAATAATTGCAGACACCTTCTTGATCAAAAAAGATCTCGGGAGTGTCGCAATCATAGATGCATCGGGCGCAGATTTGCTTGTTTATTTTATCGATGATCGCCTGACTGGTCATGCCAGTTACCCTAATGGAATGGAACAGAACCTAATAGGCGTTGTGAAACAGTTCAAGCTTGCGAAAAAATTTTCGTGATTCGGTCCTTCAGCGTTTCCGTGGTGACAAGAGGGTCGCACTTTACCTCGGAAGCGCTGAATCACGAATGCCTACGAGCATATTTTTTGCATACCTGATTTGTTCGTCTATAACTGATATGATTCATGCTACCACAATCATTCTCTGTTAGGGCCGGTAATTGTGAAAATATTTATTGGGACCGCAGAAATTTCCGGGATGCTCAAGTTTTGCGCTCATGCATTTCGGTCACTTGGTCATGAGGTGACGACCTGCACCGACAACTATCGGCGTGTTTTTCATAAGGGACGCTACGATATCATCATAAACAGAAAACTATTGCCTGACAGTATCGGCTGGCGTTCGCTAAGAAAGTTTTCAAATGACATAAATTTGAACTATCAAGAGTCTCGTAGGATGAAGATATTTCATCGTCACCGAGATTTGCATGACCTCTACATATTCCTTTGGAATGGCTTT
>CAZOSN010000026.1:0-9837 GCA_964582405.1 uncultured Oligoflexales bacterium | reverse complement strand
GACCTCCATACGACGAAGGACTACCAGTATCTCAAATCACAAGGCAAGAGAATTATCACCCTGTTTTTAGGTTCAGAGTCACGGCATGCGAGCGCTTTTGAACAAGAATTCAAGCTGGATCTGAGTTCATGGGAACCCTGGATCCGCAGTATTCCGCTTAACGATCAACTATTTCGTTTGCGTAAGGCGGAGTTGTACAGCGATGCTGTTTTTTCGGTACCGGATCAGGCTGGTCTTGCCGTCAGACCCTATCACAAGGTGTATATCCCGTTTGATGCTAGTCGGTTTAAACCCGTATTTCATCGTCGATCTTGCCCCTTGGTCGTGCATATACCTTCTCGCACAGGGATTAAAGGTTCCCAACACGTGGAAAATGCAGTTAAGGCATTGAAGGAGCAAGGACTCAAGTTTCGGTTTGAGGTTTTGACTCAGGTGCCGCATTTAGATGTCATTCAAAAGCTATATGAAGCCGACATCCTGGTTGATGAACTTTTTTTACATGGTCCAGGTACATTGAGTCATGAGGGGATGGCCACAGGTTGCGCGGTGGCAACGAAGTTATTGCCAAATGACCCGTATGCTGGCGGTATTCTCGGGACATCAATAGAGACACTGATAGATGATTTGAAGAAGTTGATCGAAGATATCGATTTTCGGCATCAACTGGCGATCCGAGGGCGATCCCTTGTGGAGGAAATCGCAAAGCCAGAAAAAGTGGCGCGAGACATACTCAGCAAGCTTACAATCCCGACGGTGCCGAGTAGCGGTTTTGACTACTATCCACGCTTCTATTCTGACTGCTACCAATTGCCCGATGGCATTCAGGTCTCAGAGGAAAACAAGCACTTGACTCGGCAGGTTTTAGATGTCCATGGATTAGGAGATTCGGTGGCACTGGCCCGGATGAGTCAGTGTGGATTGATCTAGTACCTCGTCCAATTGTTTCTTAAATCAGCACGGCAGGATTTCCAGCAATTTTGCTGCCAGGTGGAAACGATTTATTAACAAAGCTATTTGCTCCGACCACACAACCATCGCCTAGGGTCACACCTTTTTGGATGGTAACGTTTGGAGCAATAAAACATCGATTGCCTATTGTGGTCTTTTCGTATTGATATTTCTCTTTGCCGCCACTTAGAGCCCAGTCCATCGAATCATGACTATAGATCTGAGTGCCAGCGCCTATGGAGCAATGGTGGCCAATCGTCAAGCCGCCTGTTCCATCGAGAACAACGAACGGACCGACCCAAGTATCGTTTTCAATTGCCACATCACCAAATACAATCGCGGAGTCGTAAATACTTGTATTCGCGCCAAATCCTAGGTACCGAGCCTTTTCCCATCGGTCGGTGAACATTTCAGTGAGCGGTAGTACCCGATTATACCGACGCTTAATCCTGATGCGCTGAATATGAAACAGGCGCTTTAAAAAGCTATAAATCGGGGATCGCATTTTTATATTCTCCATTTATAAATAAGCGGCACCATGCTTCAAAACTCAGCAGTGACCATAGGAGCAACCGATGTTCTGCAATTCCCTCAGAATGCTGGTCGATTATTTCCGACACGAATTGTTGGGAAAGCCAGGCTTTGGAAGCACTTTGATCTCCCAACAAAATCTTGCGTACAAAAGCCTGATTCGGACCTCGAAGCCAGGAAGATTCGGGTGACGAAAATCCCTGCTTTGGTCGCTCGAGTATGGCGGTTGGCAGAATCGGTTTGAGGGCCTCACGAAGGATATATTTGCCATGGCAAAACTTTTCTGCTTGATATCCGGTGCGGCTTCGCTCGATTTTTGCGTGCATTTGTCGCCGAGATATCTTGTATTGAGCGGGTAGTTGCAACGAAAAATCGACCAGATCGTTATCCAAGAAAGGATAACGTTCTTCAATACCACTGGCCATGGAAGTTCGGTCTGCGATCGTAAGGAGTCCTGACAGAAAGGTTTTGATGTCGAAAAAGAGGAGAGACGAGATTTGCTGAGACCAACTATTTTCAAGCCGTGATGGGAATTGGGATGCAATCTGATCAAATGCGCGCCGGGGCCATTCTAATTCGTCTTGTTCGATTGCGAATGAGAATAGTTTCTGCATGGATGTTGTGGGAACCAACCTTACTTTACTTTGGTAGTGCCCGTCTCTATCGGGCCGACTCAATTGATACCTCCATGGGTAGCCAGCGAAGAACTCGTCGCCGCCAATCCCCTGCAGCCCGACTTTTATCTTTGTGCTTGCGAGTTTAGAGATAAGAAAATTGGGATAACTCATTCCCATTCTAAGGTCTTCAATGTGGTATATTAGCTGGTTGAGAACTTTGGGCATATGCCGTGACGTAATCTCCAATTCATGGTGTGTAGATTGCAGAATTTGAGAAAGTTGGCGCGCTGCCTTGCGCTCATCAAAATCAGCCTCAAACCCATTGACCGCTGACATTTCAAATCCAGCCGTAAAAGTGAGCAGGGGATGGTGTATACGACGGGCTATTGTCGCAATAGAGCTTGAGTCGATGCCACCTGAGAGATAGCAACCGATAGGAACATCACTGGCCATCTGTTTGGTGATAGCCTGCTCCAGAAGCCTTCGGGTCTCAGCGGCATATTCCTCCATCGATAGGCGAGGTAGATCGTCGTTGAAGATAAATTCATGCCACCTCAGGGACGTTTGCTTTCCAGTACGGGTATCGTATTCCAGCAGAGTACCAGCCTCAAGCATGTGAATGCCCGAAAAAAGAGTTCTGTTGGAAAATACGTTTTGAAAGCAAAAGTATTCCATCAAGGCTCTTTTATCGAGCTGAGTTTCGTAACAAGGGTGACGCAATAGGGGTTTAATCTCTGAAGCGAACAGTATCGCGTTAGCTCTTTGCACATAATAGAGTGGCTTGGTGCCATACCGGTCACGGCAAAGGTACAATTTTTGTGTCGTCGGATTCCATGCAGCAAAGGCGAACATACCATTTAGTTTTGGGATTATGTCGATACCCAATCGAGACCACGCCTCGACCAATACTTCCGTATCTGATGACGAGGAGAATTCGTGATCATCCTTAAGCATTTGTCGTAGGGTTTTGTAATTGCTGATATAGCCGTTGAAGGCCATTTGCCATTTGCCATCTCGGGAAGCCATGGGCTGCAATCCCCTGATCGACTGATCGAGGATTGCAAGGCGCCTATGGGCTATTGCAATATGAGAGTCAATGTAAGTGCCCTTACCATCAGGTCCCCTATGGGTCAAAGTTCGGCTCATGTCTTGAACGATAGAGCTTGCGCAAGTGGGATCCATTTCGTGTGTGAATCCTGCAATGCCACACATCAAAGATCCTTTAGACAAGAGGCGACGTGCTGGTAGTCTTGATGAGTCATTCTATTGTGTATTGGTAGCGCCATGGAATGTTTGTGAATGGATTGGGCTACTGGAAAGTCTTGAGGCTTCAAATTGTATCGGCGCTGGTAGTAGTTTTGGATATGAATGGCGTGAGTTCCAGGACGGGCGCTGATACCCCGTTCAAGTAGTGCAGAGAGGATTTCATCGCGTGAGCCAGGTGATTTGTCTGGGTTGATCATGGTCACATAGGATTGCCAGTTAGGTTGAACATCAGGGAAAATCGTTGGCACGCGCAACCAAGGAATATCAGCAAGCTGTTGGTGATAGAAACTTGCGCCCCATCGCCTTTCTTCTATAAAGCGATCCAGTTTGGTGAGTTGTACTTTGCCCACGGCACCTTGAAGATCCGACATGCGATAGTTGTATCCAAGCAGATTGAAGTCGGGCAAAGCAAAGGGTCTTGAATCCTGATGACGCTGCTCTTCAGAAATTTCTGCGCCGTGGTTGCGGAGTTTATAAATGGCTTGTGCCAGCGTATCGCTGTTTGTGGTGACCATACCGCCCTCCCCTGTTGTTATGATTTTTCTTGGGTGGAAGGAAAAGCATCCGAGGGTCCCCAGACTTCCCGCAGGTCGTTGTCGTAGACTTGATCCGGCAGCGCAAGCAGCATCTTCAATGATCGGTATATCTTGCGCTATGTGCTTCAGTCGATCTATGTCCATGCATAGACCAAAAAGGTGTACGGGAATGATTGCTTTGGTTTTTTTTCCTATGAGATGCTCTAGTTTTGTCGTGTCTAAATTATAGCTGTCGTCCTCGACATCGCAGAAAACGACTTCAGCACCGGTATGCCGGACAGCATTGGCTGTTGCGATCCAAGAGAGGGCTGGCACAATAACTTCATCATCTGGCCCGACATCGAGAGCTATCAATGAGAGATGCAGTGCTGTGGTGGCTGAGGTTACAGCTATCGCGTGACGCACATGATGCCTTTTGGCAAAAGCTTCTTCGAAGGCTCGTACCTCTGGACCAGAGGTGAGCCAGCCTGATTCAATAGGCCCCTTTAAGGCTAACCATTCGCTGTCATCCGTGCTTGGTAGAGAAATTGGTATCATGCTTTTCGTCCTTACGCCAATTGATGAGCTCTCTTAGACCTTCTTCAAGGGACCACTTGTGATCAAATAACAAATCTCTGGATGACTTACTTGTGCAGCCGATGCGATTTTTGACCATTTGTCTGACATCAGAAGGGTGATACGGTTCGAACTCTATGTTGAGACTGGATTCTGTTATCGCAAGAATGGCCTTACACAACTGCGCGATGGTTGTTTGGACTCCGGTACCGACGTTGTAGAATCCCTGGTTCACCGAACTTTGCAGTGCCAAAATATTGGCTCTTGCTATGTCTTCGACAAAAATAAAATCATAGGCTTGGGATCCATCGCCGTGGACTCGAGGCGGAATGCCGGCTTCAATTTGGTTTAAGACCTTAGGAATCACACCTGTATAGGCGCCTCGTTGGTCTTGTCTGGGACCGTAAACATTCATGTACCTTAGACCCACAAAATTCAGGTCATACCTCTCTCGAAAAGCCGTGCACATTGCTTCCCCAGAAATTTTGGTAGCGCCATAAAAATTAGTGTTGTTTAAAGGGTGGCATTCAGTCATGGGCATTTCTATCGCGTCGCCGTAGACAGACGCAGATGAGGAGTATATCAATTTTTTGATGTTGTGTTTTGCACACGCTTCAAGAACATTAAAGGTTCCTCCGATGTTTACATCAAATGCTGTTCGTGGATAATCTTTGCAGTGCAACAGCCACATTGCTGCTAGGTGATAGACGAAGTCAATACCATGAAATGCAGCGTCCAGAACGTCTAAATCGCGAATATCTGCGCTATCCTGAAATATCTGGCATCTTGGATCAGCTAAGGCCTTTTTTAGATGCTGCCGTCGGCCTCTGGCAAAGTTGTCATAAATGACGACTTTACCTACAGGTTGCGCGAGAAGTTGTTCCACAATGTGACTGCCAATAAATCCAGCGCCCCCAATAACAAGAACGGACGCTCCTTCAAGGTGGTTTAGGCTAGTTGATTCATGTGTCATAGGGGGCCTGCTACCGTTAACTCAGATGGTTAGAGTCAAACTTTAATCGTTGGCGTGATTAGCGCTGCACTCCTCGGGACACGTCGCTGGCGCGAAACTCCGTTTCGTGCCAGCGACGTGTCCCGATCGAACGAAGTGAGGAGGGATCTCCCTCGGCAACATACTGAAATTACTTGCATGACTGGACCAGATCCTTCGTCGTTGCACTCCTCAGGACACGTCGCTGGCGATTTTAGCGCCAGCGACTACTAGCTGTTCAGCAATTTTGCGAGCATCTCTTTTGTCGGTCTTAACGCGATTGTGGCTCTCGACCTCAATACTTGCCGCATGGACGACAATGTTTTTAATCCCACTGGCCAGCAGGACTCTGTGGAGCATGAATCCAGAGACCCCGGCTTCATAGGCAGAGTAAATCTCAGCCCCGGCAAAAAAGCAGTTTAGCTGATCGGCTGTAGTCTGAGGATCAGCTGTCGTCGTCCATTTTTTCACTATTTCGTCGTCACAACTTGCTGCAATAACGTAAGATTTTTTATGAACGTCCATTCCTACAAACACCTTCTTGCCAAGCTAGTCCTGATTCTTTATTTTCATAACGTCCCTTTCCTTTTGGGTTTGTACCTTGAGGCTGGGTGTTCCAGACCTCGTGAAAGTAGGGGACATCTTTTTGATCCCTAAATCAACATAGTAACTTTCCGTGTTTACCCGGATGGTGTTTCACAGAGATCGTTCCACATAGGGTTGAAGGTTTCGACAAGCAGATTTTTTCGCTCCCTTTCCTGCCGCGCTCCTTGCACTCCCCGACTTAACGCTGTAGGGTTAGTTTTTGGCGCGAAAGCGCCAAAAACTGATTAGAGTCTTGTCATGATCACAATCATAAATTGCGGACTTTCTGTTGTCTTAAAAATTGACTTATCGGAATGATTTCAATGCCATCATGGTGACGAGATTCTGCTCCCCCATAGACTAGGATGCGGCGTTTAAGTCCTTGCAATTCTGCGATAGCTTTCAAACCCTCAAAGTCCTCTTTCCGCAACCTAGGGGCTGATTTGATTTCTATGGCAACTTTTTCGTTGCCTTTAGCAAGTATGATATCAACCTCAAGTTTTGTTTCGTTAACGGCCCAATAAGAAATTTCATCAAATATCGGTTGGTAGAAATTGTACGTTCGTAAATAGTTAACGAACCAGCCCTCAAATAGGTGGCCATATTCTTCGGCTGCTACGGGGTAGAGATTCTTCTTTAGACTTCTTACGATTCCAGGATCGACAAAATAAAGTTTCGGATGGCGTTTTTCTTTGATTCGAAGTTTGGTCTCAAAGGCGGGCAGTCGAAAGGCTAATAGCGTATCTTCTAAAATATCGACATATCCCTGAATCGTGGTCCGATGAGCTTCAGCGTCGCGAGCAAGCGAAGCAATACTTATAATCTGCCCATGACATAGGGCTGCAATGGGCAAAAACCTAGCAAATGCTGGCAAGTTCCGAACAATGGCTTCTGCTTGAATTTCCTCTCGCAAATAAAGTTGAGCATAGTCTTGAAGGGCTTCGACTCGGTCTTCAGCTTGCCAAATTAATGGCAATGAACCAAATCGCAGCACAGTCTCCAAATCAAAATCGTTACCAAGTTCTTCTGGTAATAACCCCTCCATAAAACGACGCGTCGCTCTGCCTGCAAGAAGATTTACGCCCGCACGTTTTAGTTTTCGACTACTGGATCCACTTAGTGCGAATTTTAGTTTTTTATCGGATTCAATAAAGCGATGAACCTCATTCAGCAAATTTGGCAATCTCTGAATTTCATCGACGACTACCCAAGAACCAACCGGAACTCCCTCCAAGACTTGGGCAAATAAAGCCGGGTTGGCAAGATAAGATTGGTACCGAGATTCCTCAAGTAAATCAACCCAGATGGCATCTCCAAATTCCTGTCTTAACCATGTAGACTTGCCACTTCCCCTAGGGCCAAAAAGAAAAAAACTTCGCGCAGGGGCCATTAAAAGTCTCTTATATCGCAAAGTTAAACTCCAACATCATATCGCCGTCATTTTTCTGGTATTTATGACTTTAAGGTGCTTAGATCTGAAAGTCAAGCAATCTCAGGATGTAAGTCGCGACGATCCCTTATGTAAATATTAATATGTTTACATTGTGCCGCGTTTTGATTATAAATCTTTGCGAGGGCCGCCACCGCCACAGAGACCCCAAATTACGAAGAGGACTCAAAAAATGATCGACCAAATCAGAAGAAGCTCTAGCATTCATGGTGGACCGAAAAGCCAACGCCTCCCAAGCCGAATTTCCCGGGCTTTGGGCACCCAGCACCAATCTGAGGTATCTTCCCAGGACCATGACAGCACGATAACGGCAAGACCTCGCACGGAACATGGCTACCGTTCGCGCCTATGCTCCCAACGCGTCCCGAAGGATTCAAGCAGTACCGTGCGATCTCAGGCAACTAAAGGAATCGAAGCGACCCTTAGTCAAGACTTGAAGGACTTTGATGCTATCATGAAGAACGTTACCATAAACGACATCCATAGCGTTCGCATGCAACACATCGCCAAGAAAGTCGCATTTGTAACGTTTTGCACGGCTTCAGCCTTGGGCGCCGTCGGGGGTCTCTTATTATTAGCATCAGGTGCTATATTGCCCGTAGCATCATTTGCGCTTTGGGCCGTGGCGGAGGCGGCAATCGCTATACTTGCCGGGGAACTCGTTGGTGGCCTGATCGGCGGTGGGTTGATGGTAGCCATCGAAGGCTTGGCCGGTGTCATTTATCGACCTAGTCCGCAGATGGGAGCCGCCAAAGATGCCATGATAAAGTTTTGGCGCGATGCGATCGATAACAAGGCCTACTTTCAGGCTGATTCCGCCATCGAGAAATTTAAGAATTCTCCCGATACCCAATGCAATAAGAACGCTATTGTTGCGTATGTCAGCGAGCAAGTGAAGTATGTTCATTTCGATCGGAAGGAATCGAAGGATTGGGTTGGCTATGAGGAACAGTCCTTTGCCTTATCCATAAACTCGCTTCAAAAAGCGCTCTATCGGGTTCACACTGTCCCGAGGGTCTAAAAACCACCGATCTCTTCGACCTGCACTAAATCGCCGAGACTCCGTTGTTCACTTGAATGCAGTGATCCATGTACTGAACCAGCTCAGATAGACCATGAGTTGCCGCTCCTTGGGAAGCCCCGGTGGCGACATAACGGAGTTCTTTGGTTGTTTTGCAGGTGGGATCCGCGCAAACATCGCGGTAGATGATCGTGGCGTCGTGGCTAACGGGGTTTGGCTCGCCCATGGAGCCTGATTTGCGCAAGACGATGGCCCGCTTGGTTGGGTTTTTTTCGTTGACCCCTTTTTCGTTCACTTTGAGTCCAAGGTCGGCGAGTCCCTGAATGAATTTGATTGGAAAATGGCTGTTGGCCAGATGGTGCTTGATGCGCTCCGATATTTTTGCACTGACGAGACGTCCCTGCGCGACCAGTGTCATGTATTTTGCCATAGCAAGTGGGGTTGAGGCGTGGGACAGGTTGTGTAGCGGATCGCGATTCCAGGATTCGCCGCCGGCGTAAGCACGGCCGACCCACAGTCCGCCGTTGCGTTTTGGATCATAGAGTCCGGCTTGCCACAGAACAGAGTTGATATAATTAAAACCCACCTTTTGAATGACTTCTGTCGCTTTATGATTGTTTGACATGCGTACCATTTCGTTGATGGTTTCGTCGAACTGTGGAGTGAAGTCAACTTTCGTTCCCGTTGGAGTTTCCGTAAAGGCGAATTTATCGGTGAAGGTGTAACCGGCCCGCTGGCTGCCATAGCGGGTCAGCGCCTCGGTCATAAGGCTTTTGGCATCCTTTTGACCTTTTAGGGCGAGCTCTTCGGCGAGACTCTGGAGATCAAAGAGCATCTGATGGGCACCGAGTAGGGCACCGGCCTTGGCCTGGCTCGCCGCATAGAAGGCGGCGTTGCTGTTGTAGTCCGCAAATTCCGGGTGGTTTAGCTTTTCACCGGTCAAATCCACGAGCGTCATCCCGATATTCCGGCCCCAGCGTTCGATGGTGTGATGCTTGGCGAGTTCCTTGTCAAGGCAGGTTTGAAGATTAGGAGTTCTCACCAGGTCATGAGGCGTGTAGAAGCCAGGGTTCAGGTTGAGGTTACCCTCGCTGCTGGAGTGCTTCACCAGTGTGAGAAATTTGGGGGGATGATCGGCATCCAGCAACGGCGCGGATGCTGCGGGCGCGATTGGGCTGAATGAGAAGGCTAGTGCGACGATGATCTGGTATGAGGTTTTCATGAGGGTACCCTTTGGCTAAAGTTAAAAGGGGTTCAACGGTATCGGCTTGGGAGCACAAGGTTTGATCAACCCATCACAAATAGGTTACGTCTAAATAGCCATGCGTTGCAACCCG
>CAZOSN010000025.1:0-35631 GCA_964582405.1 uncultured Oligoflexales bacterium | reverse complement strand
CGAGGGGGAGTAATTGTCTATGGGAGATCCGATGCCACGCTCAATCCAGGGGGCGTGCGGATCGGTACTGCCGAAATCTACCGCCAAGTAGAGCAGATCCCGGTGATCGAGGACTCATTAGTCGTCGGCGTCCCTTCTCAAGGTGATGTTGAGGTCTACCTCTTTATAAAAATGCGGCCCGGAGAAGTGCTGTCTGACGCCCTTGTCGCGAGTGTCAAGAGTCGAATCCGAGCTGAATTAACGCCGCGTCATGTTCCCCATCGATTTTTTGAGGTTCGTGATATTCCTTACACCAAATCAGGCAAAAAAGTCGAACTTGCGGTGATGCGGATTATGTCTGGTAACGAGGTGGAGGAAAGCTCTGCTCTGGCCAATCCTGGGGCTCTCAAGGAGTTCTACGCACTCGCGAAGGGCCTCACGAAGACTTGAGTTGGGTAAGCATTTCCAATCTACGACGGGCTTTTTCGAATTCTGGATCGTTCGCGATCGCCAATTCATATTGGCTGATAGCCTTGTCTATCTCGCCGTTTTTTTCGAAGGCATAGGCAAGATTGAACAGGATTCTGGGATCATCTGGGATGAATTTCAAGGCTGCTCGGTATTTTTCGATCCCCTCCTTATATCGCTCGAGCCGAACATAAACAAGTCCAAGGGAATTTAGAATCGATACATCTTTTCGATCCAGCTGCAAGGCTTTACCAAAATTCTTCATTGCGGAATCATAGTCATCTTGCAAGACGCTAAGGTTTCCAAGCCCTTTATAGGCGTCGGCCAGGTGTGGAGACAGCCGAAGTGCCATCTTAAAATAGCGTTCTGATTTTTCGATATCTTTCAATTCCAGGTAGCAGTTTGCCAAAACGAGTGTATAGCGCGGGTTGCCAGGGCTCACTTTATTGAGGTATTCGGCTGTCGCGCAAAGTTCTGTGGCCGGTCCAGCAACCAGGTAGACCTCGAGAAGCTCGCGATGGGCCTCAATATAGTCCGGATTTGTCTGGATGGCTTTCTTATAAAGGTCGATTGCGGTTTTATAGCTCTTGCGGGTTGCGGCAACTTTTGCCATCCCGCACACGGCGCGGGCTGAGTTTGGGTTTTCCGCCTCTGCCTTGGCGTAGGTTTGGTATGCGGCCTCGAGGTCTTGGTTCTTGTAAAAGGTATCGGCTTCGAATAGGAGTCGGTTGGTAAGATTGGGGCGGCTTATCACCTGACAAATGGTGTAGATCGCATTGGAGAAATCCTCAAAGCTAAATGGTTTTAATAGGTATCCATCGATGCCAACCTCGCTGGCAAGAATTACGTCTTGCCTTTGATTTTCAATAGTTAGTAGAAGAAACGGAACCTTTTGGTAACGTTCCTCGACCCGTAGGTCTCGGCAGAATTGGAGGCCGTTGATTGGTCCGACGCTCCACTCGGCTATGAGAAGACCGATGTCATTTGTGATCAGCTCCCGATGGGCCTCGCTGGTATTCGAAGCAAAGCGCACGCGCGTTAACTTCATATTGGCAAGGTAGCCGCGGATGGAGTTTTTGTAGTTGGTCTGGGGTTCGATGACCAGCACTAACCGATCTCCGATGGTCTCCGCAATCAATTTTTTTGCCTGAGAATTAAGCATTTTCGCGGCTATCCTCCCAGTGGGGCTGATCGGAGTCATCTCGTAAAAACTTGAATAACCGTTTGCTGCAGAGTCTGCATCCATGATGCAACTCGAAAAAAAGGCAAAAAAGCTGCTTTTGTTGTATATGACGCTTGCTTTTTGCTGTTTTCGTAGAGTATTTTAATACGGTGTCGATCGTCTCTATCTGTGAAGAAGTAATAGGAGTTCCTAATTTATGGCAGCAAAAACCAAAAGCACCACGAAGAAAAAGACAACAGCAAAGAAAAGCGCTACACCAAAAGCCCCTGCAGCAAAGGGCGACAAGTCTTTTGACAAAGTTTCGAAAGCACGCACTAAGAGCCAAATTCTTACCAGCATCTCTGACCGTACCGCTCTGTCTAAAAAGCAGGTTAGCGACGTGTTCGAAATACTGAGTGAGCTTATTGGTCATGACCTCAAAAAAGGTCCAGGCACATTTACAGTTCCTGGCCTTATGAAGGTTGTGGTTGTACGCAAGCCTGCTACCAAGCCTCGCAAAGGCGTCAACCCATTTACCGGCGAAGAAATGATGTTCAAAGCTAAGCCAGCTCGTAATGTTGTTCGCGTTCGTCCGCTCAAGGGTTTGAAAGACAAGGTTTAGTACTTAGTTTTATCGAGAAAAAAGAGAGAGGGATTCTCCCTCTCTCTTTTTTCTTTTTTTATTCTTCAGACTTTTGAGTTTTTTTCAGCAATGGTCCAAATTGCAGCCAAATTCATACCAAGTTTGGGGTGCAACCAGTCCGGTGCAATACTTATGGCAGTGATCATCACAAAATCTCGGTTCAAAGCTTCGGGATGCGGGATCGTGAGTTCCGGTGACGTGAGCGACAAATTTTTGTGCTCTGGTGATCGGGCCAGGATAATATCGAGGTCAATCGTGCGGTTGCCCCATTTTTGCGTTCGGATTCTTCCGAGTTCATGCTCGATTTTTTGCAATTGATCGAGAAGCGCGAATGGATCTAGCACACTTGCGAGGGTGATTGCACCGTTGAGAAAAGGGAGATCTGCTGCCCCGATTGGCAGAGATTCAATGAATGCGGATCTGGCTATGATCTGTCCGGCTCGGTTTGCGATTTCGTTTAAAGCCGAATCAATGAATTGGGTGCGCGGCTCGATGTTGCTCCCTATGGCAATCAAGTATTCGTGGCAGGCTTTCGCTTCGGGCAAAAGGCCCCCACCAAGCCCCGAGCCCACCAATACCACGCCCCCAACAGTCTTTTTTTGAATTTGAGGTATCAGCATAGCGACAGTTGGCCTCGTGGTCAATTCAATTTCGAAAAAGGTTGAGCTTTTTCGTTTCTTTTTTTACCAACGCTCCTTATTTTATTGGCCATGGACTATATTGAAGTCATCGAAGCCAATACCAATAACTTAGATCGGGTTTCGGTGCGCATTCCCCGCGGCCGGCTCACGGTGATTACTGGCGTGAGTGGATCGGGCAAGAGTAGCTTAGCTTTTGACACGATACTGGCCGAAGCGCAACGTCGGTTTTTTGCGACTCTGTCTCATTACTCACGCCAGTTTTTAGATCTGGGATCTCGTCCAGATGTCAAAAAAATCTCGGGCCTTTCTCCGGCAATTGGTCTGTCGCAAAATGAGGGTACCCCTCAGATGCGCGTGTCACTCAGCTCATCGACGGATATTCAGGAGCTTTTAGGCGTACTTTTTGCCAGGTTTGGCGCGCAATATTGCCCTGTCCATCAACTCCCGGCGGAGTCCATGTCGGTTGCCGATATTGCAAATCATATCAGAACAGGTTTTGTTGGCCGACTTGTGGCAATTTTAGCTCCGATTGCCCAGGGCCAAAAAGGAGAGTTTGCAAAGGAGCTTGAGTCCTATGCGAACAAGGGTTTTCTCAAGATCATTGTGAACGGAGTGCTTTTAAACCTCACGCAGGGGCTAAGGTTTCAGAGCGACAAAAAAAACACCGCGTCGCTGTGCACGGATTTTATCAAGATCAAGGGCTCAAATGACGAGCGTCTCCTGCGCTCGCTAGAGGTCGCTCTCCTTGAGGGCAAAGGCGTTGCCGAATGCATTGAGATTTGTCCACCTGATCAGCCGAATCTTGCGTCGCTCAAAACTTTCTCAACGACCGCTGGATGCAGTCAATGCGGCTTTGCCTGGCCCAAGTTGACCAGCAGACATTTTTCGCCACATTCTTTGGCGCGGTGTCCGAGTTGCGAAGGACGAGGCTTCACCGACGATCCAGGGCAGCCGTGCCCAGCCTGCAGTTTTACGGGCATCAAATCAGAAATGGCGTTTGTCCGCGTTGGTGGGAATTCGATTCATGATATCTTAGGGCAAAACGTCAGTAGCGCTCTAGTGACTGTCAAAGGGCTGAGTTCGCCAAGCGATTCGCTGCGGCCCGCTTTTGACAAGGTTAGACAAGACCTGGTGAAGATTCTCCAAAGAATAGATCACATGGGACTGGGGTATTTGGAGCTAAAGCGCAAGGTGGCAACGTTTTCCAACGGGGAGACCCAGAGGCTGAGGCTTGCCTCTATTTTGGGCGACCATCTGCGCGACATGATTTATGTCCTCGACGAACCAAGCCAGGGCTTGCATCAGGATGAAATGGTGGATTTTTATCGAATGCTGGACTTGCTCAAGGATCGTGGAAATACTCTGATTTGTGTGGACCATGATGAATTTCTTATGCGGCGCGCGGATTGGATCATTGACCTCGGCCCCGGTGGTGGGAAAAACGGCGGGCGAATTCAGGGTGAATTTAGACCGGACGAGGCTCTGAGATTTGCGGCTATTTCCAAAACAGCAAGTTACCTTGCGCATGCAGAGAAACAACCGGTTGCTGAGCCCATTCCACCGGTTAAGTTTATGACCATCGTGGCGCCGCGATTCAACAATTTGCGGCTTGCCGCCGCAAAAATCCCTTTGGAGCGGCTCACGGTGATTGGCGGAGTCTCAGGAGCGGGCAAGAGTTCGCTGTGTGAGGTTATTTTAGCATCGCTCAAAGCAAAGGCTCCCGTAAATTGCGAAAGGATTGAATCGGAGGGATCGTTTGATCAATTGCTCCATCTTGAACGCAGCGCCTTGGCGGGACTTGGAGGAAGCTTTGTGGCGACCTACCTCGATGTATTCAAAATCCTAAGAGAGCTTTATGCGAAGGTTCCCGAAGCGCAGATCCTGGGCATCGGAGCTTCGGAATTATCCCTTGCAAGGACCGGGGCGCGCTGCGAGGAATGCCTCGGTCGAGGCTATCAATCACTCAGCATGAAATTTCTCGCGGATGCAGAAATAGTTTGCCCCATCTGTCGCGGTCGGCGCTATCAAGATATTGTTCAGAGCATTAAGTATCACGAGCTAAGCCTTCCCGAGATATTGGAGCTTACGATCGATGAGGCGATGGATCACTTTGCGACTTTTTCGCTGATAAAAAAACGGCTGTCTCCTGCCCAAGATCTGGGATTGGGCTACCTCAAGCTTGGGCAGTTGACGAAAACCCTGTCTGGCGGTGAGGCGCAGAGGCTGAGGCTTGTTTCGCTTTTTGTCGCAAGACCCACGGCGAAAAATCTTGTTATGATGTCCGAACCCACAGCTGGATTGCATCAGGACGATATCGTTAGGCTCATTCGTTGCCTCAAACAGCTTACTGCCCAGGGTCATACCGTTGTCTTGGTCGAGCATCACCTCGGCGTGATTCTTGCGGCCGACTGGCTCATTGAGCTTGGTCCTGGAGCGGCTGAACGGGGTGGTGATCTTGTCTACTCTGGCCTTCCTCGTGCGATTCCACCTGGGCATTCATCGCGGTTCGCAAAATGGTTTGGATCTGACCGGAAATCTGACAGTTAGCGGTTTGTCTGACATTAGGATTTTATTAAAATCTATAAATATCAAGTAATTACAGTGGCTCGGCCATTGCACTGTTTTGCCTGTTGGCGAACCTGCTTTGGTGGTGCGACTTGGAAACTGAATTCTGGAACGGCTTTTACAACTTTCTTCAGCGTCTGTGCATTTGGGGATTTAATATCATGGTGATCGCGAGTCTGTTTGCGGCTCACCATGCTATCAAACGCGAGGAACGCTATTCACAAATCATCCGGCTTACCGAACCGATGTCGCTTCCGACTGCGAATCCATCCGTGAGTCAAGAGAGCATTGATCTGGCTCTCAAGCTCTATGATATCAGGATCCCCGAGGGCGCCTCGCATCCTAAACTTGACCTTAGGCTAACCGACCGGGGGATGACGACGCTTTATGGGGCTAACTCCAGGCTCGAAGTCTTGATTGGCCCGGGAGCATTTGCGAGCTGGGGGCTATTGGGATCGACACTGGCTCACGAGCTTGAGGTTCATTGCCGCCAGAGTTTTACCTGGATTAGGCTCTTGGATATGGTGGGTCTTGAGGGAACCATGCATGCGGAGCGCTCTGCTTATGTTCATGAATTGAACGAAGCGCGAAGATTTGGCTTGAACCGCACCGAATTAGCGAGTATCTCGGAAACCATGAACTTTTATTATCCGGAAGCAGGACAGCCCGATAGCTTCGCATCGAGGATCTCAAAATCTGTGCAGCAGCTCATTGCAAAGTAAAATTTGCTAAAAAATGACTGTGTCGTGTATCGAATCAGCTTTGCGAAAAAATTGCTCCGTTGTGTAAGACTCTGCGTTTCTGCACGCAAGCTTTTCCGTGGCAGAGCGCAAATTCTTGTCACCACGGAAACATAGATTCACCATAAAAAGGCTCTGGAAGCGTGATTCATACGATCCCCCATCTTGCCAGGTTGCTTGAAGAGAAATTCGGGCTGCCGTATTGGTGCAATGGAAAGCCTCTCCGCCCCTTAAAGAGCTCCCTGGTAGAACTCGCAGTGGAGGTTGGTATGAGTGAAGACGAACTGAGATCGTTTCTCGCATCCCTGGCCGAGCGGTGCACCACGGTGCTGATCGATCGTATGGAGTTTCACGAGATTTGTCGAAGTCCACAGGTCGTGGTGCTCAATGTGAGTCCAGCTTTGAGACCAGAACATCGGGCTTGCCTGCCGGCATATACCATTGACCTTGCTGAGAACCTCTTTCTTGATCTTGAGGACAGCCTGAGGAAAGCTCCGGCGATCATAGCGGTTTCGAATTACGGCGGTCGTGCGCTGAGTGCGGGCTTGGCGCTTCAGGATATGGGATTTTGTCAAGCGCGGTCGTTGCGAGCCGGAGCCCATGGGCTGATGTGATCGCGACTTAGCTCCTGGGTTCCTTGATTCCCAGTTAGTCGCTGGCGCGAAACTCCGTTTCGTGCCAGCGACTAACTGGGAATCAAGGAACCCAGGGGAATGCGAAAATTTTTATTTATTTTCAATATGTTAAGAGCCAAACGTCAACAGCCCCTATAATTTGATACACTATAATAGAAGAGCAAACTTCCGAGGAGTCCCTGTGGTTGCTGTCGCCGTCGAGCATATTGGACGAATATTGCTGGACCCGGTGCAGAAAATTGGTCGATTTTTTATTTTTACGGGGCGATCGATCTCTCGGATATTTTTCCCGCCCGTTAATTTTCGCCTGCTCCTCGCTCAGCTCGAATTTGTGGGAAACCGCAGCCTATCAATCACTATTTTGGCAGGCTGCATGGTGGGAGCTATTTTTGGCTTTCAGCTCGGTGAGATTTTCAGAATCTTTGGTGCCGAGTCGATGATTGGTGCTGCGGCCGGATTTGCCCTGTCGCGCGAGTTAGCCCCTTTGGTAGGCGGGTTTCTTGTCACAGGCCGCGCGGGATCAGCCATGGCCGCCGAGCTTGCGACTATGCGGGTCAATGAACAAATCGATGCCATGAGAGTCATGTCCGTCAATCCCTATTCTTACCTTGTGGCGCCCAGAATCTTAGCCTCCGTCCTCATTATGCCACTTCTTACTGTTTTTTTTGTGGTGGCAGGGGTTCTTTCGGCGTTCGCTGTGGGTGTGTTCTACTATCATATTGATGTTGCTGACTTTATGACGAAAATTGAATGGGTGGTTGACCCCATTGATATCTTCGCAGGTATGGAAAAAGCGGCGGTCTACGGATTCTTATTCTCTGGAATCGGCTGCTATCAGGGATTTCATGCTTCGGGAGGCGCCAAGGGTGTGGGTAAAGCCACAACGATTGCGGTTGTGGCTTCCTATGTCGCGATTTTGGTCGCTGATTATTTTATCACTTACCTGCAGTACACTTTCGAAAAACATTAGGTCGTGCTGACATTTCGATTCGATCAGTGAGCTATGTTATCCCCTCGAACCGAACCCATGCCATCCAGCAACAATGCTGTCATCCATACGAAGTCGAGCCCGTTGAACGTATAGCTGCAGAAATCACTCTTTTTGTAGTATTCAACCGAGGAACGTTGCCATAGGTAATCCGCGCTCCGGTCGCAGTTTTCGGGGAGTCGGCTTGCTGGGAACTGTGGCATTGCCAGGAGTTCTGCCATAAGAAGATGCCTGGATTCATTGGTGAGAGCATCCGCGGCCTTAAGCCTCATGAATTTGAAAAAGAGATTGTCGGAATCGGCTTCGTAGATTTGTTCCATAACCCAGCTGATCCTCGCTCGTTCGGGCGATATACCGGTGAATTTACTGATTGCGTCGATAAGCATGATGGAATTGCGAAACTCCACGAGGTGCGCAAGTTCAGGTTTGCTGCGAAGTTCCATTTCTAAGAATGTTTCAAGACCTATCAAATGCGCACTATACCCAGGAGGCGCTCCAAGTGCCGAAAATTCAGAGGTTGAAAATGAGTAGGGCAAAGCATTGATCTGATCATAGTCCAGGCCGTTGGCTTCAGCTAAAATCCGAAGGTATTCGGCGACGCCCGGTGTCAGATAAGATACATCGAAGCGACCATTGCTGATGAAGCCATTATTGTTGACCACAAAATCGATTGTTTTGCTGAGGGCAGCTTTAATGTCATCTTTTTGGGTAAACGCTAAGAGCAGACCCAGCAGCATGTCTCTGGACGTGGCCTCCCTACACTGGGGATGGCGGAACCATTGACCCTTGTCATTGGACTTATTAATCGCCTGCCATATTCTTTCGGCTTCCACGTTGTAGCCCAATTTTTTAAGAGCTGTGAAATACAGAGAAGAGAATAGCAGGCTATCGCAGACATCGATTGGGCTGCCAGTAATATCTCGGCTTATAATCATCCCATCAAGGAGGAAAGTCTTCTCTATCTCGCGGATGTATACGTCAACCCGAGTACGCAGCTCCTGATCGAGCTTCTGCGCTTGGGAGTCAGGCAGCTTAAGACTTTGTGCCCATTGTTTGTACCGGTTGTTTTGAATATAGAGAGAAACGGAGTTCGCAAGAATATAACCAAACAGGCTGCTAAGCCCGATTGTGATAAGCATGGCAAGTTGCCAAAATCGCCGTCGCACGACGCTCCCTTTTTTTTGCGATCAACTCCGCTTTTCGTATCGGCATAATTAAAAAACACAAAAGCATCAGTCTGTTACTGACCAGCTTTATTTCCGGGTCTTCAATGCAGAATCGGAGAATGGTCTGGCTTGGGACTTGCAATTGATTAAGAGAAACGGAGGCGAATTTATGGCTATTCTCATGAGTTTTGTGTATTTCGTCATTTTTACAGTGGTTCTTTCCATAATCTTATTGCCCGTTGTTGTGATTTTTCGAGCAAAACTGGGGCGTTGGGCCGACAATGAGCCAAGCCCGAGCGAGCGAGCGGTACCACGGGATCAGCGGGTGCCCAATGATGCGGCCATGACGATGAAAGCGCTGTCGGGGAAAGGCGGGTTTGCGGGAAGTGACCTGACTATCCGTGAGGATCAGACCGGATGACCCATAGGTCAAGCGGCTCTGCTCCGCTGAGGGGGGGGGCCTGTCTCAGTTGTTAAGTATTTGTAATTTATGATTTTTTTTCATTAGCCCCCGATCGGCCTGTTCCGGGTCTTGCCAATCTGTACGAACCTACTGAAATCGTTTAAAATTAAATTAAGTTTACAAACCAGATTTTTGTTGTATTTGCCATCCGTCTCGCTATAAAGAGTGGGCCCGAGCAAACTCCAGGCCACAGGAGCCCATGACAAAAATATTGCGAAAACTTATAAGAATTAGCCCGGCAATAGTCCTTAGCTTTCTCTGCATTGCTGGGCTTTCGTTCTATTGGATCGCAGACTTTAGCCCGCCGACGCATATGATCGTCGATTACGCCAACGTTGCGTTAAAAGCGTTCGGCTATAAGATGAATTATGAAAATATCGTCGTGCGCAGCAATAAGCTGATCGTCGAAGGGATCGTTATTGATGGTCCCCAAAAGGTGGCTGTCGCTAAGGTCGAAGCATCCTTCACGATCGATCCCGCGAATTTCAAATGGACCGTTGACGAGGTCAAGCTAAAGGGTGTGCACTCATCGGTTAAACTGTCCGACTTAAAACCGCTCATCGACAAGCTGATGAGCATCAAGAAGGAGCGAAAAAAATCAGCACCGTCAGCAGAGCCCTCCAATGTTAGGCTCGATAAGATTGTTCTCGACGATGTCGATCTGACTCTCTACCTCACCGATAAATTGGATCAGGAGTTGCGGATTTCAGAAGGTGATTTTGTCATCGATCTTGACGATAAGTTGATCGAAGGAGAGGTGGGCGAGGTTTTCTATAACGAAAAAAAATTATTTGACGAGGTCAAGGTCAATGCCAAGGCGAGCAAAGGACAGGTCAATTACCTGATGCACAACAACCTTCGCCGGACCAAGGGTTACTGGTCCATGGAGGGAACAGCGGATTTGACCGAGAAGTCAAATACCTCGCTCATTAAATTCTCAGGAATCCCATTCTTTTTACCGGAAAAAGTTGGCGCTGCCTTTGCCAACGATAAGGATCAACTTAGTGCCATTAAGGTTACGTTTCCGCTCGAGCAGCGTCCTATCATGCCATTTAAACTTACTTATGGTATCGCCAACCTAAGATTGAATCATCCGATCCTAAGCAGTGCTCCAATTGGTCCCGTACCCGTGCAGCTGGAGGTTGCAGGCGATTACAGTTTAAAAAAAGATACGCTGCACCTGGAGTCTGGCTCGCTCAAACTAAGGGCTATCGATGCCAAAGATTCCAAAGCTCTGGCTGTAAATTTCTCCGGCGATGTTGTCGGACTCAAAAACGGCATGTCTGACGTCTACACGGCGCTGGATTTTTCGATCCCAAGATCCGATTGCGATACGATCGCGCGCTCTATTCCCAGGGGGCTTATGCCCGTGCTCGGCGATTTTGTCTTGTCCGGACAGGCGAAGCTAGACTTGAGTCTTCGGGTTAGCACTAAAAACCCCGAAGCATTCCAGCATCGATTAGCTTTCGACAATGGCTGCGTGGCCACGCCTTTGTCTTCTAAATTTTCCAAAGAAGCGATGCTCAGAGCCGATTCGCAGAGCAATCCCAAGGCATTGCAAGAGGGCTTGACCGATCCTAGTTCAGCCAACTTCGCAAGCAGTGCGGAAATTTCTCCCTCGCTTCTTAAGGCGTTTGTTGCATTCGAAGATAGCGGATTTTTTAACCACTCCGGATTTGAGGCCGAAAGCCTCGTTCATGCTTTTCGCACTAATTTTCAGGCTGGCAAAGTTGAGGTTGGTGGGAGCACGATTTCCATGCAGATGGTCAAGAATCTTTTTCTTAATCATGAGCGAAACCTGCAACGCAAGCTCCAGGAGATTTTTCTGACCTGGTATGTTGAAAAAACCTTGTCTAAGAATCAGATTCTGGAAATCTACGCCAATATTATTGAATTCGGTCCGAATATTTATGGGGTAACAAATGCAGCGAGGGTTATGTTTGGAAAAGATCCCGACAGCCTTTCGATCCGCGAATCCATATATCTAGCGTCTATATTGCCGAGTCCCGTGGCACGGTTTAAGAATTACTGCAAAGGCAGTGTCAGCAAAGCCTATAGCGATTTCCTCAACCAACGGCTCTTTCTGATGCATTCACAGGGACGTCTAACCGATTCAGAACTCCAAAGCGGACTTTCGGATGAGATAGAGTTTCAGGGCATGGAATCGCATCCCTACTGCAGAAGTCTGGCATCGGTCGGACCATTGAAATCGTTTTGATCGATGCAATGCACTTTTATGATGCGGACTCTTCTGGGCTTGACCAAGGTGCAAACCTGCGTACCGCGCCGACCTCATAACCCAATACTGCCAGAACTTGATTCATCGAATCGAGCTGCACCGATTTCTTGTTCTTTTCAAGCTGGTAGACAAAATTGATACCAACTCCGGCAAGATCCGCCAGCTGGTTTTGGGTCAAACCAAGGCGTTTACGCTCCATACGGACAAAATCACCGATTGCCGCCACGGGTGTGCTCCTAGCTGCAGAATTTACAATTCCCAAGACTGCATTCTACTATATTTTTCGCTGACGACAAAACGTCCTCGAGTATCTTGTGTGATTTTGGCCGCTGCAAGCTCAGGGTCATGCGTAAAGAAACCAACCCATTCCGTTGCCCCCATGGTTTGATAAAGCAGTTTTTTTTCGTCGATGACAAGTTCGGGGAACCTATCATAACCCATCGTGATGGGGACATGGACCCAGGAAGCTCCTGGGACAAGATCTCCCAAGAAAATGATCGACCGTTTTTTGCCTTTGACGATGGTGTGCATCTGACCTGGCGTGTGGCCATCGGAATAGAAAAAAGAGACTTCGGGTGGTAATTGTTCGGTATACTTTTGGCCATCCGGAACAATGATCAGCCGCCCCGAATGCCTAAGTCGGTCAGCCAGTCCCTCGATAAACGAAGCCCTATCACGAGGGTGTGGGTGCTGAGAGCGTTCAAAATTTTTCTGACCTACGACATAGCGCGCGTTCGGAAATAAAAGATCGGCTTTGCCGGCTTGTTGATCTTCAAAACTTGGCAGGATTCCTCCGGCATGATCGAAATGAAGATGAGAGAGGATGACAAAGTCGATGTCATTATCGGAATAACCCAGCTCCCTAAGGTTCTTGATTAAGCAGTGTTCTGTTTCGATGACCCCAAACCTGGTTTTGAGCTGCGGATCAAAAAAAGCGCCGATCCCGGCTTCGCATAGAATCAATTTGCCCGAAATCGAAACCAACATGGCTCGGCACATCAGTTTGATTCTGCCCTGCTCGTCTGGCTTGTGCCATTGTTCCCACATAGCGCGCGGCGCATTGCCAAACATAGCCCCGCCATCAAGAAGTTGACTATTCCCCATCACTTCCGAGATTTTAATAGGCCCGCTCATCGCTTTCTCCCTAATATCCCTACTTATTCCTGAATACATCCGAACGACCGATAAAGCCAGGCCCGAGATTTTTTATCTGGTATTAAGAAATACCAATTTTATATGTGTTTAATTTTACAGCATTTTCTAACTTTTTCCTCAAGCTCACCGAATCTACTACCGAATGGTCTGCATGGTCATTTGGAGGCTTGAGGTAAATGGATAAAAAAACGCACGGTTTCATCTCATTAGGTTTTGCTTTTTCTGCTTTCTCAACTCAGGTTTGTCGCGCGAGCGATCTGAGCCTCAACGAGGTGGTGGGTTCTAGTAAAGACAAGAGGATTCGCCTCAATCAGAGCCAATTTGATCATTCTGTCGTTAGAGGAATGGATCTGGTGGGAGGTCTGACCCTGGATCAGTGGCCAAACCATATTAGATCGTTCTTGGCAAATGATCTCATCAAGGTCGATCTCAAAAATACGTCGAAGGGTGATTTCTCAAAAACACCTAAATTCTCCTATGGCTTTTCCTTGAACGGAATCCCGCTCTGCGAATACGAGGTCAATGTTCATATGATTCCAGATCAAAAGCCCTATGTAATAGGAGAACTTCCGCCCAATGCATCCCTTATTGCGCCCACAGCGTGGCCTGTTGACAAAGATGCTCTTGATTTAGTGATTAATTCACTCGGTGATGCGGGGTACTGGGATGAATTTAAAACCATCGATCAGTCCAAATGCTATGTCATCCGGGGGGATGAATTCCAAGCGGCCTGGAAAATGACGGTGGGTGCGGGACCGTACAATTTTGCTGCCATTGCCTCAGATACAGAGGTCTATTCTCTTGAGGCGCGTTTTTTTGAAGCTACCGGTAGGGCGACCGTCTATCCCAATAATGTCCTTGATAGCGAGATGAAATCATTTGATTTGATCAATCTCAAGGATGGCAACAAACTCGAAAGCGATACTTTCAAGGCCATCGTTGACGAAAAATCAACGCTGCCGCTGGCACAAGGGACAAATAACGAGTTTAAGTTCAGCGCCGGAACCAACGAATTCGACCAGACTTCTGTTTTTGTCAATGCAACCAGAACTCTCGCGTGGTTTCAGTCCATGGGCTATTCGCAGTTTGGCGATTACCCGATCAAGCTGGTGGTGCATGCTGTATTGCAGGATGATATCAATAACGCGCTCTACAGCCCTGCTTTGAACACTAGTTCGACTATTTTTATCGGCGATGGCGATGGAAAAACTTTGAAAAACCTTGCCACCGATGGTGATGTTGTGGGTCATGAATTCGGCCACCATGTTGTGTTTCGCCATCTGACTTCGACACAGGGGGAATCCCTCGTTATTCACGAAGGATTGGCAGATTTCTTTAATTTTTCGAGAACTGGAAATGCCTGCCTAGGTGAGAGCATTTGCCCCAAAGGTAGCCCGATTAAGTGTGCGGTTGAGGCCCAGTGCCTGCGTACAGGAAAAAATACCTTCAAGTATGGTTCGGCCAATTTACCCACCGAAGCCCATATGAAAAGTCAGTTTATATCAGGGATGCTTTGGGATCTTACCGAACTGGACGGAATCGACAATACCCTGGTCGTGAAGCTAACGCTTTACGCGGTTGACCTTCTTGCCTCAAATTCTGATTATCATGATCTGGTTTTGGGCTTGCTTCACGCTGATAGAGCTCTGAGTTCGGGGGCCAATTGCCCCAAAATCTATGCCCGCGCGGTCGAACGCGGCCTAGGATCGGCTATTTCAAACTTTGGTTGCTCAGACGCAACGCTTCCTGGGATCGTCGAAACATCGACGGGTAGCACGCTGGGAACTGGCGAGAAGACGGGTACCACCAAAACCGGTGGGAGTCAGATCTGTGGCGTCGTTAGCGGAACGGGCCGACCCGTTGTTGCGATGCTGATTGTGCTTCCCATGCTCGTCATGTTGCTGCCGCGAAGGCGCGATCGGAAGGTCTAGTGCCAGAGTGTTTACCTAATCTATTGCCAAGCTAGCGGGCTTCAAAAAATGGACGCAAATATCGTAGCGAAATGTCCGGTCTGACTTCAGATTTTAAAAATGTACCAAAATTGTTCTGTGCCTTCGCAATCTAAATTTTAATTCAAGTTGCGAAGGCAGTTTCCGACACCACCAAGGAAGTAAGGTCCGATATCCAAAATTCTCACGGAGAGTATCTATGATAGTGGAGTCGCTGCGTATCAAAACGCATAGGGTTTTTCTGGCATTTTTTGCCTTTATAGCCGTGGTGGCCTGTGGCGACCTTGCTAAGGAGGTTTCGTCAGAACTTGGTGTAGGCATGGACTTCAGCGGCACGGTCTTGACGACAGGTGGTGATGCGATCGAAGGGGCAACTGTTAGATTCATTGCTTTGCTGGACTTGGATGCCATCACGAAACTTGTCGAATATCGGAAAGTAGATGATGGCAACGGCGGCAAAAAAGATCTGATTCGAATCAAACTTGACAAAGTCCATGGCTTTGCGCCCACTGCCGAAGTCACGACGGACAAATTTGGTAAATTTACTAAGAGCTTACCGTTGCAGGCATATTTGGTTTATGTCTATGGACCGGGACCAGCGCCTGGAAGTGCCGGTGCCTATTCCGTGGCGTTTTGGGGTATCAATCCCGAGACGGGAGAGTTGGATTTGGATCACCTAATTGGCGCTGATGGTTCTTTGAAGCCGACAAATAATTCGCTCTCCCTTTCGGGTGGAGCCCAGCCAGAAGCGGCGCCCCCAGCGGCAGCACCTCTAGCATCGCCGCCCAATCCTACCACTGCTGTAACAGCGGTCCCAGCCGAGCCTACAGCGGCCGACACAAAACGACCTGAGGAAACTCCGGCACCGACCAGCGATGATGCATTCTGGACTGATATTAGTTTGCCATACGAAGGAGGTACATTAGGCACATCTTCTGGTACCTACACCATTAGCAAAGCGCCTCCACCTTCGGGAGTCCGTTACCTTACACTTTCGGCCACGCTCGCAAGCGCGCAATCAGAGCCAGTCTACGTCGTCCTGCAGTCGGGGTTTGATAGCAATTACACCAAAGACTGCACAGCGGCCAAAGCTTCTGCAAAAACCTACGTATATCCTACAGTCCCCAACGGCAAAACCATTACCTACAAATTTGTTCCCCCGAGCAAGTACTACAAAGTATTCCTTGCAAAAACCGCAACCAAAGCCGATGACGGCAAGGTCACCTCTACGAATTCCTCTAAGACTCTGATCGTAGGGGATCGTTCCTGCGAAAACGCTCTCCCAGACCGCCGTTTTATAACCACCCTCACATGGTCAACTTATGGTGATCTTGCTCTGCATGCTTACAAATACGACAAAGCAAAACTAACCTCAGACCCAGAAAACGCTTTGGTGGACGAAGCCAACTGGACAAGACAAAAAGGCGTCACCTTGCAGCATGATGTGGATAATGTCGTGGGTTTTGGCCCAGAAAACATTACAGAAGACTCCTCGGTCGCAGACGTTAGCAACTATTGCTACAAAGTTAAGGTCCAATACTATGCCGGTTCGGGAGAAATAAATGCCACGGTCGATACAACGATGGTGGTAAAAGAAAATGGCGTCGATGTTGTCAAAAAATATTCGGCAACCCATAAATTCACCACTCCAGGCACCGAATGGTGGCCGGTGGGTATTTATCCCGATACATGTCCAAGTGAAAAAGATGCAGTCGCAGGAAGGATCAAATCTACCGATAGCGCATCCATCGAAGGCTATTATAACGATCCCAAATGGGGTGATATGGCGATCAAATTTGAAGGTACGACTTTTAAGGCTGCATACGCTTACCGCAAAGGAACAGTTACCGGAACCTGGGATGAAGCTACCAACACGATCAAGGGGTGGTGGTGTGAGGAGGATCGCAGCGCCAACAATGGTGATGTGGAGTTTATTTTTGAGAAAAAAGGCACTAGCGCCATAGCGATGGATGGCAAATATCGCTTTGGAAGCTCCGGCGGTTGGAACCAAGACTGGGATTTAACCAAAGTCGAGGGTGCCGCGCCAGCTGATTTGATTGCCAGATTTGAAGATGCGAGTGCGTTCTGTACCAAGCCGTAGCAGAACCATTGTGGAGTAGGCGGAATGCCGCTTACTCCACGTCTCGTGCGCCGTAAGGCGCACGACAAGAAAGCCGCCAAGACCGTGGTGCGTGCGATGATGATTGTACGCTTAGACCCATCGACTGATGTTAAACCAGGCAAAGGTTAGCACAACCAGTCGAACCAGCCTTTGCGGGTAGTGCGCTCGGCATACTCTTTTTCGTATTCCAGCATCGAAATTCGCGCTTCCTCTCCCAAAATCTTGCGGATACCAGATGTTTCAAAAGGTTGCGTCGGCCAGTCGCTCCTTCCGTACCATTCATTGGCTCCGGCGGCTGTATCGACTGCGGCAAAGCCGGAGGGGCCGAACCGCAGAAGACCAAAGATCCAATCGTGCTTGCGGCTGAAATCGTCACGGCGCTGCAAACGATCGTAAGCCGCGAGCTCAACCCGACCGATCCGGCCGTGGTTACGGTAGGCTCGATTCACGGTGGCTTCAAGCACAACATCATTCCGGCCAGCGTTAAATTGCAGCTTACGGTCCGATCCTACAAGCCTGAGGTCCGGGCGCAGATCTTGGCGAGCATCAAGCGCATCGCGACAGGGCTGGCGGTTGCAGCCGGTTTGCCTGAGACTCTCATGCCCAAGGTTGAGGCCGCTGAGGAGCCGGTGCCAGCAACCTACAACGATCCTGGCCTGACGGCGACCTTTCAAAACGTCGCCATGCAAAGCCTTGGCAAAGAGCATGTCCACCAGGCGATGCCTGTCATGATGAGTGAAGATTTCAGCTTTTATGGACTCACCGAACCCAAAATCCCGAGCCTAATTTTTTGGCTTGGCGGTGGTGAGCCTGGCCGGCTGGCGCGGGGCGAAGAGCTTCCGCCCAATCACTCTCCGATGTTCGCACCCGATGCTAAGGTTGCTATTCCTGTGGGTGCCAAGGTTATGACTGATCTGGCGATGAATTTGTTCGGTTCGGCGAAGAAGGAAATGTAGGTTTCGATTTGTCCTATGAGCTTATGATTTCTTGCTGCGCTCTATCTCGATCTTGATCTTGTTCACTATAGATTATATATAATATATATTATCGCTTGCGAGTAAGTAGGGACCAGTAGATTGAACGCTGAGAGGCGCTCTGCCAAGTCGAGATCCATTCCTTTTGTCTCCGGAATATTTAAATTGGCTCACCGGTTGTAAAATCCAAGATCATCAATACGAATCCTATCCTGTACCGGATAAGCATGAAGTGTCTCCTTAAAAGCCTGTTTAAAAAGGCTCGGGGCAAAGGTTAGCCGCCACCGCATGCCGCAGTCGGCACCCAGCGTCCCGCAGGCAGCATTCAGCACCAGCATACCGATAGCGGCAAACAGCTAGGCGTGCGCAGTCAAGCGGCGCAGCGAATCCGCCGCCGCGCGGGCACCGCCGCTTCGCGGCTAGGCACGTAAAAGTTACGCCTGGGGCGCAAAGCGCCCCCCTGCCTCCTAGAACGCGCCAAAAGGCTCGCCGTTTGCGAAAACTCCTAAAGTAATGACCTTTTCCATCCGAAATCGACCTTACGAACAACCGATAAGGGAAATCTGGATGGGACTACATGACCCAACACGCGGCGTTCGGCAGAGGGTCTACCAAAATCAGGACGAGTGGTGCGTTGCCATAGCCGTAATCGTCCTGCTCGCCTTGGTTGCCTGCATTCCCAAAGCCAAACCCTCTCAGGAGGCTTTCGACCAATCGGTCGTGGGTTCCAAGGCCATTGAAAATCTCGAAGAGTTTGAATGGTCTAAGTTTTACATTCCCATGCAAAGGAGCGCCAACCAAACTCAGCTGCTTCTGGGGCGCGACAAAACGCGCAAGCAGCAACGAGATCATTCCACAGCGGACCCATCTCCGACCAAAAAATCGCCTAAAATAGCTAATCCCGAAGAAAACGCGACCAACATTAAAACCGCGGATTCCATTAGCCCTAACGAGCCGAAACCGAACTCCATCCAAGCGGATCGCGATACGGGTTCTTGGATCATCGAGACCGCTAGTGGGAACCCGATTGCAATTGATCACGCTGCTCTCCAGGAAAGCATGCTGAGCGATGTTACCCTTGTCCAAATGCAAGGAACGCCGAAGGCCATCGCCTGCCTGCCCAATAATCTGGGACCTCAAGATCCCATCTCGCGAAGAGAAAATCTCAGCCAGGCCATCGACGCCCACCACCCAAATGGAACTGCTGACACTGCCGACGCTTGTCGCTCATATCCTCCATGTCGGGTCTAAATTTGACTCCGACGTCGATCTGTTCAGGTTCCTGCGGTCAATCTCAGACAAGCAAATCGAAGATTTGAACCGCGAGTTTAACCACAAGTGGACGGGAGCCGAGCCAAACACGGCGGGCGAGCGTGCGGCGTTTGGCAGATTCTTGGAGACCTATGGACGTGATCTCGCGAATTTTGCCCTCAACAAACTCAAAGTCGATAAGGATTCATTAAACGGTAAAAATTTCATTAATCTGATGAGGGGTTGGGAAGTCGATGACATCAACCCCGAGTTTGTCGAGATCGCCCGCGATTTCTACCGGTCAAACCTGAAGCCTTAGACAATATGGATAGATAGGACGCCAATCGAGAACCCCAGCAAAAAGTGAGGGCCTCTAGGCCTATTTTGTATGTCAAGATACTGAAATGTTTAGAGTTTATCTTGCAGGATTAAAGCCATTCCAGGGTGCCGACGATAGGCAAGAAGTAACCATTGGAAGGATACCCCGAGGATGAAATTCGCCTGCAACCTCATGGCGCTAGGAATGGCTGCCACCGCATGGGGCAAGAGCTTTGATCAGCTCGTCACTTTTCCCAAAGTTCCCAGTCAATCGATAGCTCATGGTTTCGCTGCTAGGCCGTCGGCTCTTAATGTAAATCCGCGGTCATGGCATGATGAATTAGGGCTACACTTTGACCAGTTCAGCTCGATCAAATTTCAAGCCACCAAGATCACTCATGGCTCATTTAGCCACGCTGACTCGGTTGATATAAAATTTGCCATCGACGGCATACCGTTATGTGAATTTCAGGCGCGAGCTCATACATGGCAGGATCAAGAACGTTATTATCTCTTAGGTGAAATACCGAGCGAACTTACTGGACCGATTCCAAGCTTTTGGCCAAATCCCGAGGAAGCGCGAGCTGTTGTCGAAGAGGCCTTAGGAGAGGCGGGCTACCCGGGAAATCTCGTTCTTACTTCTCAAAGCAAGTGCCTTGTGAGCCGAAAGGGTGAGCTTATTGCCACCTGGAACTTTTTGGTCAAGGTTAACTCGAGAGAATTTGAGGCGCTTGCATCGGATAGCGCCATTTACGGCCTTTGGCCGCACTTTTTCGAAGCCACTGGACATGCCAAGGTTTTCCCCAACAATAACCTTGATAAAGAGCTTGAGAACTTTGAGCTGCCTGGCCTGGCAGAGACGGGATACCTGGCTAACAGCCATTTCTATGTCGCTGTTTCGCAGGACAAACCCCTGTCTGTGAGCCCAGAATTTGATTTTCAATTCGCACCCAATAGCTCAGAATTTGGACAGACCTCGATTTTTACGAACGCAGTGCGGACTTTGGCCTGGTTTGAGAGCCAAGGGTATACCGACTTTGGCCCTTCGGCGATTCGTCTTGTGCCCCTGACTGATACCAATAACGCTGAATACAGACCCAATAGCCCCAAAGCAGGATTGGCTACGATATTTATTGGCGATGGAGATGGCGTCAATCTGCAAAACCTGGTGACTGATTCTGATGTTGTAAGCCATGAACTAGCACATCATATCATTTACAAAACTCTTCGTCCGACCTCGCCATCGAGTGAAGCGTCCGTGCTGCACGAAGGGCTCGCGGATTTTTTCACCTTCGCCCGAACTGGCAATGCGAAGCTGGGTGAGACCGTTTGCGTTGAAGGTAGCCCGTACTGCTCGACAAAGGCATATTTGCGCACGGCAGAGAACAGTTTTCGCTTGGGTGGCAGAGACCTCCCCTTTGATACTCATAGACGCAGCCAATTTATCTCTGGGATGCTTTGGGACCTTACCAGGGTCGGCAACATCGACAGGAACGATGTCGTCAAACTGAGCCTATATGCTATCGATCTGCTTGCACCGACCAGCGGTTACTTAGATTTTGTTCGAAGTCTATTGATCGCAGATGAGAGGCTATCGAATCGCCAAAATTGCGAAGTGATTTATGCGCGGGCTGTCGATCGGGGTCTTGGGTCGTTGATAAGCGATATGAGTTGCAGCATCGGTGATTTTGGAAATCGCCTCGCCCCTCCCCAAACCTCCGAGCGCAAGGAAAAGGCTTTGTGTGGCGCGATTTTGGGAGATTCTCATCAATTTAGTCTGAGCCTGTGGTTTCTAGTGCCCATATTTCTACCGTTTTATTTTCGCAAACAACATTGAAAGATAAAACCCATGCAGCACCGCAAAAGCAACTTTTCAGTGAGCCGTCTTTCTTTCGTCCTAGGCCTATACCTTGTGATGCTCGGTCGGCACTACTACTTGCACGGAACCTGGGGAGGAAGTTCCGAGCTTTGGGCATCGCCTGGAATGCCTTCGTCGCCAGCGACTAACAGTCCGCACTATATGAATGTCAACTTGATCTGGACTGGCAATCCCCTGACCGGCCCAAATTTAGACGCGATCAGGGAATTTCGCAAGAAATTTGCTGAGGTTTCAATGATTCATTTTGTCAATCCAGTCTATTTCATAGGTGATGACAAGACCAAGAATCTCGAACTAATCAAAAGCGTTGTCCAACCTCAAGATCAGTATGCCATGTATCTCATGCCACATGAGGCGATGCTCGGAAAGCTAGGTATCGCCTTGCGCTATAGTCCCAATTTGTGGGGAGGGGAATCCGATTGCACCGAAGTATGCGCACGCTCGGTTTCACTTGAATCATTTAACGAAGGCGAGCTAAATCAAATGATCGACTTTGGCAAAGTAACTTTGGAATCCACGCTTGGAACGAAGATTCAAGCTTTCATGAGCCACGACTGGAATTCGAGTGAAAAACTCGCACAGATTCTCGAGTCGCATCAATTTCACTACAGTTTCAACGCAATTCCACCCGACCATGTTAAAAACCGGCTGGAGGGTTTTCCGGTCTATAGCTACGTGAAAGATCGATGGGGCAAGATCAGCAGCGAAACGCCTGTTTTCCGAGAAAAATCGAGCCCGATCACCTATGTGCCGCAGACCGGTGGAGCCATAGACTATGTAAACGCCAATGATCTCAAGGCGATTTTTACCAAGCTTGCCAAGGCGAATTCCAGTGCACAAACCCGAGCACCTCAGGTCTTTACTATGTCAGCCTTTAGCGACACTTTTGTGCATAATAGGTCGCGACTCGCCAAAGCAATGCAGCTCGTTCAGGCAGAGATCAAGAATTTGAAGACCAACACACAGTACCTTCCTAATCCACTCAATATCGAGGGCAGTGATCCCGACAACCTTGATTCTTTGGCGATAAGTGCCGATGGGTTGACCAAGGGGGCGATATTTAATGCGCATTAATCCCTGACTATCCTCGACCATTTTGCTGCAAACCTGACACGTACCCACGCTTTCCGTAAACAGCGATCCCGATCCCGCTACCGAGCCAAATCACGGCTTCCCACCGAAACGACGAGTTTCGTGAGTGTCTGCGCGAATCGAGTAAAGAGTGCATAAGCTTCGCTATGGTCTTCGTTGCTTACGATCTTAAGGCGATTCCCAATCTGAACATTGGCACACATTTCTGCCGTAGAGCGCAATGCCACTCTATAAAATTGAGCCTTCTTAAGCTTGATGCTGTACGGTCAAAATAAACAAAAATAAGTTGATATCAGGGCTGGAGATAGGCTAAAATGACAGCTGCAGATCTGGCGTTTTGCCTGATATTTCAATAAATACAGTAGGTTTTCACACCATGAGCCTTACGACGATTACCTCGGGTACCGTTGATACGGCCACCGGTCATGATATCCGGCCGCATTCGCCTCCGCTTAGCCGTCGTGCCTCTGAAATTCTGTTGGAAGGTCAGCCTCATAGTCGTCATAGTGAGGCGAGTCAATCTACCCGCGATCGCTCCCGACGAAAGCGAGATAGGCCGACGCGTTCAATCCGGTCCGGCGCAAAAAAGATCCGAATTTCTATAACAAGGCCCGATTCTGCAGGCGATATTGCCGCAAAGGGCCTATCTCAAGCGCAGAGCGCCGGGCGTGAGATGGGCAGGACCTTTGCGAGTAATGTTCTCAGCGCCGGTCTTTGGCGAGCACCTGATGGAGGTGTGGGCCCTCATGTGGCACCGGATGGCACTAGTGGTTTTGGAATCGTTCCCTATGCGATGGGTATTACGGCTGCGGGGACTGGCGCGATAGCACAGGATCGAGCCATTACTAGTGCACTCTCCGTTGAGCAAACAGGATTTTCCGGCTCACTGACTCACCAGGGGCAGAATCAAGATACAAAGTTTTCGTTTTGGAATGGCGGCAGGTTTTTGGTGGCTGCGGCGGGGCTTAGCGGTACTGACCGCAGCGGCAATGATTATGCTGCGGCTGGCAAGCTTACGTTTGATTCCACGAGTTTTGGGGCAGGGGTTTCTGCGGGATGGAATCAGACGACCGGTTCGCTTTACTCCTGCGTCGATGCGGACACAAAGCTTCGGATTCTAAAGGAAAGGCCAGGGACGGAGAAAGATCCTCCCATGGTGCAAATGGAAAGCAGCTCAACCGCGAGTCTCTATGGAAGGCTGACTCTAAGTCAGAATTTGATCGGCTTTCATGCGGCCTCGTGTATCGCCTCCAACATTCGTATCCGTCGATGGGTGTCCTGTGGCGAGGGGCGCAACAAGCTAGAATCCAAAGATGCCTACTGGCGGCGTCTTATGGGTAGATTTTCAGCGCTTAAGCAGTTGGGGCATAATCTGCTTGCTGTTCCTAAGCCAGAGGATATTACCCTGCGGTACTTGAGTGACCTAGAAGAGGGGGCAGAGCTGCAGTTTACTGTTGACCGCTCTACGGAAGGTGGTTTGCAATTTGGATTGGGTCCAGCTATTGGCGGCCTTTTGATGAACCGGTTCACGCGGTACGATATCTCTCTCAAGAAACTCACCAATGGTCGGATTGAACTTTTGGCCGTCCCACTGAAGAGTCATGGAGTTGCCACGATTTTGAATGCGATCGTTGGCATTGCGTCCGCATCCCACACCTCGGCGAACGCTCTTGCGGAGAAATTTATTTTCGATATCAATGACGATCCCGCCTTTCCTGGTCAACCCACGGAGGCTCAGATTGCGTTGCAGAGCGCGCTGGATGGACAGCTTCCCGGAAGACGGGAACGCTTATCCCACGCGGAACTAACAAAAGAAGAATCGTTTCGTCTCGGATTTCTAGACGACAATGCAAAGCTTCCTCGAGGCGTGAGTCGTGAATTTAGCGTTCATCATCAGGCGAAAATAACCGACGTAGGTGTGGGTGCTTATTTAATTCTACCTTGGGTTGAATCGCGAAGCGAAGCCTGGCATCAGGGAGACAATCTAAGCCGAACGATGGTCACCGATGGGAGAACTGTTTCCGTTATCGATAGAACTGAGCTTTACACCAAATACGATACCATGATCCATGGGGGCGAGAAGAATACCACAAGCTGCACCCTTCAGCATTCGCTGGTTGAATGTCCAGATCACACAAGGCGCAAGGTTTTTGATGGACTGACCATTGACTATGAGATGGCGCTGGACTCGAGCCATGATTTCCACGCTAACGGCCGAGGTGTGAACAGATTAAATCGCGCCCTAGGCACCAAGATTCGCAAATACTCTCGCCGTGGTGACGGCAGCTCCCTTGTGCTTAACGCAAGTCTAAAATTTGACGTCTATTCCTTTAAGCGACTCATTGAAATCTATAGAGGTTATGTTGGCAGCCCTCTTTTTATACAGCCGCATGATTCTGACGATGTTGATGACAAGAAAAACCGCGCACGAATGGCTCCGTTTCTTAATGTCACGGGTCTGGACCGGGACAAAGCAAAGGAACTCTATGATAGCTTCAACCAGGCATTGTCCCGCTTTACTAAGCTTCAGCAATTTGGTCTTCTTGACTTTGATGACGCGGAGGATTGCCTTGATGAATTCCCCATCAGGGGACAAAGTGTCGAGGATTTCGCGGATATCCTGTACGACAATCAAAGGCTTATGGCGACAGTGCTGCGCGACTTTGTCCGCGACAACGGCCTTGATGGGATAGGTTTGTTGAAACAGATCTTGACAGAGACCCCCCTTTCCCCACCAAGATTAAAGCGTGGAGGACTTCGCGAGTTAGCGTCTTGTCAACCTGAACAATCCATAGGGACACCAAGACTTTCCGTCACATCGAGCAGTCCCCTATTTGAAGCCGCACTAGACGAAGCAAACGAAGCGATCTTTCGTCATGGATCAATTTCTTCTTCCCAAAAAAGTAGTTCCGAGGATAGCCGCATTTCGGCCCAAAGTTCGGCAGAACAAATAGATGCATACTTTAACGATCTCGAATCGGCCCTTTCGTCGATCCAAAAGGCGCTCTTGGCAAATTTTCACGATGGGCCGACTCAGCAATTTAACCCGTCGATTGCCCGCCATCGCCAGGAAGAGCTGCTTGATAAGCGATTCAAATTGCAAAAGTTGCTGTCACTGGAGCATATCGTCCTAGCTGAAGATCGGATAGCGATCTACCGCAATATCAAAGCGCCGAACGCCCTTATCCGCGCGCGGCTGGTTCTTAGTGAATATAAGAATCGTCCGCTCAATGGATCAGATACGGCTCAGACAATCCGGAGTCGACTCGAAGCTTTATCCGAAGCAAGAAATGGTCTGAATAAGCTTAACGACGAATTGGCAAGTCTAGGGTCCTTGAGCGAAATTGATCCCGCAGGCTATTGGCAAGATTTGCAGGAAATAGTCCGGCTCAAGCGGGAATTAGATAGCCGCTGTTTGGCATGCGCTTCCTTGAGTGCCGAAGATCATCGTCGTCTATTCGATGTTCTCAAAGAGATGAGTTCGGAATCGTCGTGGCTAGAGGCCATCAAAAAGCGGCTCGGACAGTGGGTTTTTCATAAAAGCATTGATGCTGAACTCAAAGAGGCGCTTCAGCTGGTTGCTCACTCGTTTTACGAGCAATAGGGTGGTGAAGGAGTTAATTCGGTATAAATTGAATGTTGCGGCATGGGATAACCCAAAGGCTTTTTTACGGGTCCGAGTAGGAATAAAGGTCGCTTAACGCTGAGGCAGCGTAAATTCCGAGCTGAGATCTATTTCGTTGGTTTGATGCTGAATGGTATTGCAGGTGACAATCCGATCAACATGAGCGGCCTGTAGTTTTGAGAGTGCATCGCCGGCAAATACTCCGTGAACGCCGATACAGATTGCTTTTTTCATACCGGAATTTTCTAAGTGCTGCGTGGTTTCGATCATGGTCCTCGCGGTTGAGATGATGTCATCCACCAAGATAGGAGTGTGGTGAAGGAATCGGCCCACTTCCGGTACGGAGACTTCGACATCGCGGTCTCCGTGTCTGATTTTTCTTAAGACTAAGAAGGGAGCATCGGCTTTTTGAGCAACGTCTTTTACCCATTGTTCGCTCTCTTCATCCGGACCGATTAAGACGGGGGAGGAGACATGGGACTTTATCCATTGGGCAATAGCCCGCGAAGCATGAATCACGCGCGTCGGGATTGAATAGATTTCTCCCATGGCTTTGTGCCGATGCAGGTGCGGATCGACGGTGACCAGGCTATCGACCAACTGCGATAGGAAGCGCGCGAAGATCTCTGATGTGACCGCTTCACCGGGATGAAAACGTTTGTCTTGGCGCATGTAACCCAGGTAAGGGGCAATGAGATCGACCGAGGTTGCGCCATATTCGCGAGCGAGGCTTGCAAAGAACATCAGGGCCATGATTTTGGTATCGGGTTGGTCCAGCCCGCAGACGACGATGGTTCTGAGGCCTTGAACGCTGGAATTCAATTGAACAAGTGATTCTCCATCGGGAAAATGCCGTATGAGGACATCACCCCGATCGTAGCCTTGGCGTGACGCGATCAAATCCGCAAGCGATTCAAATCCAGGGAAGGCAAACAGAATGGGTTTCACGATGATCCCTCGCTATGAATCGTCACGATATGGTTGCCCTCACTAAGGTAACCAAAGGCATAGGCCAGCTCACCAGGAGAGGCTGAATGGACTGTGAAGAGAGGTTCCCCTTTTTCCACGCGGTCTCCGACTTTTTTGTGCAGGTCGAGACCTGCAACCTTGTCATTCGGGGCACCGGCAAGTTTTGCGATCAATGCTATGCGGCGGTTATCGATGAGCGTGACGATCCCTGATTCAGAAGCTGGATAGGGGCGCGTATAAGGAGCCGTGGGGATGGCTCTCAGTCCTCCCTGGGCATCACAGATTGCCTTGAATTTCGTTAGTGCCTGACCTGAAGAAAGAATTTGGTCAGCGATGATCGCGCCCTGACCTTGCGGTACCTCTGGGGCAAATTCGATGATTTGTCCTGCAATTGTCAGGGCCCGATGGCGGAGATCTTGGGGGGCGTCTGGGGCATTGCTAAGGATTGCCATGACATCCCTGGCTTCTAGCGCCGGACCTACGCCGCGGCCGATCGGTTCGCTGCCGTCACTGAATATGACCTTCGTGGTGATGCCAAGCAGGTCCGCCACGGTGGTGAGGTAGGAAGCCAGTGTCTCGGCCATCTCTTGTGATCGCACCTTGGCGGTGGGTCCTATCGGAATATCGATCAGGACATGGGTCGATCCCGCGGCGATTTTTTTGGACAAAACCGAGGCGACAAGTTGCCCTTCGCTATCGAGTTCTAGAGCCTTTTCGACCCGAATCAGTATGTCATCGGCCGGGCTCAGCGATACTGCCCCACCCCAAACCACACAACCATTTTCTTTGCCGACGACGTCCTTCATGGCTGAAACCGACAGTTCTACCGGAGCGAGCACCTCCATCGTGTCGGCCGTGCCCGCAGGGGAGGTTATGGCTCGGGAGGATGTCTTGGGCATCGTTAGCCCATAGGCAGCCACGATAGCGACCACTATGGGTGTGGTGCGGTTGCCCGGAATACCACCGACGCAGTGCTTGTCAACAACCATCTTTGAATGCCAGCTCAGCCGATCGCCTTGGGATACCATAGCCTGGGTAAGATCGGAGATCTCTTGCTGAGTCATGCGACCACCCGCGCAGGCGGTTAGAAAGGCTGCGATATGGATGTCCGAATACCTGCCATGGGTAATATCCGAAACGATTTCGTAGATCTGATCTTTATTTAAGCTATGACCGTAAATCTTGGCACGAACGGAGCTAAGTGAGCCGATCGTCTTTGCATGGGAGACCGTGATCAAATCTCCTTCTTTTACGCCCAGGAGATCCGCTGCGTAATTTGATAGGCTTGCCTCTCCGGGGTCGAGCACACGGTTGTCGATGATATTGAGGGTCGCAATGATAGACTTTTGGGCCGTTGTTACGCGGATACGGGCATGAACCTCGAATCCTTCCGATGTACACACATGGCAATCTCGCCGCATATAGATGATCGGATCTTTGTAGGTATCGATTCCAAGGTGTTTTATTTTTAACTGAGAGTGATGCACGGCAACCCTTGTTGAGAGATATGACTGGGCTCGAAGGCCTCAGTATACATCAAAACTTGGGGTTCATCCCTCTTTATTTGGATCGAATAGTTTAGAGCCAGATGTTAAATCCCGAGCTCAAGGCATTGGTTTCGCTCTTGATATTTTCAATGCCGCTACCGCCGCCTGAACGAACCATATTCTCTCGGAAAGATTTGCCATGGATATAAAACGACAATCGTGAACTCAAGAAATAGTCGACGCCAAGCGAATAGTAGTAGCCGCTGCCTAGAAAATCCGAACTCGAGGTGAGGTCGCGGTAATCATAGCGCGCTCCGATCATGCCGCCACCCAATTCCAAATTGCCGATAGGAGACGCGAAAACAAACCGACCCTCTCCCGTCAGACGCGAACCCGACAGGTTATCTCGTGAATCGGCTTTGGCGCGCATATTGAGGAAGGTATGAGATACGGAAAATTGGATAAATTTCATCACCTCGACACCGACGCTATTGCGAAGGCCATAGCCGCGCCATATCTGCGAATTCACATCGTTGGCTTCTTGACCTGATTGAATAAGACGGTAGCCGCCGTATTCACCTTCGATTCCTTGGCTAACAAAGAAGTTTTTCTCAGTGCTCGACTTGTTGCTGTAAATTAGCCAGTGAGATTCTGCCATGCTTGGCATCGCGGGTGAAATAAACAGAGCTGCAAGCCCAATCCTCGTCACCAGATTTCTGATCAATGTTCGCATTACTAACTCCATCACATCTCAATTGCGTTTCTCAAAACAGCTTCCGCCAAACATGGAAAAGCAAAGAGTATTCCAAATAAAAAATTTAGTAGTTGTAGTGGGTTATGCTCTAGCTGATGTCCAGCCATTAGACGATCGGGTTTTTTTTACAGGCACGGGGCCTCTCGATCGACCTGTAGGTGCTTGCTTGAGTCGTTATTTAATAAGTTAAAAACATTAGATTTTTTAAATTTCTCGTCAATTTCTCCATATTTGGTCCGAAATGTAGTTTGTACTTTTACTTAGATTATTGGGGAATTTCCGATGCCGACCAAATTCGCCCTCGCCGTAATTCTGCTTGCAGGCATTAGCTCTGTGACTTGGGCAGATACGAAACAAGAATTGATCCAGGCCGCGATGCGGGTGGCCAATCCAGATTTTGGGGAAAATCTTCCTGGCGTTATCCAGTCCTGGGATACCGAAAAAAAAGAGGCTGTGCTGACCCTCGATCTATGCGATGGGTTTGGAGTCCATGGCTTTGACTCAGATTTCTTTGAATTCTTAGTTAGCAACAATATCAAGGCGACTTTGTTTGTGTCAGGTCGCTGGGCTCGGGCGAACCGAGAGATTCTTGCAAAGATTGCAGCTTACCCTCAGTTTGCCATTGAAAACCATGGTTTTGATCATCGGCCGGCGGCCAGCCGTTACCGGCAGGTCTATGGGATTAAGAGTACAGCTAGTCTAGACGAGCTGTACGACGAGGTTACGCGCAACGCCACGTTGCTCGAGAGCATCACCGGTAAAAAGCCGAAGTTTTATCGGTCGGGGACCGCATTTTACGACAACCGAGCGCTAGCGTTGATTGAAGCCCTCGGGCACCATGCCGTGGGCTTTAATGTCCTATCCGGAGACGCTGCCTTTCCCAACAATCAATCGGCGATCGTACGGCGGCTAAATAACATTAAGCCGGGCTCGATTATTCTGATGCACCTGAATCACCCAAAATGGCAATCAGGTGCAGCTTTCAAACAGGCTTTTGTCCAATACCAGAAGGCTGGGTATCGGTTTGTGCACTTAGCCGACGTTGTGCCTCATGCGGCAACCCCTTAGCTTCAGTTAGTAGACGGGCGCTGGCTTTGGCTTGTTGCACACGATCGACTCAATTTTTGCCATCACCTCAGGGGTTAAAAGGTGCACGACCTCCAAAGACTGGAGGTTCTCCTTGAGCTGGGCGACTTTGGAGGCCCCAAGAATCACCGTGCTTACGTCTGGATTCTTCAAGCACCAGGCTATGGCAAGCTGAGATTGAGTCAAACCAATTTCTTTTGCGAGGTTAGCAAGTAGATTGACTTTTTCGAGGTTCGCCTTAGCAATATCCGATGCAAAGACCTTGTTTCGCAGCCACTCATAGCCTGGTAGGGCCAGGCGGCTGTCAGAAGGTACTCCCTCCTTGTAGCGTCCGGCCAACACCCCGGAGGCCAGCGGCGACCAGATTGTGGTACCGAGCCCCACCGTGTCGAAAAGCCTGCGGTACTCCGCCTCGACGCGATCTCTGCAAAACAGATTGTACTGAGGCTGTTCCATTGTAGGCCCAATCAGGTGGTCGCGCTGAGCGACACCGTAAGCTTCTCGGATTTCTTCCGCACTCCATTCGGATGTTCCCCAATAGAGGACCTTGCCTTGCCGAATCAAATCATTCATGACCCAAACCGTTTCTTCGATTGGGGTCGTCTGGTCAGGTCGATGGCAGAAATAAAGGTCGAGGTAGTCGATTTGAAGGCGTCGCAACGCAGCATGGCAAGCATCCACCACATGCTTCCGGCTTAGCCCGCGCTGGGTTGGAAGATTGCCGCCCCAGTACACCTTGCTTGAAACAATAAAAGTATCGCGGTTCCATCCAAGTTGTTTGAGCACCTCGCCCATAATTTTCTCGGATTCGCCGTCGGCATAGGTCTCGGCATTGTCAAAAAAATTTACCCCCGCCTCAAACGCACAGCTCATGAGTTCCTTGGCTTTCCGGATATCGACCTGATTGTGAAATGTCACCCAAGATCCAAACGACAACGAGCTGACTTTGAGTCCCGATCGCCCCAATTTACGGTATTCCATGGTAGTCCCTCTCTGTGTGGCAAAAACCCTGACATTTAAGCTAAGCTCGACCTCGATTGCAACCCATGAACTCGGCTAAAGCGATTATATTGCGAGTCAAGCTGGGTTTGCACCACTTCATTACAAAATCACCCTCGCTGATCGGCATGCTTTTGAAAAGGCGCTCGCCATTTTGATCCCGAGGGTGTAAAAGATGGCGCTCGTTATTTTTCCTTTACCGAGGTTTGTATGATGACAGGTTGGAATCCGATGGAGCGCTCTTTTTATATTCCAAGTTATATTCCAAGTTATATTCCAAGTTATATTCCAAGCTATACCCCGAGACTCGCCATCTCTCCGAGATCATTCAAGTTCGTTGCTGCGTTCGCCGTTTTTTTGAGCTACGGCGCCCAAGCCCAAGCTGATGGTGAATCCGGGGCTCAAGGCCTTTCAACAGACAAGATTGCGCCGAGCGGTCGAGTTCGCGGCGACGAGACCATGCATGTTGTTGGGAGTCGGGTAGCAGGCCGGAGCAAGACCGACGTGTCGGCGCCGGTCGATGTCTATTCCGATGCTGATATCGAAAATACGGGAGAGTCCGAATTGGGGCGAGTGATTCAGAAACTTGCGCCGTCATTTAATTTCTCTTCCACCACCGTCAGCGATGGCACCGACGCGGTCAGACCAGCAACTCTGCGTGGTCTTGGGCCCGATCAGGTGCTGGTGTTGGTCAATGGCAAGAGGTGGCATCCGCAGGCGCTGGTCAACGTGCAGCAAACCGTCGGGCGCGGGTCATCAGGCACCGATATCAATTCAATCCCTGTGGGATCGATCAGTAGGATCGAAGTATTGCGCGATGGTGCGGCCGCCCAATACGGCTCGGATGCAATCGCAGGGGTCATCAACGTGGTCTTAAAGGACCAGAGAAACGAAACTCAGGTCGTTCAAGAGGGCGGCAAGACCTATGAAGGTGATGGCCAGCGCGTTTCCACCAGCATCAATCAGGGGGTGAGTTTAGGCGACGGCTTTGCAAACATTACCCTTGAGTACCGCGATCGTGAACCAACCAACCGCGCCGAAGTTGACGCGGAGCAGGGACGCAAAACCATGGAGATCGGTGATGCCAAGGCCCAGGATTTATACATAACCGCGCATGGCGAAGTTCCGATCGGTGTCCACGGCAATGCTTACGGACTGGCCTCGGCCGCCCGGCGAAAAACCGAATCAGCCGGGTTCTACCGCAAGCCGGATGATTCGCGCGTGATGCCGAGTTACTATCCGGATGGGCTTTTGCCTATCCTGGGGACCGAGATCAACGACCGTGCATGGAGCCTTGGCTACCGCCATGATTTTGCGCATCATGCCAATGTTGATCTAAGCACGATCTATGGCTCCAACGAAATCGAGTTCAGTTCACTCAAGAGTCACAACGTGTCGTTTGGCGATCAATCGCCTGTGACTTCCAAAAACGGTATTCTTGCAGCCAGCGAGGTTACGACTAATCTAACGGTCAATTCCGATTTCAAATTACCTGGAACTGCGCTTCATTTGGCCTTTGGCGGCGAAAATCGCAAGGATAGCTATCAGATCCGCGCGGGTGATTTTGTCTCCTACGCATACGGCGCAGCCAATGATCCGACACTTTTTATTGCCGATCGGCAAAAGGGTGAAACTCAAGCTGCAGCCGGCATGCAAGGATTCCCAGGCTTTCAGCCGTCCAACGAGGTCGATGCCGTGGCCACGTCTCAAGCCGTCTTTGTCGATGGCGAGGCAGATTTTAATTCGTTCTACCGAGCGGGGCTTGCGGCTCGGGTTGAAAATCATGAGGACCTCGGGCAGGTAACCACAGGCAAAATTTCGCAGCGATTTGAGATCGCTCGCAATTTTGCAGCTCGCGCGACTGGTTCGACAGGGTTTCGCGTTCCATCTTTGGCCCAGCGCCGCTACAACATGACGATGACCTCGTTTGCGGATGGCAAACTTACCGAGACCAAACTTGCTAATGAAGACGACGAGGTTTTAGACCGATTGGGAGTCAAAAATCTTAAGCGCGAGACCTCGCGCAGCGTTAGCGCTGGGTTGACCTACGAGAGCGGCGCTTTTTCATGGTCACTCGATGGTTATCAGACAAATATCAAAGATCGCATTGTCCTGTCGGGATTCCTTACCCCAGAAAAAGACTGCCAAGGAGCTGGCAACTGTCCCATCAAAGATGCGTTGGAGGCATCCAATGTCGGATCGTTGCAATTTTTTACCAATGCCATCGATACCAAAACCCGCGGCGTCGATTTTGTTTCGGGCTACCGGACGAGCCTTGCAAGTCATGGCCTTGAAGCCGGGCTTGGAGCGTCGTGGAATCAAACCGAGGTGACGGATGTGCATGATGTAGCGTCGGCGATTCCTAAAGACGTTGTGTTTGACAAGGGACAAAAGGTGCTCACCGAAAAAGGCCAGCCTCGGCAACGGGCAAACCTGAGTCTGACACATAGATTTGAGAAATATTACTCAACTTTGGCCCTCAACCGCTACGGCGCAGTTTCAGGAGCAGGGTTCGAAGACTATGAACAGGAGTATGCCGCTCGTGTTTTGACCGATCTTTTGGTCGGTTATAAGTTTGCAAAGGCTTTCGTCTTTGAGCTAGGTGCCAACAATCTGTTTAATGTCTACCCCGAAGAGATGAACGATGATCATCCTGTACGATCGTATCGCGGTGGTTCGTTCAAATACTCGTGGGAGACGGCCCCGTTCGGATACAACGGTGGGTTCTACTTTGCTCGGGTCAAAGCCCGCATATGAGAAGAAAATTGAAAGTACCGTTTCTGAGAGCCTTTTAAGACCGGCTCTCATGAAAGCCTACACCAGGATTTCCTTGGGTAGGCCTTTTAGGCAATGATCACTCGCCATCGCGGCGCCATAGGCACCGGCGGGAAAGAGCGCTAGGAAGTCGCCTTCGGAGATTTCGGCAAGCATTGCCTGGCGGCTGAAAATATCGTTTGACTCGTTGATATTCCCAGCCACCACGTACTGATGGCTCTGATCTTCGGGAGCTTTGGTTGCGAGGAGCGCCTGGGGGATGCCGTAGTGAGCTGCGTAGACATTGACATTGTGTCCAGCGTTGACGCCAATCCAAGATTCAGAGCGGCGGCTCTCAACCGTATTGACTTCCATAACCAGGATGCCGGCGCTGGCCACGATATGGGTGCCCGATTCGCATGCAATCGTTACGCCAAGTGGAGCGATATGCTTCTTGAGGAGCATGGACCATGTTGAAAGCGAAAGCGGAGCATCTTCGGCACAATGCTTGAGGCTGAGGCCACCGCCGACGTTTATGGTTCGAACGGATTTTACCTTGCGGGCCAGATCCGCAACTCTTTCTAAAATTGCAGCGAACTGTTCTGCGATGTTGGATTGTAGGCCCCAGCCCGCGTGAAAATGGAGCGTATCAACTGTGAGTCCGAGGCTTTCGGCATAGTGGATCGTTTCCAAAGCCTCCTCAAATGCAATGCCAAACTTGCTATTGGCATAAGACATCTTAGGATTGGCACCATAGCCTATCACAGCAGCAGGATCGAGGCGGATACCGATATTTTTCGTGGCATTTGGCGTATGAGCCCAGCGGCGCATCGCAGACTGGGTATCGAGGTTGAGATGAAGTCCGAGGTCGGCAAAAGCCGCAAAATCCCATGCCGAGGGCATACTCATCGTTGCAGAGATCTCGGGTGTCTGAAAACCTGCCTCGCGAGCGAGAAGCGCTTCGCGCGGTGAACTCACATCGATGCCGCAGTCGCCTTCGGCCCGGATTACAGAAAGCAGCGGGCCAAACCGATTGGCTTTGACCGCATAGTGCATACGAAATGGCGCTGAGGTCGCTGACAAGGCTGCCCGGAGATCGGCCAGGTTGCGGCGAACTTGAGCGGCGCTGTAGATATAAAGCGGCGTGCCGTATCTGCGAGCAAGATCCGAAACAAGGTGACCGGAAAAAACCAAACCTTCGGAGGAAGGAGTAAGACTTTCGGTCAGCCACCAAGGGCTTTCGTGGTTCATGGCGTCCCCTTTTTTGTGTAAGGTTTCTACCGGTGCGATAGGGTCATGGATTGTATCGACAAGACCAGCTTCCCGCAAGCTTCGGATCACCAGTCGCTTTTACGTCTAAGCTTGGCATGGATAAAGGACGCTTTGATGGGACTGCGGGATGATCAGAAAAACCAGCGAAGGTCAAGAGTTCAGTTCATAAACGCAGCTGTAGCCAAGGCTTCGCTGGCGAGAATGTCCGGATAGACATGATCGCGGAGATCGTGAATAAATTTTAGCGTGCGGAACG
>CAZOSN010000024.1:35396-36099 GCA_964582405.1 uncultured Oligoflexales bacterium | reverse complement strand
GGTGTTGGGGGTAGCGTGCCTAGCAATGCTGTCTATGACGCAGCAAGGCTGCAGCAAGAAGCGATCCCCGCGGTTTGCACAAGGACAGGGCCAATATCTATACAGCATTGCTGACTACAAAGGGAAAACCTTTGATCTCCATACGCACAAGACTTTGGCTCCAGGTATCGCCAGTGATGCCGACGAACTCGTGCTGGGCGACAACAATGCCGTGCTGCGCAGTTTTAATGCCGTGGCTTTCGAGGCAGACATCGGCGTAACAAAGATTTCGAACGAAACTCTGACTGATTTTAGTTTCTTTGGTAAGGAAGAATACACTTACAAACTCGAATTAGGTTTTACAGAAAACCACCTGATCGTCTACAAAGTTGCCTCAAAGCAGGATGTACCCAGCGATGAAATGACCTATGCCGTGGTCGAAGGGGACCAAGTTAAGGTACCTTTGCTAGGTTACCCAATCTCCAAATATGCCATCGAGTACATCCAAGACTCACGCGGCAAAGATACTAAAACCAGACAGCAAATCTCCAAGGAATTCTTGAAAGATGCATCTGACTTTACCGTAGATCTAGCTGGCGTCGTTTACTTCAAAAAAGAAGAAAAACTAAACCTGCTTCCTGCAAGCTTTTTTGATGACAAGAATGAATGGTTTTACGAAGCTACGATTGTTGACGGCCCACTTAACACCCGTCTCGGTTCTCAG
>CAZOSN010000024.1:5700-35386 GCA_964582405.1 uncultured Oligoflexales bacterium | reverse complement strand
GCTAGCTGCGGGAAAAGCTAAGTTTGCACGAACAAGCAACAGCTTGATCGCCGTAGATCTTAACATTCCAGACGAAGCCAAGGGACTTTCCGGTGAAAAACTCCCACGCATTGTTCAATTGCCGGTTCGCTGGGTTCAGTTCCAATTGGTTCAGGCAGGCAGCAATGCGATGCTTGAGGAAAAACTCCTCGACGAAAAAGATGCAGGCGCTGTCTACTGGGACAAACGCCAATTCGGTCTTTTTGATTTCCGTCGTGTCAACAACCTCGACAGCGCCAACGCAAATAGTATTCGCTTGCGACGCCTCGAAGTCACGGACGACTATATATCTTTCGTAATTGCAAACTCCGAGGACAATGCTGATTCACAAACCAGCGATTCGGAAGACGGTAAGGAATCGCAAAAAGGTATTGCTATCCACTACTCCTTTGCACGTGACGCATCTAAAATCCAAGGTCAAATCTATCCAAGTCTTGACCGCAAGATGTTCGGTTTCTGGCGACATATAAGGAAATTCTATCCTGGCCAATTGACTGTCTCCGAAAAGAATGTTGAGCAAAACATTTCACTTGGCCGCATGTATCCAAAGGACAACAAAATCGAGGTCTATCTGACCGATAATACCCCCAGCGACCCAGGCTTTATCTCAGCTATTCAAGGCGCGATCGATGCCTGGGACGAAGCATTTGTTGAAGCCGCGCGCGGCTCAAAATGGGAAAAAAACCCCATCCGCGTCTCGCTTAACACGGAAAAACGAGTTAAGGCGGGGGACGTGCGTTATAGCAAAATTTCCTTCTATGACTTCAACATCAATGTCGGTGGCCTCTTGGGCTATGGCCCATCCGTAACTGACGATCGAACAGGTCAAATCTATTCTTCTACCAACGACATTTATCTCAGAACTTATCGAGAAGGCATTTATGCTGACTTGAAAAACTATGTGAAATCCAAGCTTGGTCTTTATAATGGCAAAGCGGTACAAGGCGTTGATTATCCCAATCAATTCTTGAAAAGTGTCGGCAACCAAAATACTGATTTTGGTCAATTGATTGCCGCTGCACCAAACACCTTCGTAAACGACATCGGAGTTGCGTCCCAATCAAATTCGGCTACCGCAGATGAAACTCCACTTGCGAAGCTGGGATTTGCAACCGATTTTGCTGGCACCGTCAAGCTAGCCAAAGATCTCTTGGCTATGCCTGAACGCGAAAGACTCCGATCCATGGTGCCAGAGAAATTCCGAGCGGCTATTGATCAGCGAGTAAAAAAAGCAAGTGAGTTTGGCAATCAGAGCAGCAAATGCGATTACCATGCGGCTGTAGCCAACACTTTCGATCAGATCGAAAAAACCTGTGGCGAATTACGATTTGGTAGCTACGTCAAAGAACTTGTTGAAAACTCCAAGGACCTCAATCTTGAGGAGCTCAATTTCCCAGCAGAAATTTTCAATGAATGTGCCATGAAACTTCTGCAGCCGACCCTTCGCTCTACTTTGGTGCATGAATTCGGACACAACCTTGGATTGACTCACAATTTCAAAGGTAGCGCTGACAACAACAATTTCGCCACTGACGAAAACGGCCTTCCAGTTAGCCGTTCAACTTCGGTGATGGATTACCCTGACCATGATGAGGATCGAGCTACAAAGCCAGGCCCATATGATGTCGCTGCAATTCGCTATGGCTATTACCACATGGTAGAACTTAACGAACGCGATGAAGATGGCAAAGTCAAAGTAGTGTCCATTGATAGCGCTAAGGAAAATGACACCAGTCCAATCGCCAAACGCGTCGAAGACCCAAGCAAAGTTCGTGTTTATCAATACTGCTGGGACCTCGATATCCTGATGGACTATGAAATTCCAAACTCAGATCCAAGCTGCCGTCGCTGGGATCGCGGGTCGAACCCGGTTCAGATGGCTTATGCGTTCATCGATAGGTTTAACTATTTGACGACCACTAAGCTGACTCGGTTCGAAAACTTTAACCTCGGCAACCCAAGCGATTATGTGTGGGAGCAATCCATTCTTCCGTTGCAGTCGCTCTACACGAAGTACCGTCATCTGCTGCATCTCAAGACCAAAGGCTTGAATGATCCCTATTTCGTTAAGAACGAACAAAACTTCGACAAGATGATCGAAACCTATGTTGGTAAGACTAAAGTCGAGGACCTGCCGAAGGATTCGGTGGAACTCGAAAAATTCGTAGAGAAGCTTCCAGAACTTGAACAATACAAACTGGCAGCGGACATATCGTTTAAATTCCTCAAGCAAGTCGCCTTCGCGGAGGATTTGTACTGTTCTGTTTGGGATACTTCCAATAATGACCGGAAATTTCTCCGCGCTGTCCCATTTGCCAAAGTCCGTTCAAGCGTCTTTAATGATACTCGCGAAATCGGCGGCAGAACAATCAACAGCTGTAACGAAGCAAGGGCTTTTTTAGCTAAGGCTGTAAACCTCGATGAACAACATGTCGATGTTTCCTCTTCAGGTAACCTATTTAAGACCATACCGTATTCAGCTGACGACGCAGAGCTCCGATTAGAAGAAATCTGGTCACGAAACTTTAGTGACATGGATGCCCTTCCCATCTTGGGCAAGGACGCGGTTGCGAGAGGACTTGGTGAGATCCGTAATTATGCATTCCTAGCGTTAACCTACCGTTTTCCGGCCTTGTTGACCGCGGAGCAGAATAATTTCCTTCCTTCGATGATGGATGATCCCAACTACCGACGTGACTTACTTAAAGAGTTCGAAACACGTATCGCTAACGGTGTTGATAAGACCAAATTCGGAGTCGCCCTATCTTCGCTTAATCAGAGCGACCGGTACTCAACCCAGTATTCCGAAGAAAAGGACTACCTTGAGACCATGTACCCGCTTCTGCTTCTTAGCGCGATGTCCACTGGCGAAAACGCGATCGACCGAATCAAAGAACTGCAGCCTGACGTATACAACCGAGCCGACTTTGTCCGTATTTTCCCAAATCCTGAAACCACGGAAAACTTGGCTTATATTCAGGATGCGGATGGCACATACTATGTCTCGGAAAAACCAGATACGGCCATTTTCCGCATATTAAAGCGCCTAAAGACCATCAACTCGCAGCTTTCTGATACCGTTCAGCTTGACCTGTTCATTCGTGAAAAAGACAAGCTTCTGCAATCAGTGAACCGCACCCAAGCAGCTTTCTTTGATGAGCTCAATAAGACACCGGAATTGGATCTCAACCTGATCAAGCTTAGCGTCGTCTACGAAGCACAGCAGTACTTCGTCAATTTATACCTAGGTGCAGGAACTGGCGAACCGGTACTTGATGCAGAAGTCACCAACGGAGCGACTACAAATGCAGGGGATGCCGTTGCAAACAATGGCGAGGCTACCTCCAACGGAAACGGCAGCACGAATCCAACCGGACCAACGTCGCCATCAAAGTTTGAGTCGGTGAACAACCTGATTGCTCAGGCCAAGCCTTACCTCGACTATGCCAAGGCACTTGGCGGCGAACTGACCGAAGATAACATCTACGCAATCCTGTTAGAAGTTGCCGGCGCAACCGACTCGGCTCCTGACTTCCTTGATGTCCTATTCAGTGTCGTTAAACCGGATGACGAAAAGTACCTCGGAGTTGCTTACAATGTGATCATGGCTAAGATCAGTGCAGGTATCACGCAAAAGACTCCTCGTGACGCCTTGATTTGCTCGAAAGTTTATGATGCGTACATCGCCAAGAAAGAATTAAACCGCTTGTCCAAGGACGAGTTCGCCGAGAAAGGTGCTCAGCAATCCTTGTTGCGCAGCATTATTCTTCGGTAACGGATAGTCAGCTAGAAATTTCAAAGTTACCAGATCTGCTTGATCAGGTAACTTTGAGTTACAGAAAAAAAGGTAAGCCCAAAGCAGCAATGCTTCGGGCCTAACTTTTTTGTCTTGAGCGCTGTTCCTTCGACGCAGGAAGAAATTTAGGTCCGCCTGTACATGATGTACACTCCTGTCTCAATCCCGAGCTGACACTCTACACAACTACGCTTTCGGAAGTTTGGGCGTACTCAACCTTTGGATAACGTTCCTTCAAAAATTTGATCCGCCATTCATCCTCAAGCATGATGCAATAGTTATCGTGCTGATCCTTACAAATGTGCTGCCCCTGATCTCGCAGAAAAGTCTCCATTGCCTTTGGATCAGCACAATGGATCCATCGGGCCGCACGATACGGAAGGCCAGCAAATACAGTCTTGACCCCGTACTCATGCTCGATACGAAACGCAACAACATCAAACTGAAGGATACCCACAACACCAAGAAACTGCTCGTTGCTGTGAATAGGCCGAAATACCTGAACAGCCCCTTCCTCGGAAAGCTGGTCGAGTGCCTTGTTGAGCTGCTTCGACTTAAGCGGATCTTTTAGTACCACCCGAACAAAATTCTCGGGTGCAAACACCGGAATACCGCGGAACACAAGCTTCTCACCTTCTGTCAGCGTGTCACCGATCTTGAAAACCCCAGGATCGTGAATACCCACAATGTCACCAGCATAGGCTTCATCGACGAGACTGCGGTCGCGCGCCATAAACTGGGTAGGCCGGCCTAGCCGTTGATCTTTATCTAAGCGCACAATATGAGCCTTCATCCCGCGCTCAAATTTCCCGGAGCAAATCCGCATGAACGCGACGCGGTCGCGGTGGGCAGGATCCATATTCGCCTGAATCTTGAAAACAAATGCTGAAAATTTCTCTTCCGAAGGATGCACATGCCGCAAAGACCCATCGCGAGGCTGCGGTTCGGGCGCAATGTTGCAGATTGCCTGGAGCATAGGCTCAACGCCGAAATTGTTTAGAGCCGAACCAAAGAAAACTGGGGCCTGTTTCGCAGCCAGGTACTCGTCGCGATCAAACGGGGTCCCCGCTCCATCAAGGAGTGAAATTTCCGCCAGAAAGGTCTCGGCCAGTTCGCGCCCCACAGCCTCGATCAATTCTGGGGAGTCCAGAGAAAGCTCCTTGATAGGCACTGGGCGCGACCTCTCAGCACCTTTTTCATAAAGCAGAATCTCGCGCGTCAAGCGATGATAGACGCCGGCGAACCGGTCCCCCATGCCAATAGGCCAAGTGATCGGGGCACACTGAATTCCTAAGACCTGCTCGATTTCCTCGATTAAAGCGAAAGGGTCGCGGCCTTCGCGATCCATCTTATTGATAAAGGCCATCACAGGAGAACCCTGCATCGCACAGACTTCAAAGAGTTTTTTCGTCTGAGCCTCGACACCATTGGCAGCATCGATGAGCATCAAGGCACTATCGACCGCGGTCAAAGTCCGGTAGGTATCTTCGGAGAAGTCCTGGTGGCCTGGGGTATCAATCAGATTGACCTCGTAGCCCGCATAGGGAAAATTCATGACGGATGAAGTCACAGAGATCCCTCGTTTTTTTTCGATCTCCATCCAATCCGAGGTAGCAAATTTCTTGGATCGCTTGGCCTTAACGGTTCCGGCCATCTGAATCGCGCCACCATAGAGCAGTAATTTTTCCGTCAACGTCGTTTTGCCGGCGTCTGGGTGCGATATGATGGCAAAAGTCCGACGCCTGCATATTTCTTTCTCTAAAACAGCTGAGCTCAAAATGGCCCCCTATTGGCGCAATGCAAAATCAAATCAAAACGCTCGATTTCTCCGTGTAGTCCCCGTATTGACATACGAAACGCCCCTAGTCAACACGTGAGACGCCGCGGATTCGCGAAGCACATTCTGGGCTTTCTGGAAAGGGAGGGACGCACGATCAAATCTAACACCATTCGTGCAAAGTCCAATCATGCATCCGCTCCCTACCATCAATGCAACAGATTCAAAATCCTATCGTAATTCGAAAGGTTTAAGCGCATGCTCTGAAAACCAATCTCATGTCTGCTCACACTAAATTCAGGCCCCCAAGAAAGCATTCCATGCTTGTTTATTCCTGAAATCGCTACCCACGAGGAATCAAAGCGGGCCGAGTATCGGTAATCGTAGGTTATTTCGTAGTTCGGAGTGAAAAAAGTGCTGATTTGCTGAAACCTTTGAATATGGGTATCGAGTACCTTCTGCTCTGGTGTCACAAATAGGGTATTGTTGAATTCGTACTCTCTGCCGTTGGCGTTGCCGTATCCTTGATAGATTTTGCGATATGGTCCCTCGGTTGATTCGCTAACCAAGATGCGCATTTGATTGAGACTCACATCATCCGAACGATCGATCTCAACCCGAACGCATTGCGAATTGGTGGGAACATCAACATCAAAGAATCTTGCGAATTCGTCGACGACGCTCTTGTCACAAGTTTGGCCCCACATTTTCTCCGGCGGTATAAACGCATTGGGGAGCGGATAAGATGAAATAATATCGGAAACCTGCTCGGGAGAAAGGTCGCTGTCCTCAATGACTCCTATTAATAAAGAAGGGAACTCTTGGAACATAGCGAAGATCCTGTCGGAATGTTTGAGGCCAAAAACATGCCCCATTTCATGAATCAATATCCTCGTTAAAACATTGCCGTTGTTGCGGCTCCACCGATGTTCTGCTGTCGTATAACGCAGAGCCAAAGGTCCTTTTTCGGGTGAGACATAGATAAAGCCTTTTCCTCTTAAATTTACTGGATCATACTCCGTGCGCACGGTATTCGCGATGACCAAATCAGGTTTTTCGAAGTAGCTTTTTTGCGCTTCCGACAACACTCCAAGCTGGATGATCATATCGGTCTTGGGCGTGCAGGTTTCTTCCGTAAAGGACTGCATCCCCGTTCGAACCTGGTTGCGCTCCTCGCTACTCTCACTGGCCGCGAAGTGTTGAAATTGCTCCTTCCAATATTCGCGGGCTTTATCAAAAGCTTCGCGAACACTTTCCAAAGGTACCCCAAAATTGTTCTCGTCGATTTTAAAACAGTAACTCACTTTAAGGGTATTGTGGATAAACCATGGATTGTCATGATCAGCGGGAAGCTGACCACCTCCGCTGTGCCAGTCGGCATAAAGACTTGAGGTGAAGGCCAAAATACTTAGAAAAGTCAGAGTGCTTTTAAACGGATTCATAGGCGTGATCCTTTCTGAAACTGATTTAATTTAAATCTGACAATTTCTATTCTCGGTTGCGGATATAATTTCGTAAAGATATTATTAATTTAATATGGTCTCAAATTATATTTTTAATATATAAATATAAAGGTCGTGAATGCCTAAGAGTCTGAAACTTAATTCTAATTTACTTGACAATGACTACCGGGAAGTACTGCGCCTTACTCTTCTTGATAAAAAGAAGCGATTTGGCAAGGAATACACGTTTAAGAACATGGCAGCGGCTTGCCGAGTTCAAACCGCCTATCTCTCCAATGTACTTCTCAAGAAGGGACATCTAAACAGCGACCAAGTCTGGCAAGCTTGCCAGTTTCTTAGTCTCTTGCCTGACGAGGCAAGATTAGTAAGCTCTTTAGCTGAACATCAGAGGTCGGTTTTCCAGGAACGAAAAGCTGCTCTTGCCGCAGAAATTGAGATTCTCGCCAGTAAGGTGTCTGCAACCGAAAAAGTCTTTTCGTCCACAAAGCCCGATACTGTTCCAGAATGGTTTCACCTCGATATGATGGCACAGCTTGCGCGACAGTATCTCAGGCTTGTTTCAGGAAGCAAGACTGGACCAGAGAATATCGCGCAGAGGATCGGTATCAGTTTGAACAAAACTACTGAGTTGATTCAATCGCTAGTGAATGTGGGACTTGTTCAGCTTGTTAATGGAACCTATCATTGCGCTGACCTCAATGTTCATCTTTCGGCACAGTCAAAGCAATTCGACTATTTCTTTCGCCAACGTCTCCAGTTTGCGCTTGATCAAAGCGAGCGCATCAACGGTAAAAATGACTATCGGTTTTCGGTGCTCTACACCGCCGATGAAGAATTTCAATTTAAACTTCAGGAGAAATTGCTAGAAGTTGTGAGGTGGGCAGAATCCCAGGTAAAAAATTCGCCAGCGCGCGATGTGTACATGCTCAATATGCATTCGTGTCGGATGACCTCCTAAATTCACCCGATGAGGCAATTTGTCAGCGTCATTATGAACCGTGTTAATCGAAAATCTGACAGCCTGCTATTGGCGAGATTCGAAGAAGAAGCTATACTGCCGGCAATTTTCTGATAGGTATCCTCGTATTGACACATGCCTTACCCCTCGTCAATATGCTAGTCACTAGTCAAGGAGTAAACATGAAGAAAAAAGCAATTCGTAAGGGACTTGCCTACGACGACGTTCTGCTTATTCCAAAGCATTCCGAGGTGCTTCCGTCGCAAACCGAACTTGCGACTCAATTAACCCGGAATATTTCGGTTAAAATTCCCCTTATATCAGCAGCAATGGACACGGTGACCGAAAGCCAAACTGCGATCACCATGGCTCAGTCGGGTGGAATTGGGATCGTCCATAAAAACTTGTCCATCGAAGGCCAAGCCGCTCAAGTGAAAGCCGTGAAGAAAAGCGAATCAGGCATGGTAACGGATCCCGTCACCGTCTCCCCTCAGGATAGCGTTGGGGATGTTCTCAGTATCATCAAAAAAGTTGGGTACTCGGGATTTCCTGTTGTCGATCAGGGCAAGCTTGTGGGAATCGTCACCGGTCGCGATCTTCGGTTTACCAAAAATCATGATCTCGCGATTTCACAAATCATGACCCGCAACGTGATCACGGTCTCTGCGGGTACCACCTCCACCTCAGCAGTCGAGCTGCTCCATGAGCACAGGATAGAAAAACTCCCTGTCGTTGATAATTCCGGCAGACTTGTCGGCATGTTTACTGTCAAGGATATCCTTAAGACAGAAAAATTCCCTCTCTCCTCCAAAGACAAAGAGGGACGACTTCTCGTCGGGGCTGCGATCGGCGCAAGTGGCGACTTTTTAGAACGAGCCCAAGCACTGTGCGAGGCCGGTGTTGACGTTCTTGTTGTCGATACCGCACACGGTCACAGCAAGGGTGTGCTCGAAGCTGTCGAACGCATTAAGTCGAAGTCCTCTGGCCATCAATTTGATGTCATCGCGGGAAATGTCGCGACCGCAGATGCCGTCAAAGCCCTGGTTGATCGAGGCGCCGATGCTGTGAAAGTTGGAATCGGCCCAGGGAGCATCTGTACGACGCGGGTGATTGCAGGGGTCGGCGTTCCACAATTCACCGCCGTTCTCGACTGCGCGGAAGAAGCCGCGCTGCATAATATTCCAATCATCGCTGATGGTGGAATCAAATACAGCGGCGATATCGTAAAGGCTTTGGCCGCAGGGGCAAAATCGGTCATGATTGGCTCACTCTTTGCTGGGACCGAAGAGGCTCCGGGCGAACTTGTGATTTATCAAGGCAAAAGCTTTAAGGTCTATCGGGGCATGGGAAGTTTGGGCGCAATGCAAGCAGGCAGCAAGGATCGGTATTTTCAGGGGGAAGTTGTCGAGCAGCAAAAATTCGTTCCCGAGGGTATCGAGGGAAGAATTGCATACAGAGGTCCTCTTGCAAACACGATCTATCAGCTGATCGGCGGGATCAAATCCGCCATGGGTTATTTGGGTGCGCATGGTATCTCCGAGCTACAAGAACTTGCCGATTTCATAGAGATAAGCCCGGCCGGTCTGCGCGAGAGTCATGTGCACGATGTCTATATAACGCGCGAAGCACCCAATTACAAACTGGATTGATTCAACACACAGGGTAGCCATGGAACACGATATCAAACGCCCGATTAATGACGGCCTGCTAGTCATCGACTATGGGTCACAGTACACGCTTTTGATCGTGCGGCGCCTGCGCGAAATCGGAGTCTATGCCGAGGTCATGAGCTCAGATGCAAAGACACCACCGACGGACTACAACGTTCGCGGTATCATTCTTTCTGGTGGACCAGATTCGGTGGGTGAGACAGGTTCACGCACACTGCCCGCTTGGATTTTAACAAGTCAGCTCCCGATCCTTGGCATATGCTATGGAATGCAGCTCTTGGTTGAGGCCTTCGGCGGAAAGATCGAAAGCGGCACGCACCGCGAATATGGTAAAGCAACCCTAAAAAAAGAACCTAGTCTCAGAGGTCTTAGCCAAGCTTGGCTAGGACCTATTCCGCACTCATCCGTAGTATGGATGAGCCATGGTGATTCTGCGACCAATCTCGGTCAATTTCAAACTTTGGGACGCACAGATAGCGGAATCATTGCCGCGATTGCTCATAGGGAACTCCCAATTTTTGGACTGCAATTTCATCCCGAGGTTCAGCATACCGAATCCGGTGCCGAAATCCTCAAGGGATTCGCAGCGGAAATCTGTAATGCACCCTTCAACTGGCACAATAAAGACCGCTTAGAAGCTACGATCCGTCATATACAAGAAGCTGTTGGAAAAGGGCGAGTGCTAATGGCCGTATCCGGGGGCGTGGATTCCACGGTCGCGATCAAGCTTCTGTCAAGGGCACTAGGTCCTGATCGGGTCACGGCTGTGTTTATCGATAATGGTCTCCTTAGGCAAAATGAAGCTGAAGAGGTGACGACTACGTACCACAAGTTAGGTCTGGAGAATCTTCACGTTTTGCCAAAGCAACGCGAGTTTCTTACCAAACTCGCGGGCGTCACTGATCCAGAAACCAAACGCAAAATCATCGGTCGGAGTTTTATCGAGGCTTTCCAGACTTTTGCCGATGAACACCACGATGAATTTACCCACCTTGGTCAGGGCACACTTTATCCAGACGTCATCGAATCCGCTGGCCATGGTTCGGGGGCTAAGATCATAAAAAGTCACCACAATGTCGGTGGCCTACCTGAGAAACTCGGTTTTAAACTAATTGAGCCTTTCCGCTACCTATTCAAAGATGAAGTCCGGCAGATCGGACTTGATCTTGGGATTCCGCATCCAACAGTCTTTCGCCATCCTTTTCCTGGTCCAGGTCTTGCTGTGCGAGTCCTTGGAGAAATTACCGATGAGAAGCTCGCAATTCTTCGAAAAGCAGACAAGATCTTCATCGACAGGCTCAAGGAGTCAAACCTCTACGATTCTGTATGGCAGGCATTTGCTGTTCTCCTGCCCGTTAGATCGGTTGGCGTCATGGGGGATAATCGCACCTACCAATGGACTTTGGCGCTAAGAGCGGTGGAAGCATCAGACGGGATGACCGCGAGCTCGGCTCGCCTTCCCATGGATTTTATCAGCGAGGTAGCTGATACGATCGTGCGAAGCGTCGATGGTATCAACCGCGTTGTCTACGATCTTACATCCAAACCACCTGCGACGATCGAGTGGGAGTAATCCCTGATGGCCAACTTTTGCCACCTCAATGTGCATAGCGAGTACTCACTCAGTGTAGGCGCTATCCGCATCAAGGAACTCGTCAAAAAAATAAAGAACCTCGGCCAATCGGCAGTGGCGCTGACCGATCACGGCAACATGTTTGGTGCGATTGAATTTTTTGATGCCTGCAAGAACCAAGGAATCAAGCCAATCCTTGGTTCGCAGGTCTATTATGCGGGAGGACCAGCAAGCGCTCAGCTATTGGCAGAAGAAATGGCACAAATAGGCCGCGATGCTTTTCCCTTAGGACTCCTTGCAACATCCAAGGTAGGCTATCATGCTCTGATCAAGATCGTTAGCGCAGGCTATCTTGAAAGCTCTAGAATCATTCCCATCGTAAGTTCTGATCACTTGGAGATTCATTCCCAGGACATCATTGCGCTATCGGGTGGAGTATCGGGTGAGTTTGGACGCCTGGTTGCAAAGTTAGTCGAAATCAATCCTGACCCCCTCGCGGCGTTTAAAGCTCCAGATGAAACCACACGCCCCTTGGTTGAAGCAATCTTAGAACATGCCTCGTTCATGCAAAAAATCTTTGGTGAACAGAGGTACTTCATCGAGATTTCTTACAACAATCTCCCTGAACAAAAGACACTTAATCCAATCATGATATATCTGGCCAGATATCTTGATCTGCCCTTGGTCGCCACAGCAAATGCCTACTATCTCGACGAAGATTTTGCGACGGCCCATGCAGTTCTTACCTGCATTCGAAACGAACTCACGTTGAGCAGAATTAGGCATCGACGCAAAGACGCTCGCTTTCATCTGCCCTCCAATGAAGAAATGTCAGCACTATTCGCCGATTGCCCCGAGGCCTTAGAAAACACGCTCAAGATTGCCGAACAATGCCAGATCGAACTAAAATTTGGCAGCTACTACCTACCAGACTTCGAACTCGGCGGCGAAGACGTCAGCGAGGCGCTTAGACGACTTGCAAAAATCGGTCTAGAGGAACGACTCTGCTTCCTAAGGCCCCAATATGGCCCTAATTTCACCCCAGAGGTGGAAAAATCCTACTGGACACGCCTAGATTATGAACTCGATACCATCATAAAAATGGGGTTTCCAGGCTACTTTCTGATCGTTCAGGACTTTATCAATTGGGCGAAACAACATGATATCCCAGTAGGTCCTGGCCGAGGTTCGGGCGCAGGATCTATTGTTGCTTATGCACTAAAGATCACAGACCTTGATCCGATTCCGCTCAACCTGATTTTTGAGCGATTCTTAAATCCTGAGCGTATATCTATGCCAGACTTTGACGTAGATTTCTGCCAATGGCGGCGCGACGAAGTTATCCAATATGTTACCCAAAAATATACTTCCCAGAATGTGGCTCAGATCACCACGTTCGGAAAACTTAAGGCAAAAGCCGCGCTGCGCGACGTTGGCCGTGTGCTTGAGATAAGTTATTCGCGCGTCGATCGGATCGCGAAACTCGTACCCAACGAACTTGATATCACGCTTCAAGCCGCACTCGATCAAGAACCACGGATCATGGAAGAAGCCGCCAATGATCCGATGATTAAGGAAATGATCGATATCGCGCTCAAAGTCGAAGGCTTTAGCCGTCACACTTCGGTTCATGCAGCGGGTGTTGTGATCTCAAACGGTCCTATGGAAAACTATGTTCCAGTTTACCGTGCAGAAGGCAATGCACTTATCACACAATATGAGATGAAAAACGCCGAAAAAGTCGGGTTGATCAAATTCGATTTCTTGGGCCTAAAGACGCTTACGGTCATTAAAAAAGCTGTCGATATCATTCACAAAAACCGCGATCCAAAATTTGTCATCGACAAAATAAATCTTGAAGACCCCCGAGTTTACCGTGAAATCTCCCAAGGAAACACAGCTGCAATTTTCCAGCTGGAAAGTTCGGGAATGCAATCACTGTGCATGAAAGTCAAACCGAGCTGCTTTGAAGATATTATTGCAGTTGTTGCGCTCTTTCGTCCGGGCCCCCTTCAATCAGGGATGGTCGATGATTTCATAGAATGCAAGCATGGTAGGCAGGAGATTAAATATCTCGTTCCAGAGCTTGAGAGCATACTCAAGGACACTTACGGGATCATAGTTTATCAGGAACAAGTCCAGAAAATTGCGGCAAATCTTGCAAACTACTCGCTCGGCGAGGCTGATCTTTTGCGCCGTGCGATGGGTAAGAAAAAGCCAGAAGAAATGGCCCAACAAAAATCCCGCTTTCTTGAAGGTTGCCAGCAAAACTCGATTGACCCAAAGATTGCCGACGAACTTTTTGAACTCATGGCAAAATTCGCAGCATATGGATTTAATAAGAGCCACTCAGCCGCATATGGGCTTGTGAGTTACCAAACCGCCTATTTAAAAACACTTTTTCCCGAAGAGTTCATGGCCGCGATCATGACTTGCGATATGGACAACACGGACAAGCTCACCCGCTATATCGAGGAGTGCAAGCGGCTAAAATTTACTGTTCATAGGCCTGACATAAACCTAAGCATCATGGAGTTTGGCGTTCCAAAGCCCAAGACAATAAGTTTTGCGTTGGCTGGGATCAAAGGTATTGGAGCTTCATCCATACAACCTCTGATCGATGAACGCGATAAAAAAGGCCCATTCACGAGCCTGACCGATATCGCAAAACGAGTAGACCTTCAGAAAGTAGGTAAAAAAACCCTTGAACTGCTCACGGAATCTGGAGCATTTGATACTTTTGGCTTTGCACGCAGCCTCGTGAATTCCATTATTCCTGAGATGGTCCGTTTCAGCCAACATCATCACGAAGCCAAGCAAGCTGGCCAAGGCCTCCTCTTTGGCGAGGATATGGATGAGGAAACTAGCCAACTTTGTGATTGGGAAGAGGACCTTTCAAAAAGAATCGTTGCCTTTGATCCCATGGAATGGCTGCTTAAGGAAAAGAAAAACCTAAGCGTTTTCATTTCGCAACACCCATGTAATCTATTCCCCGAAGATATGCAACGTTTCGGCCGCCTTAAGATCAATCAGATTCCGAAGGCAATAGGTCAAAAAAACCAAGCTCTGGTAGCATTTTTAAGTGCCATCACGGAGAGAAAATCAAAATCCGGAAAAAGGATGGTTATTTTCGAGCTTGAAGACGATACAGGAACCACCGAGGCTATCATGTTTCAAAATGAAATCCCTGAGCGCCTCCCTCAGGCTTCGACGATGGTCGCCTGTCAGCTAAGTATATCAAAGAGTTTTGATGGTCAAGGAATCTCAGTACGGGTCGAAAAAGTGCTGCCGCTGGAATCTGTGCGCAAAGAGATCATCAAAGGTGTTACTTTGACTTTAAAAACACACCACAACGAATTAAAAGAAAATAAAACGTTACTCGAAAGCATAAAGAAGTCGCTGGATCAATTCCCAGGAAAAACCCCAATTAGACTTGTTCTTGAGCTCAAAGATGCCACAGTTTTTCTTAGACCAGATCGGATGGAGGTCGGGCTTTCTGACCAATGTCTCCAGGCTTTGAGAAATTTAAGTCCTAGAAACCTCAGTATTTCCTATTCCTAGCATACAGGTTCGAAGACGTAACTCACCACAAAGGCCAACGAATGGATAAGCCAAAACCAATGCGAGCAGCAAAATGCTGGGAGGGCAGGGGTCCGCGCCTCGTGTGGCAGGTTCAATGGCGGGATGACAAGGCTTTTCTTATCGTTGACGCGCAAAACCCAAGAGACTCAGTCTACCTCCAGGGCCACAAGCCGGATGAGTTGGTTCCGCAAGGATCGCTGGTAAACCTTCTGCGTAAATACGCTCGGACATCAACCGTGCAAAGCATAGCTCAAACAAAAGACGGAGGGATCGTTATCCATCTGCAGGCGGAGACCCCCCTCCTTGTCTACCTTGATCACGAGAGGCCCCGGAACCTTCATCTCATCGACATAAACAGAGGCATCGATCTTATTCGCAGCAATTCCGAAAAGACCTACACAAAGCCAAAGCCAGTAGATACCGCTCCTATATTGAATAATGCTGAGGAAATCCACTTGGATTTTTCGGCTAGACCACAGACGGTAGAATTTTCGGAGCCATCGCGCGCCGACAGTCTAGAACTGCCAAGTTACCAAAAAGAACTAAGGACGAGCCTCAAAAAACGGCTAAAAACAGTCCGGAAATCGTTTGCAAAACACCGCGACCATTTCAAATCTGATCACGAGCTCGAAATACTCCTTCAAGAGGCTCGGCTTCTCCAAAATTTTGCTCATCTTGTCAAACCCGAACAAACCGCGCTCACCCTAGCACCAGAATTCACGGGTCTCAGCAAGTCCATCCAGATCGAGCTTGACCCCGAAGTCTCCATCGGCGCTAATATAGAAAGGCTATTCATCGCCTATAAGAAGCACAAGAAAGCCCAATCTATTACGACCAAGCACCTCAATGAATCCGAGGCAACAGCCTCCGCTCTGGAGCATGCTATCCGGCAGCTTGACGAGATGATCATAAGCCCAGAGGAAACTCGCAAATTACGAGAGAGTTTTGGTCTCAAGCCGCAGAAGGCAGTTTCTCATAGCGAGTTGTCTCAAGGCTTGCCGTACCGAACCATATATTCGAGTGAAAACACCCCGATTCTGGTTGGTAAGGGCCCTCACGATAATGATTTGTTGACAAAAAGCGCTAAATCCAATGACTATTGGTTCCACGCCATCGGAAGCACGGGAAGCCACGTGATCGTGCCCGCACAAAAAGCATACACCAACCAGCTACCTGAGGCGGTTAAGCGCGAGGCTGCCATACTCGCCATTCATTTTTCCAAACTTAGGCAGGATTGTGCGGGCGAATGCTATATGGCTCGCAAGCATGGGATAAAAAAGAAAAAAGGCATGCCACCCGGTTTGTGGCTCGTGGAGCGAGCGGAAACGATCTTTGTAAAATATAGTCCGGATGAGCTCAAGGCTCTTCTCGGGGGAGACAAGCCTCAGTGAAGAAACTTCCCACCACCGAGCTAAGCTCTGTCTCCGGAATGACCTAATATACCAGCATGGTGTTTTTTAATATACACCTGCAGGATCTGAATTGCTGCAGGCGTGATGCCACTGATACGGGTTGCTTTCCCCAGATTCTCGGGACGGTGTTTTTTGAGTTTTTCGACTATTTCTCTGCTCAGTCCACTCATTTTGCCATAATCGAGTTCGGTCGGAATCGCTATGCCTTCGAGTTTGTCTGCCCGTTTGATTACGTGCTGCTCGCGCTCGATATAACCCGAGTATTTGATTTCAATTTCCGCCCGACGCAAAACTGATTTTTTCTCGTTGCCTAGTCTCGGTACACCTGCGACTAGATCGAAGATTGATACTCTTGGTTTGCGCAAGATCGCCGCGAGCTTGGTTCCTCGGTTATCTTTGGCGTCGAGAAATTCCTCAGGGACTGAGAAGTCACCGATACTGGTTTCCTCCAAATACTCGATCATAGAGGTAAGCGCCTCTTGTCTTTTTAAAAATAGCTCCCAAGTTTCATCATCCAAAAGGCCTAGTTCACGCGCATAGGCATTCAACCTGAGATCTGCATTATCCTCACGCAAAACTAATCGATGCTCAGCGCGCGAGGTAAACATTCTGTAGGGTTCGTTGGTACCCTTGGTTACAAGATCATCAATTAATACTCCGATATAGGCCTCCGAGCGTTTAAGAACAAAGGGCTGGTGACCTTGTGACTTGAGGTAGGCATTGATTCCTGCCATTAAACCCTGGGCAGCCGCCTCCTCGTAGCCAGTGGTACCGTTGATTTGACCAGCAAAAAAAAGATGACTTACTTTGCGCGTTTCCAGCCATGAAAAAAGCTCAGTAGGATCAACGAAATCATACTCAATCGCATATCCTGGGCGGATAACCTCGACCTGTTCGAGGCCTTTTATTGTGCGTAGGAACTTGATCTGTGCATCGAGAGGCAAAGAGGTCGAAAGGCCATTGGGATAAACCTCGACGGTATCATATCCGTGGGGTTCCAAGAAGATTTGATGCCCGATGCGATCAGCAAATTTTACGACTTTATCCTCGATAGATGGGCAATAGCGAGGCCCTATCCCGACAATCTCTCCGCTATAAAGCGGAGAATCGCCAAGATTGTCGCGGATCACCTGATGAGTTTTCTCGTTAGTATGCGTGATAAAGCAAGGTATAAGTTTCTGCTTGATTTCGTCAGTCGAGAAGCTAAACGGGATGATATCGTTGTCAGAATGCTGCGCTTCGAGTTGGTCCCAATTGATAGTCTTCCCATCCAATCTGGGAGTGGTGCCGGTTTTCATGCGCGCCACTCGAAAACCAAAATCGCGAATAAAATCTGCAAGTCCTACCGAAGCTGCATCACCCGCACGCCCAGCTGAGATTTTTTGTGAGCCAATATGAATTAAGCCATTAAGGAATGTACCCGTAGCCATCACGACAGATTTAGCGACCACGAGACCAAATATTTTTGTCCTAACTCCCACAACACGTCCTTCGTCGAACACTAAGGCGTCAACTGTGTCCTGACGAATGCTGAGGTTTTTGGTTTTCTCCAGGGTATGTTTCATGTAGCGACTATAAAGGCCCATATCCGCCTGCGCGCGCGAACTCCAAATCGCCGGACCTTTGGTCCGGTTAAGGATTCGAAACTGAATCCCAGTCGCATCGATCGCCTTGGCCATCTCACCACCCAAGGCATCTATTTCTTTGACGAGGTGGCCCTTGGCGGTACCGCCGATCGCTGGATTGCAACTCATGGCTCCAATCTTATCGACCGATTGCGTGATAATAAGAGTTTGACCGCCCATGCGCGCCGCAGCCAATGCTGCTTCACAGCCTGCATGCCCAGCACCAATGACAACGACATCGAAAACTTGTGACATGATCCAATCCTGAAAACCGGTAGAAAATGGCTATAATTCCGAAAAAAAGATGACCCTGCTTTAGCAATTATCGATTCATTTACCAAGAGCTAAAGAGTTTACTTTTTACGCCATAATGACATTAAATCTTAGTGCGGCACATCCCCTCCTATTTATTGAGGGACGAAACCCAGGCAAATGTTGAAATCTCTTGTCATATTAGCTATGTCTTTACAACTCAACATCGTGTGGACCCCTGGCGTTAAGGACTTGATTATGCCGATCTTCGATAATGACTCGTTCGATAATCATGAGCAGGTAGTCTTTTGTAATGACAAGCAAACCGGCCTCAGGGCTATCATTGCTATTCACGACACAACCCTAGGGCCCGCCCTTGGCGGCACGCGCCTCTGGAACTATGCCAATGAGGCAGAAGCATTGACTGATGTCCTTCGCCTGTCACGAGGCATGACCTACAAGGCTTCGGTTGCAGGTCTCAACCTCGGAGGGGGTAAAGCAGTCATCATCGGCGACCCCAAAAAAATCAAAACCCGCGAATTATTTAATGCCTACGGCAGATTCGTCGATAGTCTTAACGGGCGTTACATCACAGCTGAAGATGTGAACATTCGCGTTGATGACATGAAATACATCTCTGAAGAGACCGAGTACTTAGCCGGAGGTCCAACTGGATCCGGAGACCCCTCTCCTGTAACAGCATTAGGCGTTTTCCATGGTATCCGAGCCGCAGTTCAACACAAGTTGGGCGTTTCGAAACTCTCGGGGCTGAAAATTGCTATTCAGGGGTGCGGAAGCGTAGGGAGTCACCTGTGCCACTACTTGGCCGAAGAAAACGCTAAACTCTATATCAGCGATGTGGCACCTGAAAAACTTACACCCCTGGTCAGAGAATGTGGTGCAGAAATCATCCCACTCGATAAGATCCATGCGATCGATGCCGATGTTTTTTCACCCTGTGCACTTGGTGCAATCCTAAACGACAAGACTATTCCTGAGATCAAGGCCAAAGTCATCGCGGGTGGGGCAAACAACCAGCTTCTTAATGAAGATCTTCACAGCAAGATGCTCAAAGACCGGGGAATACTTCATGCCCCCGACTACGTGATCAATGCCGGTGGGCTCATCAATTGCTATCAAGAACTAGTAGGTTATGATCGCGACCAAGCACTCGATAAGACCAAGAACATTTATACGAGCCTTATAGAGATTTTCAAAAATGCAGAGAAGCAAGGCATAACGACGATCAAAGCTTCAAACCAACTGGCTGAATCCCGCATCAACCAGTCAAAAACGAGATCGCGCCTTCGCAATGGTCTTAAAGATCAACCCTGGTACGATCGGGTGCAGGTTTCATCAGTGGGGCAGTAGCCGGATCGCAATGGCCGGCAGATCCTCTCGGTGTAGTAGAGATGGCCAAAGCTTGTTTTCTCAACGGAAAAGGGACGCTATCCAGCATCCCTTTCAAACAGAAATTGGCCGGCATTGACCGCAACCTTCTTGAAATCGCTAGATTTCCCATTGGTCATTAAGCGCAAGACATGCTCGCCTGGTCGAATGGGAGCTCTCGTAATAAAGAAAGACGCAGGCAAAAACGTCCAGCCGCGGGTGTCGGCGGTTTCGGTTACCGCACCATAGATGGCAGCGATAAGTCCACCCAGGTTGCCCCCTTGCTTGCGGGCCTTTTGCGCTATTTGATCTTTAATGATTAGGCGTGAGACCATCTTGGCAAAATAACGCAATCGGCTGTCTTCCAAGGTTTCGCTCGCGATTGCGTCCATGTTTTGTGACATGTCGCCGCTAGTGTATATACCGTCAATGTAAATACCACTATCATGAAAAACACCTCGGTTTTTTTTTATGATTCGTGGGAAGGAAAATCGTACTGGCTTATTATCCCATATCATAACAAACTCTGCGGCGGTCTTTGGAGTAAGAGTCTGCACTTCGTGAAGCCCGATGACAAAGCTATCGTTCTCATTGACCTCGGGCCACTTTTTTGATGGATAAGTATCTCGCAATTCTTGCAGAATTTCACTGCGATTTCGAATCTTGGCAACTCGGTAGAGTCCCTCAATCAGGGGGTCCGGTACTCTTGTATCAAAATATTTTGCATAATTTCCCCGATAGACGTTGAGAGCATCACGGTAGTCGATGATTGCTGAATCCCACTCCCGCTTGCTCTCGTAGATCAAGCCACTCAAAAAGCGCGCAAAAGCATCATCATTGTATCGGTTCTTATTTTGCTCGTAGAAATTATTTATTTCGGTAAGCCGTACATTGATCGCGCGGGCCTCGACCCGCGCCTCGTTGAGTTTTCCTTCGCCAAGGTAGGATAGCGCTAACATTGTATGAATAGCTATTTTTTCATAGTCCTCACCCTGATAGTCCGAAGCGGAATCGTTATAAACAAAGGATAAGGCGGCTCCGGCGACACTCGCATGATACAACCTATCAACCGTCGCATCTGCGGCCAACAGCGTATCCTGTGATTGCTTGGTCTTGCCAAGACGATCCAGGATCATAGCTTTTTCCAGCTGATAAAGGAGCTGATTGCGCCCCTGCTCCTTGAGATCAGACTTGTCAAGAGACGCGAGCGCTTCACTGTAGCGACTCCCAACATACTGCCCGCGGATTTCAGCCAATTGTTGGGTATACGAACTGCAACTTTGTACACAAAAACTGACAATCAGCCAAAAAAACGCGAATTGTAGCAGGTTCATTGCCGACCTCATCCCATGGAATCAGCGATGAAACGCCTTCTTAATTTTGTGAAAGCCATTCCATTCGATTTCCGAAGTTTCTATATTAGTGAGATTGAGATCGATCTGATAGGTCACGGTCTTATCGCTGCCTTCTTCTGCAACGACACTTGATAAAGTTCCGCTTAAAATATAGTCCGCCCCGATTTCTCTACCTATCTTTTTGGCTGAACTTGGATCAACGGCGCCCGAGTTTTGATGTTTGAGTTCTTTGGCGATCGTGTCGCGCTCTTTAGCATTCAAGAATCGAACTTTGCGAGAATTGATGAGTTCGCTGCGGATCGCATTGGTCAAAGCTTCGGTATCTATATGTTCGTGAGATCTATTCTCGACTTCGGTAACAATGACCTTGGGACTGACTTTTTTTGCACGGATATAGTCGTCAAGCCAACCCCCTTTGAGCAAGTGTTCAACCATATAGGCCGCCATCTTATTGCCATCTGTATTATTCCACTTGGTGCCTAAAATTTGTTCTTCCATCGGATCTCGGTAGACACCACCACCGGTCGCACACGCCCCCAAGAATGCGCAAACCATAAGCACTAGTGAGAAATAAATTCCCGCTTTCATAATAACTCCCTGAATTCATATAGTAATTTACTCTTAGACCCCGCGCTACTTCATTTAAATGTCCCATTTTATGCTATTATTGTCGAGAGTCGAACAAAAAAGATTGGGAGCCACCCATGCTAAGAAAACGATTTCAAAGCCATTTTTTTGGCGTTGCAGTAATTGGATTAACGATGTTCAATGGCCATGCCGACGCAAGAAATGTTTTCCTCAATGGGATCGATATTTCCAGCGCGCGCCTACAAAATATGGAAAACGTTAATATTCGCATCGATGGCGAGGGCAATGTGTTTATCCTAGCTCCCCACTATCAAGTCAACGAAGAAAGCACATATGTTCCGCTCTCCAGCTGGAAAGAAAGCCCTGGTGCACCCAAACATGAAAAACCCCGAGCCCTTCCGTTCCACTCACAGAAAGTCCCCGAATCACAACCGAAAGAGTTGAACGAGCAAGTGGGGCCGACGCTAGGTTCGGCGCAGCAAGACCAATCCCAGACCGAAGAGAAAGCTGGCAGCAAGGAGCCGCAGAAACCTGCCCAACAGCAGACTAAAGAGAAGGAAGGCGAGTCCCAGTGATATCGAACTTGAACGAACTCGAGGACCGCTTTGTCAAAGTAAAGACCCGAATTGTCCGGTACTGTACCGAATTCCATAGGGATCCGAACGATATCGAACTGCTTGCCGTCTCGAAAGGCCAGCCCATAGCAAGCATTAAGGCTCTGTATGAGCTTGGCCAAAGAGATTTCGCCGAAAACTACCTTCAGGAGCTCATCGAAAAAGCGATTGATCTGCCCCTACCAGGCATAAAATGGCATTTCATTGGACAGCTTCAGTCGAATAAAATAAACCGGGCCGTTACCTTGTGTCAGTCGATCCAAACAGTCGCCCAAGTGAAACATGCGCTCAAGATCGCTAGCGCCGCTATCGAAATGAAGCGCACACCCTATCCGGTCTACCTTGCACTCAATGCCGAAAACGAACCGCGCAAAGCTGGTTGTAATTGGACCGAGGCTGAGGCGATAGCTCACGCTATCAATGGTATTACCGGCATCATACTTAGGGGGCTAATGGTTGTTCCGCCGGAAAAATATCAAGATCCATTGACGGACGAAGATTCCTGCCTCATCCCCGAGCTTTATCACAAGCTAGGCGAACTTAAGAATCGTATCGGCGAAGGCCATCTGTCGCTTGGTATGTCGGGCGATATGCGCATTGCTATTGGCGCCGGTTCAACCTGCGTTCGCGTCGGAACCGCGCTTTTTGGAGATCGCACCTAAGTAGCGAGTCAGACGTTTTTTTTTCATGCGACTCCTGTTAGACTTGACGCTTAACCTGTGGCAACAAGATAATACTTTGCAGCACGAAACGAAGTTTCGCGCGCGACTGACTAGTTTCATGAGGACCGATGATGAGTTCCAAAAATCCATTACTCGAAAACCTTGATTTTCCAAAATTCGACAGCATTTCGCCCGAACATGTCGTACCGGCTGTAACAAAAATGGTTGCAGACGCCAAAGCAAAACTCGACGCGATCGAAGAGTCTATTCAACCGACTTGGAATTCGATAGGCCTTCGGCTCGAGGAACTCGAACGAGAAATTCAAGCAGTCTGGGGACCTGTGAGGCATCTGACCGGCGTGGCAAACACCGATCCTCTGCGCGAGGCTTACAATAAAGTTCAGGCGGACGTGGTTGATCTCGGGCTTAGGATTGCGCAAAGCCTACCGATCTATCAGGCCACGAAGAAGCTGCGAGGTGGCTCAGACTTTTCCAGATTGGACAAAACGCAGCAGCGCATCATCGAGCTTGGACTCCGTAATGCTCGGTTATCCGGAATTGAGCTCGAGGGAAAGGATCGCGAGCGATTCAACGAGATTTCGCGCCGCCTTTCTGAACTCTCGATAAAATTCTCCAATAATGTGCTCGATTCGACCAAGGCGTTTAGTTACGAGATTACCAGCGCCTCCGATGTCAACGGCATGCCGACTTCGTTTTTGCAACTCACATCCCAATCGTGGAACAGCCGCCATCAGGAAAATCCTAGATCAACTCCCAGTCAGGGTCCTTGGCTTGTGACACTCGACATGCCTTCCTATTTACCCCTGCTCGAACATTGTCCTAATAGAGCGATAAGAGAAACCGTCTATCGGGCTTATGTGACAAAGGCCTCGAGCGGGCCTTTTGACAACCTACCACTCATTGAAGAAATTCTAACGCTACGTCAGGAAAAGGCGAGACTGCTTGGATTTAAGACCTATGCGGACATGAGCACCAGCCAAAAAATGGCGCGCGATGTAACTCAGGCTGAGTCCCTCCTCAACCAGTTACTTCAGTCAACCAGACCTGTTGCTATAAAAGAGCAGACCGAGATTGAGGTTTTCGCAGAGTCCAAGGGATTAATCGACAAACTTATGCCCTGGGACATGTTTTTCTATGCGGAAAAAATGCGCGAAGAACACTATGGATTGTCCGATGATGAACTGCGCCCTTATTTTCCTTTTCCCTATGTCCTCGAAGGACTTTTCAAGCTAGTTCACAAGATTTTCGGAATCACGGTTAAACGAAACCCTATGCCCATTGCCACATGGCATCCAAGCGTCATGTTGTTTGACATCTTTGACGAAGCCAATCAGCAAATCGCTTCATTTTACCTCGATCCTTATTCACGCCCCGAAAATAAAAAGGGGGGAGCGTGGATGGACACCTGCATTGGACGAGGTTACCACAAAGGAAAGCTTTACAAACCAGTCGCCTACCTGGTGTGCAATAGCACACCACCGGTTGGAGACATCCCCTCGCTCATGACATTTAGAGAAGTCGAAACCCTTTTTCACGAATTTGGTCATGGACTTCAGCATATGCTTACAAAGGTAGACTACGCCGATGCTGCGGGAATCAATGGAATTGAGTGGGATGCTGTCGAGTTGCCGAGTCAGTTCATGGAAAACTGGTGCTATCACAAGCCCACGCTCCAAGCCTTAACTTCTCATATTAAAACAGGCGATCGCCTGCCGGATGCACTGTTTGAAAAAATCCACGATGCCAAAAACTTTCGTGCCGCCAACATGATGCTAAGACAGCTTCATTTTGGCATCCTTGACCTCGAACTGCATCATCGGTTTACACCCGGCGATGATGTCATTGGCACCAACCGCGCGCTAGTTGAGCGAATCTTGGTGACGCCAACTATTCCTGAGGATCGGTTTATTTGTTCGTTTTCACATATATTTGCTGGGGGCTATGCAGCGGGGTACTACTCATATAAATGGGCCGAGGTTCTGAGCGCGGATGCATTTAGCGCTTTTGAAGACGTTGGGCTTGACAATGAAAAGGCAATCATCGAAGTTGGCGGCAGGTTTCGGGACACGGTCCTTGCCCTTGGCGGGAGTGCTGCTCCAGAACAGGTGTTTGAACAATTCCGAGGTCGCCCTAAGAGCATTCAGCCTTTGCTCAAGCATTCGGGTTTGGCCTAAAGCGAGGATCAATGGACTCTGCCATCAACGAAGGGCTGGCCGCAGTTATCGCACTCGACTGCAATATACTCATTCTGCTAACGATCATGACGATCTGGCGTAACGATATCAAGGTTGAAAGCGCCCATGATTTTCTCGTCGCGATCAACGCCATCATGGACTTTTTGCTATTCCCGCTGCGCTTTATCTTTGCAAAGCTTTTCAATACGAATCGGGATCTTGCTCCCTATCTTTTGCTTGCGATATTAATCCCCGTCTGGATGTTCGCCAACGGAAGCCTTCGCATGCGTTAAGTATTGCATATAGCGAGCGAGTCCCCTAAAATTTCTATGAGTTGATTCGCACGATCAAATTTATAGGGATGGTTCCGTGGACGTTCACCTGGCTCATACAATTGGATCGGTTGTTTCCTTTATTCTCGGTGCCGTAAAACTACTGGTTTTGGTATCGATTTTCACAAGCTGGATTGGGGATCGAAGCAATCCTATCGTTCAGAGTATTTTCTCAATAACTGAACCTCTCTATCGCCCATTCCGACCTCTGGCCCGGAAAATTCCCGGCCCCCTGGATTGGACGCCTGTAATCATATTCATTTTTGTGCTCATTATTGATGGCCTCGTTGTCGTTCCCCTCCTCAATTACGGCGACGGAGGAATCCGTAATATGGTGGGTCCGTGAGACAAGTCTTTCTAAGCACATTAATCGCAATGTTGTGTTTAGGGATAACTACTCTCATCGGTAAACGGCTTTCCATGCAGCGGGAAATGTCAAACGACATCTATGCGCTCCCCCCGCTCGTGCAGATTCCTCCCGAATTCACCCAACTTTTTTTTCTGGGTTTTGATGAAATCTATCGCGACTTCCTCAATATCTGGCTCCTGCAAGCGATTACCGAAGAACCAGCTGCACCTGATTCGCAGAAAATGCTCCGACTCATTCGCCAAGTTATTCGCCACAAACCCCGGTTTGAATCTCTTTATATGTTATCTTGTTTTGTGATGACCAAAATCTATCACAATCCCGAAAGCTGCGAGGAGATTACCAAAGCAGGCCTAACCGTTTTTCCGGAAAGCTTTCGGATCGCTGTTACTCAAGGGTTTACATCGGGATTTATCCTGAACCAACCTGCTCAGGCGGCGCAATATTATTTCCTAGCATCCACCATTCCTAATGCCCCTGAGCACATTCGAAAGATCGCTGTTAAATTTGCGTCACTGCAACCCATGTCCGAGAGCGATATCAATGACTCGCTGCGATCGATTCTAAACGAAGAAAACGGCTCTAAATTGAGGCAGTTTCTATTACGCCACGGATCGAAAAACCATTCAAATCCATAACAAGAATGCAGGAGCTCCCTTGGCATCAGCGATTTCCGTAATTGATCTTCACAAAAAATACCGAGGCAGAATTTTTCAAACGTCCCCGGCTTCGCTCCAAGGCTTATCACTCGATTTTCCCGAACGGCTAACTACAGGAATTATGGGGCACAATGGAGCCGGCAAAACCTCAACAATCCGCATCATTCTGGGACTGATATTTGCTGACCGGGGACAGGTTATTTTCCACGACCATCCCATGACAATCCAAGACCGGCGAGCTATAGGTTATATGCCTGAGGCCAACCAACTCTATCGCAATCTCAACGCAATTGAGATCCTCAAACATCAGCTAAAGTTTTACCAAAAAACCGTAAATCAAGCACACATCGAGGCTACTTTAGAGCAGGTCGGCCTCGCTCGAGCACAAAAGAAGCTTGCCAGAGAATTATCCAAAGGAATGGCGCGCCGACTGGCCTGGGCCCAAGCCACTATACACGATCCTGAGATTATTATCCTTGACGAACCATTCTCGGGTATGGACCCACTGGGGCGAATTCAAATGAAAGCGTGGCTAAGCGATCAGCGCAAACGAGGGAAGACCATGATTTTCTGTACTCATGAGATCGATGGGGTGCTTCAATATTGTGACCATATTCATGTTATTCAAAATGGACGCAAAGTATTCTCAAGTTTAGACGAAGGTCTGCCGGCATCGACAACCGACGCTCAGTTCCTCGAATATTTTAAAGGAGCTGACTAATGTTTTTTACGATTGTGGGAGAAACTTTTACGATACTTCGCCGCGACCGAATTTTTATTCCAGCTTTAGTCGCAGGTTTTGCAGTTCTGTTCATGATTTCTGTCATCGGCGAATTTACGATTGAGGATCAAATAAAGGTCTACTTCGATATGGGTTTTGGAATACTCAATATCTCTGGAGCTATTGTCGCTATGCTCTGGGGAACCAAAGTAATTGCAGACTCCAAATCGGACGGTGCAATCAACCTTCAACTTGCAGCCCCCATAAGTCGAGCAAAATGGCTCTTGGCAAAATACACGGGGCTTGCACTCAGCCTTATCGTATTTGGCGTGATACTGGCGGCCATGTGGTTCATGATCCTTCTCATCGAACTCAAAGCTCCCTTCCAATCGGCACATGCTTTGATTATTTGTGGTTTTATCGTGGGCTGGCTTGTCATTGCGGCCGCTGCTGTGTTTTTTTCGACTATAGCCTCGCAGGCTGTTGCCATGTTTGGGACGTTGAGCCTCTGGGTCCTAGGTCTCACCGCTGAGTCCGTAAATCAAGTGCTGCGCCCCGAGTCGCCGCTCCTAAGCCGCATCATTGCAAAGATGCTTATCTGGGGCTGGAATCTACGGCAATTTGACTTGACAAGTCTAGAAAAAGCTCAGAGTCAGTCTTTAGGCCTAAGCTTAATCTATGCCGCCTCGATGATCGCAAGCTTTATGGCTCTGGCTGGCCTTCTTTTTAGAAAGAAGGATCTGACCTGAAGCTTGCTTTTTCGGCGAAGCTCGTGCTAGCTCACCCAACAAGAGGTTTAGCACGTTGAACTCGATGAAAAACGAAAAAGACCGGGCCCAGACGCTTCGTAAATCGGCGTGGTGGCAGGGTTTAATCGCAAAGGCATCCTGCTATTATTGTCAAATTCCCTTGGCTTCCCATGATTGCACCATGGATCATGTGGTTCCGCTAAGCCAAGGAGGCAAGTCAACCAAAGGAAATATCGTCGTGTGCTGCAAGGATTGCAACACGAAGAAACGCGGGATGACTGCGGTAGAGTGGATACTGCATTGTGAACGCCACTTCCTATGACCTATAGCATTCCGCAGGACTTAGCAGCATAAGCAAAAAAAGCCAAGAAAATCACCACTTGGAGATTGATTAGCCAGCGCTTTGGTTTGGCCTTGGGCGACGTCGGCTTGGGGCCGATTTTTCTCTGATGTCCTTGAAGATTTGGTCTTCTCAGAGTTCGTTGCCTTTGGCGCTCCTTGGATAAGTCTATGACATTATTATCTTTGTCGTTCATAGCAGCGATCGGTCCTAGAATAAACTAGATCAAATTGACACCCTAGAATATACGATTCACAAGTCCTGCGCAATTGCCAAGTACAGTCTCTACCGCATTAATTGGCTAGAATCATCCTGCCATTAACAGGGCTTAATGGCCTAGAATTCTTGCCATATAGAAATTGGAGCCGATTGATAAGGTTTGGGGCAACCAGAATCGGGCGTTTCATAACCACCCAAACGATACCTTCATCACAGGGCGGGATCGTTTCAGAGCCGGTATAAACGAAGTAGTTCTTAAGCCGCGGCACGAGTGTTCTAAGGTCAACCCCCGAAACCGACACAGATGGTTGGCCTTTATTCCCTAAGGCTGAAATCAGACGACTCAAATCCGGATGAGCCGAACCTTCATTCGCCATCACGGCTACATTGAGTCTATTTCCATTGTCGCTCCGGTGATAAAGATGAATCTCCATATCAAAGGTTTCTGCATCAAAGCGATGCTCTGCAGGCGAGTGCATGACGATCCGGTAGAGATGATATCTTTCACCAACATAGACCACCTCGTTACCTGGAGACGGTATGAATTCTGGGACAGCACCAAGATTGGTCGCACTCACGATGCTACTCACATAATGAAACTGAATGCTATGAAGGCTGGGGGAATAAAGCGAATCTTTAAGGTTTATTGGAGATTGGTTCTTGCCAAGCTCACAGGCTAGAGATCGCTCTCCAAGAGTGCCCCACCGGTTCGGGGGATATTCGCCCGCGTAAGACCACGGTTTTTTTTTAAGTCATCGAGCGCCGCTCGATCATCCTCATCGGTACGGTGAGCTTTTTTGGTATGTGGCTTCGGAGCTTTTCCACCGCCTCCATGATCATCTTCCAAATCTTCAGGCCTAAGCACCATCTCGCCATTTTTCTTAGCAGGCTTCTCGTGATCCGACGCTGAGTCTGCTTTGCTGCGACCATCACGTTTAACAACCTCAAGGGTTGGCTTTTCATGCCGCCGATCAGTCGATTCGTCGCTATGTTCACCAGCTAATTTCTTGGGGGAAATCTTCTTCTTGGCATGGCCTTCGTTAGACTCTTCATCGTGGCCGCTAGCGCCATGATCGCTTTCTGCATGACCACCTTGATCGCGTCCGACTTTGTTGTGCCCACTTGCTGCATGACTACTTTCACCATGCTCTGCCTTGTCGCTATCGGCGTGCCTGCTTTCGCTTCCGCGGCTCTTGCCGTGATCATCATCAGTTTGCTTCCCCTTACCATGACTACTTTCGCCATGACTACTTTCGCCATGACCACTTTCGCCATGACCACTTTCGCCATGACTACTTTCGCCATGACTACTTTCGCCATGACTACTTTCGCCATGACTACTTTCGCCA
>CAZOSN010000024.1:0-5600 GCA_964582405.1 uncultured Oligoflexales bacterium | reverse complement strand
TGACCACTTTCGCCATGACTACTTTCGCCATGCTTCGGGGCATGGGTCGAGTGGTCTGCTTTCCCCTCTACATGGAGCTTCGCGGCAATCGAATAATCAGCCATGCGGAACAATAGTACGATGCCGATTCCAAAAACAGCTAAACTTAGCAGAATAGCTATACCCCAGGCACCTGATTGTGTAAGACCATTGCGCAAGTCGGACCTTCTTCCAAAACAGGGGATCTAACATCACCCCTATCGGGTCCCACTGATAAGTTCTTGAGCAAGCAGGCCTGGAGTTCTTACCAAGACAAATAAAATATACTCTAAATTTAAATAGTTATTCGCTGGCGCGATAACCACCAGCGAATAGTAAGCGCTACTATCTGGGAAAATCGGTCCAGTATTTCCTGGGTTCCAGTCCACCCTGTTCGACTGGGAAGCCTGGAAACCCCTAGAATGTGAACAAGCCGTAGTAAAGGGAAAGGCAAACCCTACTATTCGTATAAATTGTGCATCAATGCTTCCTCTACCGGAGGAAACTGGGACTGATCAGCAAAAGCCTCAGCTTCGGCCGCGCGGGTTTTTGCTTCTTTGTCCCATGCTTTTAGCTCGGCCTCGGTGGCAAATTCCTGCGCAAGGAGATGCTGACCAAGCTGTTTGATTGGATCGTGATGCTCCTGATACTCTTTAACCTCTTCCTTGGTTCGGTAAGTACCTGGATCTGAAACCGAGTGACCCCGGTAGCGGTAAGTCAGGGCTTCCAAGAGATACGGTTTCTTATCGGAACGCATGTCATTTACGATATTTTGCACCTCGGCGTAAACAGCCAGAATATTCATCCCATCCACATCCGAATGCTTCATATCATAAGCTAACGCCCGCTTCCAAAGATGATCAACACTCGTTGTGCGCCGAATATCGGTACCCATCCCATAACGATTATTTTCAATGATATACAGCACAGGCAGTTCCCATGTTGCCGCCATATTGAGCGCCTCATGGAAAGCTCCTTGATTGGATGCAGCGTCACCCAGATAACAAACGCAAATATCGTCGCGTTCGCGGTAGCGGATCGCAAAGCCGATACCCGCTGCGATCGGCACCTGCCCACCGACAATCCCATGTCCGCCGAAGAACCGTTTTTCGGCATCAAACATATGCATTGAACCACCTTTGCCACGGCAGCAGCCGTCAACCTTTCCAAATAGCTCAGCCATAACTGCGCCACCTGAAATCCCTTTGCTTATCGCTTGGGTATGCGAGCGATAGCCTGTAATCATATAATCGGTGGGCCGCGTTGCGAGCTTCACCCCAACAGCGACGGCTTCCTGCCCGATATGCAGATGACAAAAGCCAGAAAACTTACGCTTGGTATAAGCTACGCCGACTAGCTCTTCGAATCGGCGATAATAACACATCTCTTGGTAGGCCTCGATCGCCATGGATTTGGTCATCGCGGCAGTATTAGCAGTGCGGGTCGCGATCGACTTTTTTTTGCTGGCCTTCATTGTAGATTTTTCATCGCTCATAGTCGGTCTCTCAGGAAAATTAGGGGGCAGCACGCGAAACTTCGCGATCTGCTTATGGTGCGTCACGAATGGGCAAAATGAGGAGGGATATCCACCGATAACATCTTGAAATTACTATAAGACCAGTCGGAGATTCTTCGGCGTTCCACCCCTCAGCACATGTCACCGGCGCTAAAGCGCCAGTGACCTACCTAAACCGTTTCATACATATGGTAGCATTCGTCCCGCCAAAGCCAAAAGAATTTGACAACGCATACCGTATGGGTCGCTCCCGCGCTTCGTTCGGCGTATAGTCCAAAAAGCAATCAGGGTCAGGGTTTATTAAATTGGCAGTTGGCGGGGCGATCCCCTGATGAACAGCCAAAGCTGTGTAAACCGCCTCGATGCCACCTGCAGCGCCAATACAATGTCCAGTTACACCTTTCGTGGAAGAAATCGAAACATCCATCGCCCGAGAGCCCAAGAGGCTTCCGATCGCCATCGATTCGAAGTGGTCATTGAGCTTAGTAGAGGTACCATGAGCATTGATGTAGTCCACTTCGTCTACTGCGACCCGCCCAGACGAAAGGGCCATCTGCATGCAACGCAAGCCACCATCATGACCTTCGGGGGGCGCTGTAATATGGTACGCATCACTCGACAATCCAAAGCCAACCAATTCGCAGTAGATCTTTGCACCTCGCCGCTTGGCATGCTCAAGCTCCTCAATCACAAGGAGACCAGATCCTTCGCCCATCACAAACCCGTCGCGCTCTAAATCAAACGGACGAGATGCGATCTCCGGATTATCATTGCACCGACTTAGAGCTTTTAAGGCATTAAAAGCCGCTATTCCGAGCGGACTTATAGTGGACTCTGCTCCACCGCAGACCATGATATCCACGAGATCACTTTTTATATAATTCATAGCTTCACCAATGGCATGCGTGCCACTGGCGCACGCAGTCGCGGTGCACATGTTTGGGCCTTTCCAGCCAAACCTCAACGAAACCACTCCGGAAGCCATGTTGGGAATCGCATATGGGATAAAAAACGGCGAAATCCGTTTGTGTCCTTTGTCTCGCAATAGAAGCGAATTCTCTTCGATATCTGAGAGCGCCCCCATGCCCACGCCTATCGAGGTGCCGACTCGCACGCTTCCACTAAACTCCCGAAGCCCTGCATCGTCTGCGGCTTCCTCGGCAGCTCCAACTGCAAATTGCACAAATCGCGAAGTTCTGCGGAGTTCTTTGACATCGAAATATCGCTCGGCATCAAAATTAGAGACCTCGGCCGCGATACGGACCGGAATATCGCCTGGATCAAAGAGGCTGATTCCTCGAACAGCCGACTTCCCTATCAAAGCTGCTTGCCATGCAGTATTCACATCATTGCCGGTTGGAGCTACCATCCCCAAACCCGTAACGACCACTCGTCTCATACTTTGCCCCTTACTGGACCTATAACCATTGCCAAAGCTAACAATTCGCACTTACTGAGACAAGGCTATAAATAAATCAGCCACCTTGTTTGGCCTTCCAAAACCTGCCTATTCCAGGCATAAGCCTTGGATCGAGAGCAGCTTCCGATGGCGGCAGCCGATTCTTCTGATATACGAGAAAGACAGCAAACCCTAACAGCACGAGATTAGGAATCCAGACTCCCCAAAACGCGCTAAGCAAGCCTTTTTCGGCCCAATATTTGAAAGTCATGACCAATACATAGCTTAGGATGACCGTGACGATACTTCCCAGGTAACCAAAACTTTTCCCTCGCCGCTCGTCTTGAATACCAAGCACCATGCCGAACAAGGGAAAAAATATCGCCGCAAACGGCATTCCAAATTTCTGATGCCATAAGAAATTTGCTTTGCGAAAGGTATCAATCGATTCTTCGTCGGTCTTTTCCTTGACCTCAGCAATAAACTTTCTCAGCTCGGGAGGATCAAAACTTCTATAGTCATTCTTAGAATTATCAGGTCCAAAAATCTTTTCCTGAAAGACCTTTAACAGGTCCACCTCAGCTCGCTTAAATTTGATTACCGAAACATCATTGGTTATGGGAGAGGCCGTATAGATCATTCCATAATCAAAGCCCATCCTCAGGTCGCCATCCTCAACCGAGCCAGATATCGTGGCACTTGGTGCCAACAAGGTAAAATTTTGATCTTTGGCGCTGCTTCCTGGTGCCATCAATACATTATCGAGGCGAGTGCGATCGTGGGATATCTGCTCTGCATAGAGAACATATCCCAAGAAATCATCCATAAACACACCAGGCTTCATTCTAACCTTGATCATGTTATCAAGTTGAGTCTCCGCCTTGCGCTTGTAGAACGCCAAACGCTCCCTGTTGCCCCAGGGTTCAAAATACATCGCTGAATAAATTGCCACAGCATAAAGAACGAGGGCAATAGAGATGACTGGCAACGTCGCTTTGCGTAGGGAAAACCCGGCCGCAAGCATTCCTGTGAACTCTCCGTCCGCACTCATCCGACTAAACGACAGTAGAACCCCAAACATGTAAGCAATCGGAATTGTGAACGTCAATAATGGCAGCATAATAAACAGAAAAGGTAGCATAACATTTTCTAACGTCAGGCCGAAGGTGACCAGCACTTCTGAGAGTCGCACCAACTGCGAAACGACTATCACCGCGCTTAGAACACAGAGCGCCGTAAAAAACTGCGGAATTATTTCTCTAAACCAGTAGGAAAGAAGAGTAATATTCAAATCCTCTCAAAATTTCTACATGCATGCACCGTCCAGATCATATAGATGTTATAATAACGGTAGGTATAACAAAATTAATTCTTTAATTAGAGTTGAAGTGACCAAATGAATTTAAATTTATTTGCCCTGCTAGCAACAGCTTGCTTGGGAACCAGCGCCATCGCTGAATCAAAGCAACTACCCAAACTCGCCATCGATATACAACCAGTTGTCGAAAACAATCTCATAACAGTCAAAACAGATAGCGGTCGCAGGCCAACGTACCTCATTCCTGAACTTCAAGAACAACTTGCACATTTCATCCAGAGGGGCGGAAATCCTATAGCGGGTGTTGTTCTGATCGAAGTAAAAACGGGCCATATTATCGCAATGACAGGGGGTCGCAGCCCACGGGATTGGGGTGCAGACGTTCATTCAACCCTTCATGAAAAATTCCCGTCAGCCTCATTATTCAAATCAATCGTTGCCAGTGCTGCGATCGAGATCGCTGGAGTCGACCCCAAATTTCCCATTGGCCTTGTAGGCGGGTGCTCTAAAGTTCGTGAAAAAGGCATATGGATGGCCGATTCCAGCCCGAAGGCGGATGACATGAGCCTTGAGCAGGCTTACGGCAAATCTTGCAATGGATTCTTTGCAAAGCTTGCTGTGAATGATGTAGGGCTCGGCGCAATCCTACAAATGGCCGAACGCTTTCGCTGGCAACAACCTGTCCCCTCGGATTTTTTTATCCCCACCAGCCCGCTTCTTTCACCTGATCCACAAAAATCATCGGCTCAAACCGTTGGAAAATTTGCGGCCGGCTTTGGCGACGTAGGGTCGTCTGTTATGCATGCTGCTTGGCGCACACTTGTTGTAGCTTCCAATGGTCAATCCAAGCCGCTCAAATTGTTTATTGATAGCCCTGAAGTTGCGCCCAATGACAAACCAGAGAGAATCATTGCTGAAAAGACGGCCGAAACCCTTAAAGTTATCATGGAATCCACTATCAAAGGAACCGCACGCGGAGCATTCCGAGGCTACCGGTTTCGTGATATCCGCAACGAAATGGGCGGCAAAACCGGAACTCTTACGGGCCACCATCCCGAAGGCATAACAACTTGGTTCGAAGGAATCTACCCGCTCTCCGACCCCCAGGTAGCGGTCGCCGCCGTTACTGTCATCGAGGATCTCTGGGTCTTCAAAGCACCTCAACTCGCAGCCGAAGCGATTGCATCCTGGGTCGAATTACAGCATCGGAAAAAGGATATCGCCGTTAATCCAAAAAAGAACTCGCACGTTAATTAGTCTTTGGCGCTTTCGCGCCAAAGACGTATCCTGAGCTGCAAGCGAAGGATCTCCAGCGACTCATGCAAGTAAAGCAGAAAGTAGATAGCCGC
>CAZOSN010000023.1:27893-36350 GCA_964582405.1 uncultured Oligoflexales bacterium | reverse complement strand
CCTGCAGCACTTCGCTAAATAATCTCAATGCCTCTCCTGGATCTTTCATGGACTCGGCCTTGAGAACGGCGAGGTTGTAACGCGCGTAGCCATTTTCCACATCAATATCGATCGCGCGCTTAAAAGAGGCCTCCGATGCTTTGAATTCGCCCTGTCTCTTTTTAAGAATACCTTTAACAATATAGGCCTCGGTATCTATGGGATTGAGGGATATCGCTAAGTTCAAGTCAGCCTCGGAAGCTTCGTATTCCCCTCGCGACATATGGAGGTTGGCTCGATTCACCAAGGCGGGGACAAAGTAGGGGTTCTGCTGAAGGGCGCGCTCAAACCACCGTTGGGCTTCAACATAGCGCCCCTCGCGCATATCGATGACGCCTAAAAGATTTGTGAGGCTCGCATCCTCCTTGCCCCGGTCAAGTCCTCGTTTTGCAACAAATTTTGCAATTTCGACCTTATTATTGCGAAAATAAGACGACGCCAGCGCAGCGTATGCAGGGGTGAACGTCTTATCAAGAGAAATAAGCTCGCTGAGGATCGCATGCCCCTGTTCGATCGATCGTTGCCTTATATAGGCAAGAGCTAGCGTGTACTTGTAATGAAACACCTCTTTCTGCACATTCTGCTCTTCTGCTGACAGCAGCTCTTTAACCCTTGTAAGGTAGGAAAAGCATCGTTCGAGATTGTTGAGTTTTAGATAGAGCTGCGAAAGCTCGATATGGGCTTCGACATTGGTTTTGTACTCGCGGATTGCGCGCAAGTAAACAGCCTCTGCAGCCTTTAATTCCCCGACTACGGCATGGGCTCGGGCTTTTTTGAGTATTTCTCCAATGCCATTTGGTTCGGGCCATTTGAGAAGCTTGCTTTTTAGATTGGCGATTTCGGTTGGATTGGGTGGAGGTGTAAAGAACTGCTCCCAATGGATTGGCTCTTTTGTCTGAGGCTTTTTAACCTTGGCTTCGCTTGGCAAAGGCACATTGAGCGAATCTTCTGACGAACTCACGCAACCTTCTGCCAACAGGATTAAAAGCGCAAAGATCACATAGCATTTCATCAAGGACTCCACTGTTGTGGGATGTTTAGACTGAGCGAATTCGGACCGTATTCAACCGACTTGAAATTCTCTTTTGCCTTTAGGTAGCCATTCAGCTTCAGGGTTGATTTCTTGACCCAGGTATTATTTTGATATTCCCTGGGGGAGCGACTCATTGCCAATAGGTTGGCGCTGTATTGGTTTTTGGCGATGCTCCTTAGTTTTTCCGTATTGCTGTTCAGATAGGCTGTCAGGTTGTCGTTGGTATTCTTGAGTTTTATGACCGCCTGGAGCTCATCCGAAAATCGATCGCTTTCAAGTCCCATCACAAACCGAGCCTGAGACGTCCATTCAGGATGATTGGACTTAGCTGCCATAGAATAGTAATTCATCATCGCTTCGTAGATGCGCATTTTCTGATTAACCGAAGCACGGATATTAGATCCGCGTTCTACGACCCTAAAGTCATTGAGTTGAGCCCGAGACTCCTCGCCAAGGTAAAAATTAGCGGCCCCATAGACTTCGGCAAAAACCGCACTATTGAGCTTAATTTGCTCAGTTGCCGCAATCTTAGCAATTTTTTGAAATTCATCCAACGCATGGTCTTCGTTGCGAACCCTCATATGGCAGACGGCTAGATCAAGGCGTGCAAGAATTTTGTCGTTGATCGAATCAGCAAGTTCGTAACGCTTTTGGGCGACCTCAAGCGCTTTTTGGTAGTCCTCGGCATTATTATAGCTGTCTAATGCCCGCTTATAGAGGGCAAGCTTTTGCGGTCGCTCTTTCAAGTATGCCGCGTATCCAATAGCTGCGTTGGCTGCCAATGGCCAATTCGATTCGCCTCGCGCCAGATTCTCCGCTCTCTCCATGGCAACCATGGCCTTAGGATGAGATGGGTTGGCTCGAGCATGGGCAAAGTAGTCTTTGGCTGCGTCGCCAAATCGCATCTGGAATTCCTCAGCCCGCGCCTTTAGGTAGGTCATATCCGCCAGATAAGGATGTACTCTTTCTCCGATGAAAGCATTGGCGAATGACTCGGCGTCGGCCCATTGTCCGGCCATCGCAAGATAGTAGGCGCCATCGCGGTAGATTCGCGCACGATTTGGAATGTTTTTAAATTCTTGTGCCACGGATTCCATGAGCGCGCCGGCTTCGGAATATTTGCCTTGCGAATTGTATTCCTTGGCCTGAGTAAGAATCGCCTGCGACAGGATCCCTCGCAATTCATTGCCAAGGGTAGCCCCGAGCTTGTCCCAATTTTCAAGCCTAAGGTAGCGTCGTGTGGTTTCGACAATGCCCATAGGTGTTCCAGCTTTGACTTTGGCATGAACAAGCCCTCTGATCGCCACAGCCCGCTGACCAATGGTTGGGTTGGAAAGAAGAATCCGATTCCAATACTTGCTAGCTTCTTTAAAATTCTCATGGTCCCGATTTGCCGATGCTGCAATCAAAAGGCTATCGATCGCAAGCTCGCTATCTCTGCTATCCATCTTGGGGGGAAATCGATTCGCAAAGTTTTCAACGGCTTCCTCAAGTTTGCGCAAGTTTTCGACCACCAAGGGGTGGGTATTTGGATCTGCCGTCTGCGCAATTTTTGAGTAAGACTCCCGCCAGATTTTTTCTCTCGTAAGAATCTCTTGATTGGCCGCGACTTTCAAGGTTGCGGTGTCCACCCTGAGTTCCGCGATCAACTCTTTATACTGGGACGAAGCCTGATCAAGTCGGCCAGTGAAATAATAGCAGTGCCCGCGTTTGAGCCGATATGCGGACGAATCAGGCCCATTTGGTTCGAGATCAAGGAGAACCGTGAAAAAGCTACTGGCTGATTCAAAATACTGAGGATTTCCAGTGCTCATCCCCCGTTCGTAGTAATACTCCGACGCTGCTAATGCCGAACTCTTAGCCTTTTGCTCCATAGCCTGGACCAGCTCAAACTGATCCTTATGCCTAGCCCGCCACAGACTTTCCTTCGGCAAGAATAATGCTAGTTTCTCTAATGTCTTAATCCTTTGGTCATCGCGTCCAACTTCTTTGTAGGCATCAGCCACGATCAGAATAATGTCCGGGGCGACTTCACTAACTGGATAGAGATCAAGCGTATATTCCCCAATCTCAACGATATCCTCGAAGAGGCGATTAGCCAGATAATTCTTTAGAATTCGAACCGAAACTCGGGACGCCCATTCGTTGAGAACCTGACGTTTTAAGACCCCTTTGGTGAAACCAATGTTGTTGTTCTCATAAAGCGCGTCCCCTAAGAGCTGGGTGGCATCCTCCTCGATCTTGGCACGGATATCAGACTGACGCTCATGTCGGCCGGGCGAAAGAATTTCAACTGCGGTATCGATCGTTTTTTCGAGCTCATTCGATCGGTACGAGGCCCATACGATCCGATATTGAATCCTAAGCCGCTCATAGTCCGTATCCTCTGTTGCCACGCTGCTAAGGAGAGTAAGAGCAGATTCATAGGTCTTTAGGGCCGCGACCGACTGCTCCTTCTTAAATTCCGCATCGCCCACCGCGATTTTCGCGTGCACACCGTAAATGCTATTTTTAGCAAGAGCCGCGAGTTCGCGCCAAACTTTTGCTGCATCAACATCGCGCCCCATGCTACTTAGAACGAGCGCACGAAGGTAAATACTAGCTTCCTTTTGAGAAAAGTTGGGAAAGCTCTTGTCGATTTTGGCCAACACCTCCAAAGCCTTCTGTCGATAGAGCGTGCCATCCTCGCCCATTAAATCTTTGACGGTACCGATCTGATTTTGAACCTGGGCTAAGTTAAGGTAAACATAAGGAATATTGTCCGCGAACTCGTTGGTCTTGATATGCTCTTCGTATTCATAGGCGGCATTTTCGAGCTGATCCAACTGTTTTTGATTGTATTCAAATTCGTGCTTTTTTCTCAGCTCTTGAATTTGCAGCCAGGACTTCTGAAATTTGTCATTGCCGGTTGCTATGACTTTTTTCTCATAAGCGTCGAATGCATCCCAGTATTGCGTGTAGGCCTTAACTGTCGCCGGCGAAGGGACTTTTATTTCCTCCGAAGCCGCGATCGCGATCTCAGCAAAGCCTAGTGTCAAGGCAAGGCTTAAGAATTTTAGGGCCATTTTGCGAGTACTCCTTGTTCAAGATCCTTGAGATTCTCTTTAAGGATCTGTTGTTCGAGTTCGTACTTGTCATTAGCCTTTTGACGCTCCCGACCCGTTTGGTCGAAAGCCAGCCAATGGAGATCTGCCTGCCATTTTTGATGCTTCGCCATGCGCTCGGCAATTCGGTAATGATAGTGCTCCAGAATAAGGCCGAGGTTAGCCCCAAGTTTGAGCGCAAGGTTCGTATCGATCTTGTCGAGTTCCTCTTTGAGCTTATCGTGTTCGGCGATGAGTTCATCAAACCGTACAAGTCTAGCCTGCATGGCGTCGGTGATCTCTTTTTGTAAATTGATGACCTGTGTATAAGCTGTGGTCAATAGATACTCCCACTGCTGCCAAACCGCGGTCAAATCATCCGCACGGTGCTTTTGGTCAGGCAAGACAAATTGGTGGCGGTACTGGGCAAGGGTCGCCTGCTCATCAAACAAATTCTCCGCGTAGTTCTTGGTGGCTATTTTGAGTGGATTTAGCCCGCTGAGCGCCACAGCAAGCATGGCTTGTCGGGATCTTGATACTTCGATAGCACGCAGCAGCTGGTTTTCGAGGCGATTTCCCTCTGCCTCTAGTTCAATAATTTCTGACATCCTGGCATCGCCGCGAGGAATTTTTTTGGTCTTGATCAAGAGTTTCAAGGCAACAAGTTGGGCTTTAAGTTCTTTAATACCATGATACCGGCGACTCATCCGTGCTGAAACCTCACCCAAAAGAGCCCATTCCTGCCAGGGACCTTTTGATCGTGTGAAGTTTGCAATCGTAGAAAAATTCTTCATCCTCCGTTCATGAGACGCTTTGAGGAGATATTGATCCTTTGGGCTCAGTCGGCCTTCGTACAGTTTGCTTTCAGCCTGCGTCAGGAGATCTCCAGTATCCAAGACCTCCTCCATCAGGTGCTTAAGCTGATTTAAGCGATTTTGCCAACTCGGGTTGAGCACATTGATGTTGGCCCGCCCGAGTGAAAATACCGTGTTTCGGATATCATTGCGCAGCTCGCTGAGCCTCAGTGCGGTTGATTGCAAGGTATTAAACAACTTCTGCCCGCGAAGAATAATAGGAGGTTGGCTCACTTCGGAGTGGGTAACCTTGATGATTCCGTTGACGTCGGTGCCTGTGAGCGTTTCGCGCTGCCCGTAATTATCTTTGAGCCATTGGCTTATGCTGGCAAGCCTTTCATTGCCAAGTTTGATATTCTCCGCAGCACTTGTGAGATCATCATTCTTAAGGTCCAGGTAGGCTTTTATGGTTCGAACCTGATAGGTATCGTCTGCCAGCGGAAACCTAATCAGATATTCCTCCGAGGCAAGGATCGCCTCTTTATACTGTTGAGTATCAAGGTATACATAGATTTTCTCATAAACGGCTTCACGGTAGGCATCTGATCCATCATCGATATCATTGTAAAAAGTCAGTGCAGTCTTAGGCTTTTTTAGATAGACATTGACCCTCGCCATCGCAAGTTTTGCATACTCTCTGAAATCATAGGCTCGATTGCTATCCTCTTTGAGCGCCGCTTCAAGATCGATCAAAGCAGTTCCATAGCGCTGGTTCTGAATATGAATCAGGGCGCGATTGTATCTCGCGCGCGCGATAAGATAGGGGTTATTAGAGAATTGTGTGGCCTTATCAAGCCAGAATAATCCATCTTTCTGATTGCCAGAAAGCCGTGCGGCCTTTCCCGCGTAGAAAAAAACCTTAGCTTTTTGCTGTGTCGGAAGATCAAGCGACGTCAGTGCGGCCATAAGAGGGTTGAGTTGAAATTCAGAGGGATCCATTCGATTTCGTTCGATCAAAACCAGCATATCATCCATGACATCAGTCGTTCGCTCCGAAATCAACTCCGGGTTGGTCGCTTGAGTGGCCAAATAGCGAGCAAAAGCCTTGATGGCTTTTTTGTCCTTTCGAGTCGCCTCATAACTCTTGGCGAGATAGTACTGAACCTCAAGATACTGTGGAATCTTTGACACCTGAGTCCAGTTTAAGTAGTTCGTAAAATTGATGATTGCGGAGTCATACTCCTTATTTGTGAAATCTTTGAGTCCCATGCGTCTTGCGTGATCCGCGAGAGTCGTTTGCTCACCAACACCTTCTTTGAGGTAAATCTGCTCAAAGCCAGTCACACGCTGTTTTAATACACCAAGTCTGGTTTGCACCAGACCTAGAACCTCTTCAGGTGATAGGCCATTGAGAGCAAGTCGATTCTTTAGGGATGAGGCTGTCATTGTGGGATCGGTTTCACCTTCTTCGTAGCCGTCGTCGTTGTCATCAGTTGGTGCTACCCCACCAACTACTTTGTCTCCCTCGGCGAGCGCATACCTTGAAACTGCCAACGACATGACCAATAGCAGACCGAGCAGACCCCAGCACGCATGTGGATTTATGAAACGGATTGTGAGCCATCTTCGCATCATTTAAGAGCCTTAAATTCCGCTTTGGTTTGCGTTCCCTGTGAGCTGCCGTCAGACAAGGCGATTTCCCACTTTTTGCTTACCTGGCCTTCGGGGATTTCAAAATTAAATGATTCGTTAACCTGGTGAAAGGTATCGGTCTGGATGGGTAAACTCTCCTTGGATTTTTGAACGATGCGAGCTTCGAAATCGATGCGATGATTGCCTGGCTGCATCGGCCCTCTAAAAAGCGGGATGCTCTCCTCGGGAATCCACAGTCCCATTGCTGCGTTCTGCTCATAGACCTTATGGCCATCAATCGTAACACTGAGCGAACGGAATCCCATCGAATCTGGGGATTCCAGGCGCGTGGCAATATTGATCAGATTATTGATCGATGCATCTTGCAGGATTTTTTGCTTAGCTTGATGCACCTGGCTTGACAGATATTCAACCTGCGCCTCAAGTTCGGTAACGGCTGCGGTAAGTTTGGTGAGATCGTCAGAGGATGGCGTGTTTTCCTTAATGATTTTTTGGTTGTATCGATAACTTGTCTTGGCTGGTTTGTCCGGAGAGTTTAGATTGGCATCAAAACTTACGGCTTCTCTTTCTTGCTCTAATAACCTTCGCTCCAAGCGATCCAAGATACTATCGTTTGTTTTGTCGCCGGTAATACCTTGCAAAAGAAACGCCAGGCCCGACATGGCAACCATCGCAGAAAATCGTCTGCTGATTGTCATAAGCGTTGACTCCTTTGTTTCGAAGACATGTCATAGCCAAGAACCGCGCCGACTTCGCGAGCGATCCGGCTTGGAATAAACAATTCGTAGCCCTGGGGCAGGGGCCGATCCTTGTAGCGACCGAAGCCCTCGTCCGACAAGCACAGATTATATTCTTCAAGTATTTGGCGTGTGATTGGGGTCTTCTTTATGAGATCTGAGATGCTAACTGGTTTTTGCACAAGAACTTTGGCGGTATCAAGGGCAAGCTCGCGAGTGCTTTGAGGGGCATATTTTCTATTGTAAACGGATTTGGCCGCTAGAAATTCTGCATAGAAGTTGCGGCTTGCAAAACCAAAGGACCGCGACTGGTATCTTTTGGAGATCTCGCCGATATCCTTTGTGCGTAGCTTCTTTGAAGCTTTCAACATGCCAGCCGCTCCATGGTTGTACGCCGTTATTGCGAGAGGCCAGCTGCCACCCAGAAAATCATAATTCTGCCTAAGCAGTTTTGCTGCCGCATTGGTGGCTTTGAGCGGTGAATTGCGCTCATCAATATAGCGGCCAACTCTCATAAAAAGTCGTCCTGTCCCCGGCATGAACTGCCAAATCCCGGAAGCGCCGACTTTCGAGCGCGCGTTGACGTTGAACATAGACTCGACAAATGCAATTCGAGTCAAATCCGTGGGTAGACCATTGGCTCTAAATATATTTTCCATGTGAGGAAGGTACTTTTGGGCTCTAAGTGCCGCCTTATCAAATTCATCGCGAAGCCCTCTTTGGGTCCGCAAATTGGCCTTGCCACTGAATAGCAATTTGAGTGCTTCGCGGTTTTTGCCGTAGACGTCCAGAACTCGCTTTTCCATGGCTCCATAACGCGCAGCATTTTCGCGTTCTTCGACGATCCGTCGCATAGCCAATTCGTATCTTTTGTTGTAGCGACGCAAAAGATCTCGGCGTTCATTCGGCGGATAGGGTGAACCATTGCGGTACTTTTTTGCAAACGCTGCAAAATCGATGACATCGATGATTATCGAGGGAAAATCGACGTCATGAATAACTTCAGCATCCTGAGTATAGCGTTCAAACACCGCTTCCCAGAAAGACACCTGCTCTGCCACATAAGTGGGCATCGGAAAAGCTGGCTCTTGCGGTTTGCGTATAGCAAGGCATACCGT
>CAZOSN010000023.1:0-27883 GCA_964582405.1 uncultured Oligoflexales bacterium | reverse complement strand
CTTTGCATGCATAGCCAAAGCAGGACGATGCCAGAGGATTTCGGAAAAGGATGCCCCATGAATTTCTCCTCGTCGTTAGCGAGATCATGGCAGGTATAAGTGATCCCTATATATCGTATCTCTTGTTTACTTTCGGGTTCAAAGGTGTCAATAATTTGACTTGAAACTAAGGAAGCCTGCTGGGCTTCGCACAGTGCAGCGCGGGAGTCAAAAGCAATCTGTGTTCGCTATGGTTTTTGGCCATTGTTGCCTGGACATAAAACCAGCCCCGAAAAAAATACGGGGGTTCGAACAAAATAAATTTGCTCAATTTTCTTAGGACTTTCTATAGATTATCCAGTTAAATAAGAAAAACACGCCTTCATGGATTTGGGGACCCAGCCAAAAGCAAAGAATTTCCAGGGGGATGGAAGGTAAGGTTGTTAATATGGCATCGTTAAAGCTGCGGCATGTTGGATTTACCCTAGCAATGGTTTGCGTAATACCCCAAACAGCCTTGGCGCAAGACCTATTAGATTGGCAGACCTGTGTGTTGCTCGGCACGCAGCATGCGCTAAGGCTGAAAATCGCCGCCAAGGATTTTGACAAAGCACAGGCGAGCATCAGCATCGCTAACTCGGATTTCTTTCCATCCGTGGCAGCAAATGCAGGAACTCATCGCAGCATTCAAGATAAGACTCCGTCAGGGACAACAGCGACCAACGATTATTCATTCGGCCTTTCCCTTCGCCAAAATTTGTATGCGGGAGGGCGCAGCACCGCCGAGGTAGAGAAGTCGCAGCTTGCGCTCGAAGCCAGCAAGCTCAATCTCGAACAGATCGATATCAATCTCGGCCATGACCTGCGACTGACTTTTGACAACGCGCTATTTTATCAGAAGCTCATCGAGGTCCTGGATCGGGCGGTCGATCGGCGAAGGCAAAACGTATCGATCGTCAAGCTTCGTTATGAAGGTGGAAGCGAACATAAGGGATCTTTACTCAAAGCTCAAGCATCCTTGGCCGAATCCGAAGCAGATCTTGATGAAACCCATCGCAGGCTGACGCTCGCCAAAACGCAACTCGCAATGCTCCTCGGGGCCGACATAAAATCGGATACAAAATTTGTGGGTGAGTTGCGCAGACCAAATAATGTTTCACAACCTAACTTCGAGCAAATCGCCTCCAACCTCGTTACCAGACGCAAAGCGCTTACCGATGTCCGGATAAGCGAAACGCAACTGTCTGTCCAAAAAGCCGCTTACTACCCCGAAATAGGCGCTGAAGCGAGCGTGCTAAGAAGCTCAACTGAGTGGCCACCCGATCGCAATCGCTTTGAAGTTGGAATCACACTCAATCTCACCCTCTATAATGGTGATAAAACCCCAGCAAACGTTCGGTCGGCCAGTCACGAACTCGCAAAATCCGAACTCGCGCTGCGCGATGTCGAGTCGCAGTCGCTATTTGATCTCAAGCAGAGCTTTACAGGCTTGGTCGATACCACCAACCGGCTGCGAATCAAAGAGCAGATTCTCGCAGCCTCCAAGGTGCAAGCCAAGGTTACCCGCGATCAGTACACCCTGGGACTCACGACATTCCAAACTTGGGATCAAATAGAATCCGAACTCATCAACAACGAAAAAACAGTTTTAACAAGCCTCCGCGAAGTCGCTCAAGCCCAAACGGAATGGGAAAAAGCTAAAGGATTAAAACTGCAAGAGATCACCTTATGAAATCTAAGAAAAAGCTTGTGCTATTTGCTACCGTCGCAGTATTTCTTGCTCTAGGCGGTTGGTACTACTACAAAAAGTCCAACAAGCGGCAGCACACCGAGGACGCGATCTTTTACACAGTCGAGATGGGTTCAGTCCGAGCGGATATCCTGGCAACAGGTAAAGTTCAGCCCCAAAGTCGCGTCGAGGTCAAAGCGCCATTCCCCGGGCGCATTGAAGAAATTCGAGTTAATGAGGGGTCCAATATCATGCGCGGCCAGACCCTAGCCTTAATGAGTTCGACTGACCGAGCAGCACTCCTTGACTTAGCGAGTTCAAAAGGCTCTAGTGATCTCAAGGAAATGCAGGAGATTTTTCGCGCGACTCCGATCATAGCACCTATCTCTGGTCAGATCATCGCTCGCAATGTCGAACCAGGTCAGACTATTGCGGTTTCCGATGTGGCTTTTGTTCTTTCTAATGAACCGCTGGTCGTGGCTCAGGTCGATGAGACTGACATCGGTCGCATCGCTGTCAATCAACCTGTAGAAATAACCCTCGATGCCTTTCCTAGTGACACGATCGTGGGTCATGTTTTTCAGATCGCCTACGAATCTAAAACAGTCAACAATGTAACGATCTATGAGGTCAAGGTCGCGCCTCAGAAGATTGCTGATCATATGCGGAGTGGTATGACCGCGAATGTGCGCTTTGTCCTCGATGAACGCAAAAACGTCGTGATAGTCCCCCAGACTCTAATCAAACAGGGGCAAGAAGGCCCAGAGGTATTGCTTGCCCGTGCTGCTAAGGCCGATGATGCCACCGATGGTCAACGTGAGCGGTGGAGGTCTGTGAAACTGGGACTAACTGACGGCAAAATGGTTGAGGTGATCTCGGGTTTAAGTGCCGGCGAGGTCCTAGTCGATACCACTCCGCAGATGATCAACAAGGGAAAAGAAGACAAAGCCACTAACCCGTTTTTGCCGCAAATCAGAGGCAAAGGAATGGGGCGGCCTCACTGAGAAGTTGATCAAAATGGGTCAGTTTTTGATTTATTAAAACGCGCCCAGGGAACAAAATGGTATCTATAGGCGCAAGGCGGAATGGGAAGCGCGGGATCAAACAGAGATTAGAAACATGATCTATTTTACAATTGATCCGAGCATAATAAAGGCAGTCGCGTGATCGAAGTCACCAATATTACCAAAACCTATACGATGGGTGACATAGAGTTTCATGCCCTGAAAGGTGTTTCCTTAAAGATCGATCAGGGCGAATTTGTAGCAATCATGGGGCCATCGGGGTCCGGGAAATCGACACTGATGCACCTGCTTGGGCTCCTTGATGTGCCCACGAGCGGATCCTACAAACTCGAAGGCAAGGAAATATTGACACTCGGAGAGTCCGAGTTAGCTAGGTTGCGCGGAGAGACGATCGGTTTTGTTTTTCAGCAATTCAATCTCCTGTCGCGCACCTCGGCCGAACAAAATGTCGGCTTGCCCATGATTTATTCGGTTGGACGGCCTAACCTGGCGCGGGCCCAGACCTTGCTCAGGCAGGTGGGCCTTGGCGAGCGACTAAGCCACAAACCAAGCGAACTCTCCGGCGGACAGCAGCAGCGGGTAGCCATCGCCCGCGCTTTGGTGAATGGCCCCAGGGTTATCTTGGCCGATGAACCGACGGGGGCGCTCGATTCCCAAAGCAAAAACGAAGTTATGGAGATCTTGGCCTCGCTCAACCAACAGGGGATCACGGTGGTTATCGTCACGCACGAGCCCGAAGTAGCCCAACATGTTCATAGAATTATTCGGGTGCGCGACGGCCAGATTCAGTCCGATGATATCAACCCTAATTTCAAGCCCCTTCCGTCCCGAGCAAAAGTTGCGATCCCAGAGCTACCAGCCCGGACCGAGAGCATTTCCCGACTGACGACCGAAGTTCTGGCTTACACGAATCAAGCCCTGCGCGCACTTGTCGCGAATAAGACTAGGTCTGCTCTATCCATGCTTGGAATCCTGATTGGCGTTGCCTCAGTCATTGCAATGCTTGCCATAGGTGCTGGTGCTACCAAGGCCATGGAGCAGCAGCTATCGATCCTCGGTTCCAACCTCTTAACACTGCGCCAGGGTTCGCTGCGATCGGGAGGCGTCCGTCTGGGCGCAGGCGGCACATCGCGCATATCGGTTCTTGATGCTCAAGCAATCATGCAGCTCGATGGCATTGAAGCCATATCGCCGAATGTCCAGGGCCGCATTCAGGCGATTCACAGGGATCGCAACTGGAATACGAGCCTCACTGGTGTAGTTCCAGCCTATCAAATCGTACGAGCCGCAACCCCCACGATTGGCAGGTTTTTTACCGAAGAGGAGAATCTCAGTCGAGCTCGCGTCGCACTCATCGGCAAAACTGTGTCCACACAACTTTTTGGCGACAAGTCACCCCTGGGTGAAGATATCAAAATCAACCGCGTGACTTTTCAGGTGATCGGGCTCCTACCCGAGAAGGGTGCAGGAAATTTCGGAGATCAAGACGACGTGATCATTGTCCCGCTCAACACAGCCATGAAACGACTGCTGGGCAAAGACTATGTCGATAATATCGACATCAAGGCCAAAGACGCTGAGCATACCTCGATACTTGAATACGAGATCCGCGAACTTATGAACAAGAGGCATCGGATCAAGGAAACCGATGAATCCGACGCCTTTCAAATTCGCAACATGGCCGAAATCAAAGAAACCCTGAGCTCGGTAAACCGCATGATGTCGATGCTGCTCGCAGCCATCGCCTCAATTTCACTCCTCGTTGGCGGGATTGGCATCATGAACATCATGCTAGTCTCTGTCGCCGAACGAACCCGCGAAATCGGCTTGCGCAAGGCTGTCGGAGGTTCAAGCAACAGTATCATGACCCAGTTTTTGGTCGAGTCGGTTGTGATTAGCCTCCTAGGTGGAACATGCGGGATCCTATTGGGAATCTTGATGTCCCTCATTGTCACTCAAACAGCAGGTTGGAGCGTGATCGTAACCCCATCGTCAATTCTTATTTCGGCCGCGTTTTCAGTGGGTATCGGTGTTATTTTTGGATTATGGCCAGCTCGAACAGCCGCAAGGCTCCACCCAATTGAGGCGTTGCGCCACGAATGAGCGCAACTTATTGTCACCTCAAGGCTGAAGGGATACTAGTGGCTACCAACACCCAAAATCAGCCCTGACAGCCCACTAGTGGTTCATCGCAGCTAATTTTAATTGTAAGTGGTTCAGATGTTGTCCAGATTGCGCCGAATCGAATCGGCAAAAAGCACAGGACTAGCAGCGCTAATTCGAGCATTTTTGCCGATTCGATTCGGCGTAAGATGGGCGACAGATGAGCCACTTACAATTAAAATTAGCTGCGATGAACCACTAGTTGGGTTTAGAACCCTTCTGATCCGGTGCTACCGCTTCGGTAGGCTTGGCCTCGCTGGCTTGTTTGGTCGCCGCGGCCTTGTTGTTGCTTGCATTCAGCTTCGCAGCGACCGCTGCATCAGCCTGGGCCTTTGCCAGAGCCACGTCAGGAAGAGTTAATTTAACCAACTTTTTCCCTTCGAGCATACGAGCATAGTCCGCTGCAATGCGTGCGGACTCCTGGAGGTAAACGTCGTCTTTGAAATGAAACTCGTCCTTATCCGCCTCGTAGGAAGCCTGCTTTTTATCTTCGATTTCTTTTTCTGAGGCTTCTTTGCTTCTCTCTTCTTTCGACTTTTCTTTGAGACTCACTCGCGAACGCTCATCCGCGGATTTGCGATATTTCTCGATATTAGCAAAGACTTCTTGGAAACTTTGATCGGAGGCTATACGGGCCTGACTAACTTGTTTGAGCTGCTCAGAATAGGGCTTAACCAAGTTGAAGCTTTGGTGATTAACCGATTTGATCGTTTCAAAGGGAAGCGCATAGTCATAGAATTTTTCGCCGACCTCGTACTCATCAAGGAGGCTTGCAAGACGGATGTCTGATTCTACGCCACGAAGCTGAGTCGTTGCTCCATCGGGTAGATAGAACTGATTGACGGTGACTTTGATGGCACCAAGAGTCGGGGCAACATCGTTTAGGTTTTGCACAGTACCTTTGCCAAAGGTATGAGTATCGCCCACGATAAGGCCGCGACCATAATCTTTGATTGCTCCAGCGAAAATCTCACTTGCGCTCGCTGAATGGCGATTGATCATCACGACAAGGGGACCGTCATAATAGGTCTGACCATCGTTGTCGGAGTAAGCTTCCGTATCGCCGTTGGAGGCCTTGACTTGCACGACAGGCCCACGGTCAAAAAACAAGCCTGCCAAAGCAATCGATTCCTCCAAGCTGCCGCCACCGTTATTGCGAAGGTCAACGATCAAAGCATCGAGGCCAGTTTTCTTGAGTTTTTTAAGTTCGCGAATCGTGTCTTGCGATGAGCTGCGGTAGTTTTTGAGATTCTTGTGCTTACCTTCAAAGTCGATATAGAACGAAGGTAGGTTGATAACGCCGATTTTCATGGGAATCGATTTTCCCGCCTCGTCAGCCACAACATGAATGGTACGAGAGGAAGCCTGCTGATCCACCAGTTGGATTTTTTCGCGCACGATGGGAACTGTCAGTTTTTGGTTGCCTCCCGCAGTTTCGCGGATAATTGAAAGCCTGACTGTTGTGCCTCGCGCACCTCGGATCAAACGCACGACTTCGGGCAAGTCCATATCGATCACATCTACGACCTCGCCCACGTCTTGGCCTACGCCTATGATTTTGTCGTTTTCTTTGAGAAGACCGCTTTTTTCAGCAGCGCCACCTTTTACCAAACTCGCGACGATCGTAAACCCTTCTTCCGACCGCAGGCTTGCTCCAATGCCCTCGAGCGACAAGCGCGTGCGAATGCGAAAATCTTCGAGTTCTTCGGCGGGCATGAAGCTTGAGTGGGGATCCAGTGCCATCGAGAATGCATTGAGGAAAATGCCCAACACTTTATCTTTTGTTAGCTCATTGTGTCGTTTAACCGCAAGCTGTGCGCGTTTCTTGAGCTTTTCCCGAGCTTTATCATCATCCATGCTCGAACGCAGGCCGAGCATTTGAAACTTGATTCTCTGACGCCAACGTTCGTTGAGCTCTTCCGTAGTTTTTGCATAGTCATCTTTCTTGCGATCGATGTTCATGTATTCGTCTTTGGTGAAATCGAATTTGTGATTGATTGCTTCGAGTTGATAACGTTGGCGTTCTTCGAATCGCTTGGAGTAGCGGTTGACGATAAAGTCAATGGCGCTGCAATCGATTTGATTGACCATGTCGTCAAGTTTTTTACCATACTGATTTCGAATTTCTGCGACGTCGTCAGCAAAGAAATAGAGTTTTCCAGGATCCCAGCTCTTCAAGAAATTTTCTAACGTGCGTTCGCTCAAGCTGTCATCAAAGGCATTGTGCGAGTAGTGCATCTTAAAATAAAGAAGGGTAAGCTGCCTGACCTCCGAACAGTTGAGTGCATGCGCGGTCGAGCTTGCGAGCACAATGAAGAAGGCGGCAGATGCTGCAAGAAATCTCCGAAAACTCATCATACCTCTCCTTTTTTTAAAATCCTGATGGACTATATTGGGTTGGTCGGTCTTTGACAAACATTCCAATTTTATCCCGAGCATTTAGCAAGTTACCAAACAATGCAGAGACTTACCAGGCCAAGAAGCGCTAACTTGAACGCCAAAAGGCGCCGATAGTCAAAGTAAAGATCTCTTCGGCACGACTTGGGGCGAACATAAATGAGAAAGCGAACAATCTACTGGTTACGAGATCGCGCCAGTTCAACGCATGAGATTCTTTCTGAACTGCTCGAGCAGAAAGGAATCGAAACGATATTTTTTAATGATATTCGCTCCCTACTAGACCATTATAACAAGAAACGGGTCAATGTGATCGTTGCGGGCGATGATGCTCCCTCCGAGGTTGTGTCTAACGCGCTAAAGGTATTGGTAGGTCATCCAAATCTCTACGGTGTTCGGATTATATTTTCAGTTAGCCAAGACGCGAGCGAAGAAATCAGATTTGCCTACCATTTAGGCTGCCGCGACATCATTCCATTTGATTTGGAGCATAAAACCTGGGTGCAGAGATTTCTATTCTCGACCAGCACGCGCAGCCTTTCGGTATCGATCCCGCATCCGCAGATAACGCTTCGTTCCATAGCGGGGGTCTATGTACCAGGCAAGATCGTGTGGTTTGGACCCAAAAGCCTAAGGATCGAGGCCAGGTTAGATGCTTCGGTGGGCGCGCCCTTGACCCTGGTTGGTCCTCTTGCCCAATATCTTGGTGTAAAATCTATCCAGTTAGTCGTTGAAAAGCGTGAGAAAACCAACCTGCTGTACCGATTTTCTGATGCTTATATCTGTACTTTTCAGGTCCCGACTTCGGCTCAACCCAAGCTTCGCAAAGTGCTCGAACATTTTAACGGCGAAAAAGGTGAAGGGAGCAGGATCAAAGTTTTTGCGGCGGTCCAATCGCGGGAATTGCGCGAGATTCTTTATGAAAGCCTGCCAAGGCAGGATTATATCTTGGCTACCGCTTTGTCGAAAAATCATATCGTGAGCGAACCCCAGTATTTTAGCCCCGACATTGTTTTCATGGACGCTACCCTTGTTGATGGGCAGGACTACTCGATTTTTTCAGATATGTTAGCGGCATTGCCTCAGGCAACACCTATTGTTATTGTTGGAAATCGCTCGACCATTGAGGATCTCAGGGCGTTGGCTCCCGGACGCAGACTATTTATACAGACTAAACTCAGGTCTCAAAGCATTCATGATCTTATCCAGAACCGTTTTCTTAAAGGTATGCAGCGCGCTCATTATCTTGAGCCACCAGGGGCGGCCCTGGTTCGTGAGAGCAATGTTTTTTCGTCTTGTGAAATCTATATCTCCGCAAGGCTGAAATCCGTAAGCCCGCTAGGAGCTAAACTCGATCTTCCCATAGAGATTGGAAAATTTGGCTTTTGCCGCCTCGAATCACCCTTTATCCAGAAAGCAACCCGGGGTGAAGTGTTCGGTAAAATAACGGGTTCGAGCGGTGGTTACGACGAATCGAATCAACATCCGTACAGTATCGAAGTCCTCTTTTGTAACACCTCAGCGTCCCGGCGGATTCGTATCGCCCGGATGATGCTCGATACTCTTAGGACTCAGCTAAGGATTCCAGAAGACATGGCCAAACCGGCGATCGAATCTTCAAAGGCTATTGGGCCAGAGCCGGTCATTGAGCGCACCGCGGTGCCCGCAGATATCAGCCCCGCCAATGAGGAGTTTTTGGTGAGGGTTTCTGACTCGGCTAAAACGGTCGTCACCGCGATCAGGCAGAAAAATATACTTGGCATCATCCTGCCTGTCCTCTTGATGCTAACGTTTATTGGTGCTGCGGGCGCGGCGCTTTATTGGTTAACCGAAGTGTATGCACCGACTCATGAAAAGTCTGGGGGTATCTTTAGCCGTGAGTTGGAAAGGTTTAAGAGCAAGGATCGGCCTTAAGTCCACGGCCTTCTGTCAACATGCTTTTGCTAACCTTTTGCTAACCTAGGTCGTTTTCTTGTCACAGTCGGAACAGTAGCCAAAAAGATCGAGCGTATGACGCGTTAACCGAAAGTGGTAGCGTTTGGCAACCTGCTCTTGAAGGATCTCAATCTCCTGATTTTCAAATTCCACAACCTTGCCGCATGACACGCAAACAAGATGATCGTGGTGCTGTCCCGGTTCGCGCAGTTCGAACACGGATTTACCGTCGGAGAATTGCTTTTGGTCTGCAAATCCACCTTCCTTGAGCAGATTCAGGGTTCGGTACACGGTGGCCAACCCGATGTTATGACCTTTTTTACGTACTTTAGCGTGAAGATCTTCTGCGCTAACATGCCCCCCTTGATCCAGGAAGATTTCGATGATGATGTTGCGCTGCTTTGTCTGTTTAAGGTGCTTTTCGCCGAGAAATTCATCAAATCTCTTCCAAAGCCAGGCGTATTTTGGGGTTGATGCCATCGCGGTTTTACTCCTTAAGAACTTGTATACTTGCCACAAGGTTGGGCAAGTATACAAGTTTAAATTTGGCCCACGCGGTTAAAAGGGATGAGCGCTGGAGAGTGGAGTCGCCGAAACCGGTAGCGGCTCATCCTCGTCATCGCGGTCGTCTTCGGCGGCAGATCGGAAAGTGACCTGACGTTTGAAGATTTTACTCCAGATATCGTCGTTCAGGTCGATGGTAGGTATGCCGTCTTCATTGATAGCAATGCTGGCATCAGAGCTACCATCAGCATCGGTGTAGCGGGCTTTGAATCGACGCACTCCGAAAAAGATCCCAAGGCCTGCCACCATAAGACCAAGAGCGACTCCAAAGGGAATCAAATTTTCAAACCGAATTGGGGCCGGACCTTCGACTTCGACGCTTGAGATCATCGACCATGCGGCATCGAAAATCTCCTGCTTTTGCATTTCCGAGGTCAAGTCTGTGTAGGTGATCAGAAATCGGTTACGCGAGCCCGAAACCACCAGATTGATCTGGCTAAGCTGTGTCTCACCGAAATTAAAGCTCGAGTAGACGACGATGCCGTCGTGGTTGTCGCCGAAATGAACAAACTGATGCTTGCTGTCGACCACGGAACCGGTGACACCAGCTCCCTTGGCGATTGACTCCTGAAGCATTTCTTTGATTTTGCCAGCCTCAAGCTCATCGATGGGTGCCGGCTCGTGCATGGTGACGACCGTCAGATTTTTTCGGTAAGTTACCTTGTCGTAGACAGGTTTTTGCAACTTGGGATCCTCAAGAATGAGGCTCATGCCGCGCGCGTTCCGCGTAACCTCCCATCCCGGCAAGGCCTTTATGCTCATGCCGAGCTCGGGGATCGCAACCTTTTCGCCGTCCACTTCCTTGGTCGTTTCAGCAACTGCTATATCCGACCAAAGCGCCAAGCGTGCGAAAAGCAGCCCAGCAAGAGAAAAATTCTTCCATACATTCATTGACTTAACCATTTGCTAGCCTCACATCAGCGGAATCAACATCAAATCCAATTCATCTACAACCGCCAAAACCAGCGGTATAATGCAAAATGACATAGTTGACAGGGAATGTCAAGAAAATTTGTTTATCTCAAATTTGGACGGTTAGGGCGAAGCCGCGATCGCTGCCAGCCCGAAAAGTGCCCTCAGATCATCATCGTTGAATTGAACTCCACCACCCACAAAGTAGTTGATGTCCTTCTCACGCTTGCCGTTTTTGTCTTTTTTGGTAGGGTCGTCGATACCGGCTAAGGCATAGATATGGTTGTAGAATAGGGCTGACGCGTAGGTTTTTAGGTGCGCAAAGCTGCGAAATTCGGCTTCGGCATCAGCAAAATCAAAGGCTTCCATCGATATCTTGAGACGATCAGATAAGCTGTAGAAATCGCCGGCGATTCCGCCCGTCGACTCGAACAGGCCAAATCGCACAGCCGCAAAATGCCACCTTCGGGCAATTTGAGCGTCGAACCGAATTTGCTTCTTTTCTTTATAGGTTATGCGTTCCTTAGTGATATCACCGCTTCGGGTCTTGGTCGTCTCAGAATCTTTGCTGGCCGCTCCAGCATCGGTAAGACCTAGGACATAGTAGTTGCCAGGACGGGTATGAAAATTGAGATGAAAGTAGTTTTGAGTTGTCTTGTTGCGCCGCAATTCGCCATGGTAATCGACCTCAACCACAAGTTTGTTAACCGGCGCCAAAACTTTTCGAATATCCTTGATCGCGCCTTCGAGCTCTTCGATGGTCTTGTCGTCATTAACAAGTCTTCCGATGGTCCCCTCACCGCGCTCGATTTTTTCCGAAATTAGATTGATATTCTTGGTCGCTCCTTTGACGTCGGTCATCGAGGTATCAAAGTTGGCTAGGATGCGGTCGATACGCTCTTTGTTTTTGGCGTCAAGCACCTCATTGACTGAGTCTGAGAACTTTCTGAAGTTTGCGATAAGTGATCTAACGTCACCACGGTTTTCTTGGAGAATTTCTTTGGCATCCTTGGTGACGTTCTCAATGTTGTCCACGATGTTTTGCATCGACTGTTTGCCTTTTTCGTCCCCAAGCACGGTTGCAAGGTTGGCCGTGACTTTCTTTATATCCTTGGCGATGCTACCCACGACCGCGATAACTTCGTTTAAGTCCGTGGTGTCCTCATCCCGGGGGATCAATCCGTTTAGTTCGACATAGCCCTTGGACAGATCGTCGGTACGCTTGATCTCAATAAATTTGTCGCCCAAAAACCCCACGGTTCGAACTTCAACCTTGGAGCCTACCGGGATTTTTACGCCGTCTTGGATCTCAAGCCAAACCTTTGTGGCATTGCCTTCGAGATCAACTTTTTGGACTGTACCAACGTTGACACCGTTGGTTTTGACATGAGTTTTAGGAAGTATTCCCGACGCGTCCTTAAGAATGGTGTGGTAGAGCGAGCGTTTTTCGGTGTCGAACATCTCGGGGCTTACCACTGTTACCGAGAATACAGTGGCAGCAAGGCCAAGCAGAGCAAAGATGCCGACTCTAAATTCAGGACCTAATTGGCTCATACACTACCGTCCCTTTGACTCTTGACCTTGCTCGTCTTTGAAACCATCGGAAGATCTTAAAAAACCTTAAGCTACCCACTTGGTACCATCGCAATTTTCTGGCATCTCGCTAAAAAAACTCCATCGGTCCCTCAACCCGTCCTGCAAAGAACTGGCGAATAATGGGGTCTTTCGAATTTCGGAAATCGTCGGGAGTTCCCGCTTGCTGAACTTTGCCTTTGTAGAGCATCACCAGATTTTCAGCTATCTCAAGAGCCGCTTTGAGATCATGTGAGATCACAACCGACGTCAGGTCGGGGTTGTCACTGCCGACCTTAACGATAAGATTGTCGATCATGTCGGAAACAAGAGGATCCATACCAGTGGTCGGCTCGTCGTAAAGAATCACCTTGGGTCCGTGCACAAGGGCACGGGCTAGTCCCACACGTTTTTTTTCGCCCGTTGACAACTCCGGGGGAAATTTATGCTGAATTCCGGGCAATCCAGCCTGGGTAAGTACAAATTCTGCCTTCTCTAGCATATCTTTTTCAGACATGCGCGTGTGTTCTCGGAGCGGAAAGGTTACGTTCTCGCCAACCGACATGCTGTCAAATAGCGCAGCGTGTTGGAAAAGCATGCCAAATTTTTTTCGGTAATGCTCGAGTTCGGCAGGTCCAAAGTCTGTGATATCCTCGCCATCAACCTCGATTCGCCCTTCGGTAGGTTTAAGAAGCCCCATAATATGCTTGATCGTGACAGACTTACCCTCTCCTGACTTGCCCAAGATAACTGTGATCTTGCCCTTTGGTATATGCAAATTCAAATTGTCCAGGACTTTAAATGAGCCAAAAACTTTTGTGACTCCTTTGAAGTAAATCATTAGAGCACCACCTGGAAATAGGTGATAATAAAATCGATCCCAAGCAAAGCAAGGAGCGTAAAAACCACGGAATTTGTCGTGGAAATACCAACGCCTTTAGCGCCGCCCGATGCCTTAAGACCATAGCGACAACCCACCGTCGCTATCACGGCTCCAAAAGCGAATGCTTTTTGCATCCCGCTCCAAATATCTTCCATTCCGACAATCGTTATCAATTTGTCAAAAAACGCGCCCTGATCAACATCAAACAGGTAGATTCCAACCATGAGTGATCCGACCTGCCCAGTAAAATTAAAAACTCCGACCAAAAGCGGTAGCATGAGAATCGACGCAATCAAACGAGGAGCCACGAGGTAGCTCAATGGGTTGACCCCCATTGCCTCCATGGCATCGATTTGTTCATTGACTTTCATGGTCGAAAGCTCAGCCGTGATCGCTGCGCCGCAGCGCCCCGTAACCAAAAACCCCGCGATCAGCGGGCTAAGTTCTCTAGACAAAGCTTTGCCAGATGCTGCGCCCATAAGGCCTTGGGCACCAAAGATTTTAAATACGTACCCGATCTCCAGGCTAAACACAGCGCCAATAAAAAAACCTGAGATCATAATAATATTGAGCGATTCATTGCCAATAAACTCCATATGCTGAAACCAAAGCTTGCTTCGGTAGGGCTTTGATACTGCATGCATGGCGGTGTCTTTCGCAAAGAGTAGAAACTCTCCCAGTATGCGGATGCGGCTGATAATAAAGCCACCGATATACTCAACAAACCTAACAAGGATGTTGGAACGTGGTCTGGTTGTTGTATTTGTATTCAAAAGAAGATTGCCTTTGCAAACTTACTCTAGGGGCCGCTTTAAGTATTGTACCATGATCGGACTGATGCTGTTCGAGCGGACGCGAATATGCACAGTCACGGTCGTAAAGGGAAGCAATCTAAGAAAGAAGAGATCCATTCTTGAGGTTTTTTAAAATACTTGGTGATCAAGAGCGGACCGAGGTGCTCTGTCTGCTCTTGATATGTCTCGCAAGACAACTCAAGAACGCGGTGCCTCAAGTTGGTAAGTGATCTGCCCTCCTACCATGGTGAGTTCAATCTTGGTTCCAACGATCTCGCGCGGTTCAACCGACATGATGTCCTTTGAAAGAATCACGAGATCTGCCGCTTTTCCAACAGCAAGTGACCCTGTCACAGGTTCTAAGAATGCCGCATAGGCGCCATCTGTCGTGAACGATTTGAGCGCCTCCATGCGGGATAGCCTCTGGTCTGGCTGCCAGCCATCTTTAGGGATGCCGTCATGGTCTTGTCGAGTGATGTAGGAGTAAAATCCCCAGATCGGATTTAATGATTCCACCGGCGCATCCGACCCACCTGCGACAATCGCCCCGCTTTTGAGTAGCTTTTGCCAGGGGTAAGCCTCGCTGTTGGCGCGCACCTTGCCAAGACGTGCTTCGACCCAAGGGCTATCAGAGGTGCAGTGGGTAGCCTGCATGGAGGCTATTACGCCGAGCTGATGAAAGCGTGGGATATCCGCTTCATCTATGATTTGGGCATGCTCGATCCTAAATCTAAGATCCTCTTTTGAGGGGACCTCTTTAAACGCGCGCTCGTAAGCATTGAGGACAACATGATTGGTCAAGTCACCGATCGCGTGCGTGGCGACCTGAAAACCGTGGCGAACTGCCTCGCGACTTACTTTGTAGATTTGATCTTCCGATAAAATTAATAGGCCGCTGTTTCCGGGATCATCGGAGTATTCCTTCTTAAGCGCCGCACCGCGCGAACCTAGTGCGCCGTCGGCCATAAGCTTGATGCTCCGGATCATGAGTCTGTCTTTTCGGTTGATCGGGCCTAGTGCAAAATATTTCTCAAGCAAAGCGGGCTCGCTCCCCGAGAGCATGATATTGATCCGAACTGGCAGCTTGTCTTGTTGGATTAGTTCTTCGTAGAGATCGATTCCTTTCTGCCCCAAGCCCGCTTCCGTTGTGGTGGTTACCCCCATGATCGAAGCTTGCTCCAAAGCCTTGCTGAGAGCAAGCCTGAGACGGTCGGGGTGCTCTTCAGGCATTTTGCCATAAACAAGCTCTAACGCCTCGTCAAGGATAATCCCAGTCGGCTTTCCTGCTTTATCGCGAAGGATTTTTCCTCCTTCGGGATCCTGTTTGAGATCAAAGAGCCCTGACTCCCGGAGTGCTTTACTATTTAGCCATGCAGCATGACCATCGACGCGGGTAAGGACCACGGCATGATCGGGGGCGACTTTATCCAAGTCGTTTGCCGAAGGAAACTCATGTTCATGCCAAAGGTTTTGATCCCAGCCTCGGCCCTTAAGCCAGGCTCCCTTGGGTGCAGACTTTGCTTCGCGGGCAACTTTGTCCAGAACCTCTTGCTTGGTTTTGATGTTCATAAGGTTAAGGTTGAGCAACGATAGGCCATAGCTCAGCATATGGGCATGGCTCTCGATAAATCCGGGAACAAGCCTTTGCCCTTTGGCATCGATCACCTTGGTCCTTGCGCTTTTCCAGGAGGCTAATTCATCATTGCCGCCTATCGCCACAATTTTTCCATCATAGATCGCTATGGCAGCGGCCTCGGGGTGCTTAGGGTCCATGGTGGTAATCTTTGCGTTTAGGATCACCGTGTCGGCGTCGTTAGCCGCAATTGCTATATTTGTCATAAATAATATTCCTAACGTGACGAGCAGTTTCATCTAGCTTTCCTTTATAGTCACAAGTTTTTGGCGAACCGCCACGCTCCGACCAACAACCAAATCCAGCTGCGAGATCACGCCAGCAATAGGCGCTTTGATCTGGTTTTCCATCTTCATGGCTTCGATGATGCACAATGTTTGCCCTTTGGATACCTTATCGCCAATCTTGACATCGACCCTTATAAGCGTGCCGGCCATCGGTGATTTTACGGTGGCCCCTTGCTCGTGATTCTGCATGCTGCGGAATTCAAGTCCCGGAACTTTGGCTTCAATCTGAGCCGTGTAGCTCGCCATTTGGCTCGATGGTCCACGATATTGAAGTTTAACCATGCGGCCCGCGCGGTCGTCTTCTGCTTCTATCAAAACATCCCGCAGTTGGTAAACTTGTTCTACGCCGTCGCGGACGAGGAACAAGGTACCTGAGTACCGGTGCCACTGAGCGGTGTAGCTGACACCATCGACTTCAACCGGCGTAGGTCTACCCTCCAAAAGCTGGTCGGGAAGGTCCACACTGTGTTTTTCATTGCCGGTCGTAACAAGCCATTTCATAATTAATTCGCCACCTTATAATTTTTTACGAAAAATAGCCTAACGCCTCACGCCGAGCTAATTTTTGCCACTGACCATCCGAAGTGCCTGGATCGATTTTGCGACTCTCCTGAAGCGCAATGGCCGCTAGCATACAGGCACCAGGATCTGAAGGGCCTCGCTCCATATCGGCTTCGAGTTCTTGCCAGTTTTTTTCGATAAAACCCGTATTGAAGTGCCCCGACACAAACTCAGGATGACCGAGCACAGCCTCATGAAAGCGCACGGTGGTCTGAACCCCTTCGATTTGAAATTCGGCGAGCGCGCGCTTCATTCGTTCAATGGCCTGATTGCGGTCCTCGCCCCAGACGATGAGCTTGGCAATCATGGAGTCGTAGTAGCTCGGAATCTCATAGCCCTCATAGATATGCGTATCGACGCGAACATTAAGACCAGTAGGTAGGCTGAGCTTGGAAATGCGGCCAGGAGTCGGGCTAAAACCGGCCATGGGATTTTCGGCGTTGATGCGGCATTCGATCGACCAACCGTGCGGTGCAAGCGATGCTTGTTGCAAGGAAAGCCTCTCACCGCGTGCAACCTTGATCTGCTGAGCCACAAGGTCGAGCCGGGTTATCTCTTCGGATACGGTATGCTCGACTTGGATGCGTGTATTCACTTCCATGAAATAGATACGTTCGAGGTCTTCACAGATAAATTCGACAGTTCCTACACCTTCATAGCCAGAGGCTTGGGCGGCCTTGACCGCGATGGCCCCAAGTTTTGACCTAGTTTCAGGATTCAAGAATGCACTCGGTGCTTCTTCCACTAGCTTTTGATGCCGTCTTTGGACCGAACAGTCGCGCTCATTGAGATGAAATCCGTTGCCATGGCTGTCGCATAAAATCTGAACCTCGATATGCCGCGGATTCTCGATGTAGCGCTCGGCGAAGATCTCGCGGTTGCCAAAATACTCCAGAGCCTCGCGCTGGCAGAGCGTGAACGCCTCCTTGAGATCGCCTGCGGCCCGCACAACTCGCATGCCGCGCCCTCCCCCACCAGCCGCCGCTTTGAGAATTAACGGATAGCCCATTTTGGCAACAAGATTTTCCAAGTCCTGAAGGCTCGTCAATGCCCCTTCGCTGCCAGGGGTTACGGGAATTTTGTTGGCGATCATCAGCTTCTTAGCCTGCACCTTGTCACCCAAGAGGCGCATGGCCTCGGGCGAGGGACCAATAAAAACAAATCCAGCTGCCTGGACCGCATCGGCGAAGGCGGCGTTTTCTGACAAAAAACCGTAGCCGGGATGAACCGCAGTTGCGCCGGAGACCTTCATGGCTTCAATTATCGCTGGGATGTTGAGGTAGGTCTCCACCGAGGTATTTCCGGGCAGCCGCACCGCGCGGTCCGCGTATTTGCGATGCCTGCTGTGGCAGTCAGCATCAGAATAGACGGCGACTGACTTGAGGCCCATCTCGCGCAGGGTGCGCATGATCCTCAGTGCGATTTCACCTCGGTTTGCGATCAGAACAGTATCAAAATTTCGCGTGGTCATCGATTTGTCCTAGGTAGCGCAAAGAAGTTAGAGTGGGATATTGCCGTGCTTGCGGCGTGGTCCAGGATCGCGCTTGGTTTGTGCTGCTTTGAGACCGCTGATCAATCTCTGGCGCGATTCTTCGGGGTAGATAACCGCATCGATATAACCCCGAGCCGCTGCTTCATACGGAGTCGCGAATTTTTGAGAGTAATCTTCGACCAGACGCTTTCTGATAGCTTCTGCTTCGGCTCCGGCGGTCGCAATTTCCTTGCGAAAAATAATATTGCAGGCTCCCGACGCCCCCATCACTGCAATTTCCGCATCCGGCCAAGCTAAGTTGAGGTCAGCTCCAATATGCTTTGAGTTCATCACATCGTAGGCACCTCCGTATGCCTTGCGGGTGATCAGCGTGAGTTTGGGAACCGTCGCCTCGCAAAATGCATAGAGTAGTTTGGCCCCATGACGGATGATCCCGCCTTTTTCCTGATCCGCGCCTGGTAAGAATCCCGGAACATCGACCAGAGTGATCAGAGGAATATTAAATGCGTCGCAAAATCGCACAAAGCGAGCTCCCTTGACCGACGCATTGATGTCCAACACGCCAGCTAAAAATCCGGGGTTGTTTGCCACGATCCCGACCGCATGACCGCCCAAACGAGCAAAGCCAGTTACGATATTGGGTGCATAGTCTTTTTTCATTTCAAAAAAGCTATCGGGATCGACGATTCTTGTGACGACATCGACCATGTTATAGGGCTGATTGGGGTTGGCAGGCACGATCTTACTTAGTTCGCGGGCTATAGCAAGCTCTGCCGCGCCGTTGTCTTGACCATTGCTATTTGCATACGGCGCGCTATCGACATTGTTTGACGGCACGTAGGTCAACCATTTGCGCACGCTGTCTAAGGCTTCGGCTTCGCTTGCCAGTCTGAGATCGCATACGCCACTGATCTGGGCATGAGGTTCTGACCCGCCCAGCTCGTCAAAGGTCACATCTTCGCCGGTAACCGTTTTGATGACATCCGGGCCTGTGATGAACATATGTGAGGAATGATCCACCATGAAAATAAAATCGGTGATCGCAGGTGAGTACACCGCGCCGCCCGCGCAAGGTCCCATGATCACGGATAACTGGGGCACCACTCCGCTGGAGCGGACATTGCGGTAAAAGATTTCCGCATAACCACCTAAGCTTGAAACCCCTTCTTGAATCCTTGCGCCGCCTGAGTCGTTAAGCCCTAGGACGGGAGCCCCGTTTTTTTGTGCAAGATCCATGATCTTACAAATCTTGCGAGCATGAGAGAGGCTGAGGCTTCCTCCCATCACGCTGAAGTCCTGCGAAAAAAGATAAACGAGTCTGCCATGAATAAGTGCCGAACCCGTGATAACCCCATCGCCTGGAGGTTTGAGGCTCTCCATGCCAAAGTCGTGGCAGTCATGGGTCACAAACGCATCAAATTCGGTGAAACTCCCCTCGTCAACAAGGTAGTGGATGCGCTCGCGGGCGGTCATCTTGCCTTTTTTATGCTGAGCTTCGAGTTTCTCTTTGCCTCCTCCAAGATTTGCCAGTTGCCTTTGCTTGGCTAAATAATCGAATGATGCGGCTCGCTTTTCTTCGAAATTCACAAAAATTTCCTTTGCAGAGTTTAGTGGTAGACTTGACGTCCGGGGAAATCCTGCCAGATCTCATCAGTAAAAAGGCGATCGTAGAGTTGGATCCATTCAGGCGATTTGGGGTCCGGGGTGGATGGCTTGTCGATTAAGATCTGATTCGAAGCCTCAGCCTTCCTGCCTCCGGCCCACAAGAGGTAACCGTTGTTGGTATCAACGAGCATAAGAACCAAGCCCGCCGCCTTTTGCGCCACGCGAATTCCTCGGTCATTGTAGGTTTTGCTATAGCCGTAGGTAATCATGGGAATCAGCACGGCATCAGCATTTTTGGTCCCGCGGCTCAGTTCGGTTAGCCAGAGACGCCATTCGGGACGACCGGCCAGAGAATTGACATAGAATGACGGGGCAACAGGGCAATCCTGGCAATCATCGGACTTGTGCTGCCACAGTTCGTCGATTCGATCCAAGAATTTCTCCCCCTTGGCGGTATCTATGGCTCGCTTCACCGCCGAAGGGCTTATTCCGCGCATATAGGGTTGGCCTTCAAAGCCGCGCAGCACGAACTCGTCAAATTTTTTGCACAATTCGGTGAGTTCTTCTGCGGAAAAATTCGTGAGCGGCAGCGTTTTGAACCGAGATCCTGCTGGCCATTGCCGGCAATGTAGAACCGAAATGCGCGCCGGAACGAAGCTTGCGTGATCGGTCTGAATACCAAATCCAGTCTCGGTGACATCGCTCGTGCAGCCTATGCTGACTAAAAGTATGCAGATGGCAAAAAAATAGCAGAACCGCATGCCGCAAAGTCTCCCGGTGACAGAAGGGTAATCGAGTTCAGGTTTTATCAAAAAAGCGGCTTCTGATCTATGGATTTTGGCGTTCGCGCCATTTGGCAAGTTCGGTTTCGGGGCTTTTCAATCGCTTGAGGACCCACAGGCAGGCGAGCCGCTCGGCACAGGATTGGCTTAGGTAGTAGTCGGAGGCTGGAATCGTTTGGCGGGCTCGGCTCGTCAGAGCATGCATAGTTAAAGCTGCCGAAACTGAGATATTAAGGCTCTCGACCATCCCAAACATCGGGATCGTAAATCTATAATCAACATGAGGTAGCCAGTCTGCGGAGACCCCTTTGTGCTCGTTGCCAAATAAAACGGCGATCGGCTTGTCGATGGGCAGTTCGTCAATTGTCATAGCATCGCAATCGGGAAAGCCAGCAGCAATGCGGTAGTTTTTTTCTCTAAGGTGGCTGACGCAGCTTTGGACATCGCGCCAGCGGCTAATCGAGAGCCATTGGCCCGCCCCGCGCGAAGCGGTGCTGCGCTGAAATTTTTGGTAAAGCGTGATCACATCGACACTTTTTAGGCCAAAGGCATCGGCTGATCTTAAGCATGCCGAGATATTGTGTGGGTCATGCACATCTTGAATCATGAGTCTTACATGCTCGGACCTCTGGCGGGCAACGCGCTCAATTCTATGCCAGCGTTCAGGTGTAAGCCTCTGCTTGATCAGCTCCCAGGTGTCAGATTCGACAGGTAATGCGGGGATATTTTCCCAAATGAGCCCTGAAGGCTTCGTCATAGAAGGCTCGCCTCATGCGGCCCCAGGGGTTGAGCTGCGTCGGGAATCTTAACGTGCTGGGGTTCGCCTTCGTCATCATCAACCAGACGCGCACCGATTTTTTCGAGCGCCGCCCCAACGGTCGCCCCGATCGGAGCCTTGGGATCAAAAGGACGTTCCAAGACATGGCTTGAAAGATGCATGAGAGCAACTTCCCAGTTCTTGATTCGCTCGTCAGCCAACTCTTTGAGACTTTTCATGCTTGTGTAGAGTTGTTCCATTTGCTTGGCTTTGCGCCTGGTGCGTTGGTGCTCCTCGGGATTAACCTGCCTAAGGATAGCGGAGAGTTTCTCCATCCGAGCCATCTGCTCTTCGAAGGAGTGCTTCAGGGTTTTATGCTCCTCGGACAGTTTATCGAAGGCTCCTTTGGTCTCGTCGTATTTTTGCTTGAGTTCGTCAAAGCGCTTTTGCGCCACGAAATTGGTGCGCTCGCGCTCCTCGGTAACAGCAGCCTTCGCCGCCACATCAGCCTCAGTAAGCTGCACGTGGAGCGTTTTGCTTTCTTCGGTCAAATGCTCGATGCGCCGGTTAGCGCTATTCAGAGCATCGCGCAAATCGGCGAGGCTCTTGTCCTGGTCGCGCTCGCGTTTTGCCAACCGATTCTTGAGGTCACGGATGGCTGTTTCACTGTCCTGAACCATTTGGCGTGCTTCTTGCCAATTGCGGACCATCTGGTTGTGCTCTTGACTCAAGACTTCGTAACCGTCCCGACCAGCCTCTAGGCGTTTGTGCATATCGCGCACAAGGTGCTGAGCATTTTGCTTCTGGCGGCTGATAATAAACAGGCTAATTATACTGACGCCGGTGATGATCCAGGGCAGAAGAGATAAATCAGGGGACATAGGGCTCTCCCATCGGTTTGAGAAACCTCATAAAGCTCAGAAGTAATCTAATTTGCTTCAAAACACAAGGAGCGACCCCATGGGCCGAGAATTAGTCAAGCTCCCGATCCTTTCGATCAGCCCGACGGACTTATTTCAATTTGTTTAGTTTGACGTGGGGTCGCCAGTGCTTGAGCCTCCGCGACTTCTTTACGACTTGCTGAGCAATAGGGCCGATGCGTCAGCGCACCAGGGCGGAGCTTCGGCCATGAGTTCGATCGAATTTCCCGAAAACGGGTCGAGAAATTCAAGCGTAAAGGCATGAAGATGAAGCGTTTCGCTTTCGGCGCAGCTTTGCCCGTACCGAAAATCACCAAGAAGTGGAATGCCTGCGACAGCAGCATGTCGTCTGATCTGATGCTTACGTCCTGTTTCTGGTCGGCACAAGAGTGTAACCATAGTCCCCTCCGCCTGCACACATCGCCAGTGCGTGGAGCACGGTACCCTCTGACCGCTCCAACCGCGAGGATTTTTGCGGCTTTCAGCTTTTTTGGTGAGCGACCATTTCCAAACCCCCTCATCGCCTGGATTGATCGCCAACATGGAGTTTTTTATACCCATACACAGATATGATTTACTCACCTGGCGCTGTTCAAAAAGTGGTTTTAGACCGGAGGCGGCGTGGGTACCTTTGGCAAGCAGTAAGACGCCTGAGGTGCCTGCATCGAGCCGATGCGCAAGGTGCAGTTCGCAATCGGGGTAGCGGCTGGACAGCAGACTCAGCAGGTCCTCGCCGGCACGGTTATGAACCGTCATCCCCGCAGGCTTGTTAACCGCCAACCAATGCTCGGTTTCTTTTAAAATAACTATATGTTTACTTTTCTCCATACCCCCCCGGATACGCTATTCTAAGCAACCACGCAAGGGTAATTTCAGGCTTTAGCGATGCGTCATAAAACAGTCCATTGAGTCGATCATTCCACACGCCTTAGCCATTTTTTTCGGATGATTCGCTTCCCACGGCACCAGAGAATGACGAGACTAATTTTTTTCACAGTGCTGGCGAGGCCTTCATAACAGATTTGAGGCCCAATCTACCGGATTTATGGTTCCATCGGGTGGGTTGATGCTCTACCGATTTTTAAACTCCTCTTCGTGCAACCAAGCTGCATGCCGAGGTGGTTTTTTGGTTCTGCTCCATTCCTCGATCATCGATGGCGCAAGGCGCTTCAATTCGGCCATTTGGCTGGCCGAGCCTGTAACGCAGGTAAGCTCGAGCCGGTGGCCGTTTGGGTCAAAAAAATAGATCGACCGTATGATACCATGTTCGGTCATACCAACGACGGGGATACCTTTGGCTTCGAGCTCGGATTTCGCGGCAAGCAGCGCCTCCGTATCTTTAACTTGAAAGGCGATATGTTGGACCCATTCCGGCGTATTGGGGTCTCGTCCCATAGGGGGACTCTGGGGGATCTCAAAAAAAGCCAGAATATTCCCGTGGCCGGCATCAAGAAAGATATGCATATAAGGAGCTGGCTCTTTTGTTGAAGGCACTTTATCCTCGGCAATGCAAACGAGAAGATCCATATTAAGATGCGTTTTATAGAACTCCGCCGTTGCTTTTGCGTCTTTGCACCGATAGGCCACATGGTGAATTTGTTCGATATGGATCATCATCACTCCCCGAGTCTTGCGCCTTGTATTCTACCATTAGCGGTCCGCGCGAATTTTTTTGAATAGATCATCCAAACTGCCATAGAGCTGTTCCTCGCTATCCAGGCAGAAAAGGATCGGCTGCATGATATCGATTCGAAACTCTTGTTTGCGAATGCGATCGACATCAAATGGCAGGATAGTCGGAGCATCGCCCAACGCATAGTCGCATTCACCGACTGACGAAGCAATACCTGCACCAAATATACGAAGCCCCGCTGCGGTCCTAATGAGGGCAAACTCGATCGTAAACCAAAAAAACCGCTCAAATTGCCTCAGAAGATCGGGTCGATCGAGGTACCTAGAAGCTTCGGCACCCAGAGCTTGGCAAAAATCACCGTACCTTCGGCTAATGAAAAAAGGTAGATGGCCATACAAATCATGCACAATATCAGGCTCAGGCGTATAGCCCAAATCTTGGCCGCTGCGAATGAAATTGCCGATCGGAAACCGTCGTTCTCCCAGCATCGGATAAAAACTATCCCCTAGTTCTAGTCCCTTGACGAGTTCTCCCTGGAATCCGGATTTTTTTGCCAAAATTTGATTGATGGGGTCAAGCTCAGGAATACATTCATCGGTTATTCCGAGTTCTGCTACGCCTTCCAGGAACAGTGGGTATATTTGCTTGTCTCGCCTCTCTTGATGCATACGGAGAATCGCCTGCCAGACGTCATGATCTTTTGCCGTAAACTTGGCAGTTTCGAGAGGCTCACGCTTTGGTATCTTCGCGGCTCGTTGCTGCATTAGGTATGCTCCAAATATAGAATTCGACGATCTGGTGCTCTCGTTCTTTTTTTATAAGACGCCCCGCATCATCTGATCCCGCTCGATCGAGTCAAATAGGGCTTGAAAATTACCCTCTCCAAAAGACAGATGGTTCTCGCGTTGGATGAGTTCAACAAAAATGGGGCCTACCAAGTTTTTGGTAAAAATCTGTAGCAAGTATCCTTTCGGATCGCCATCGACGAGCACATTTAGTTTTTGAATTTCAGTCTTGTCCTCTTTGATCCATGGCACCTTCGTGAAGGCTCTATCATAGTAGCCGGGACCGATATCAAGCATTTTGATCCCGGTTCCCTTTAGTTTGCGTAAAGAACCCAAAAGATCGCGGGTCAGAAAGGCTAGATGTTGAATGCCTGGCCCCTTATACTCATCAAGGTATTCATTTATTTGAGACTTGGATTCGTTAGCCTCATTGATAGGGATACAAAAGGTGCCACAGGGTGAGCGAAGAGCATAGGAGGTCAAGCCAGTCTTCTGACCTTTAATGTCGAAATAACGGACCTCGGTAAAGCCAAAAACATCCTTATAGAATGCTGCCCACTCGTCCATGGTCCCTTTATAGACATTGTTCGTAAGGTGATCGATGCATAAAAATCCCTTATCAGGAACAGAGCGCAGGGCGCTAACCGGGTTAAATCCCAGATTGGTGTGCTCATCTACAAAGTAAATCAGGCTTTCGCCGATGCCGTAAATAGCAGGAATACGCTTGCCATTGGCTCCAAAATAGTCTCCCTCCAAGCATGGCCTTGCTCCCCGCATAACAGCTTTTTCGAATGCCAGTTGAGCATGATCAAATTTCCACCCCATGGCGCAAATACTTGGTCCGTGAAGCTTTTGAAAATGATCTGCAAACGATTTCTGTACCCGGTTTACATGGAATTTAATCTGATTTTGCTGGTAAAGATCAATTGACCCAGACCGAGCAACTCTGGCTTGAGCACCTGGTTGTTCACCTACCCGAGTAAAACCAAAATCGGTAAATAGTAAGTGAAGAGCATCAGGGTCACTGGAACTCCATTCGACGAAATCTATACCCAATAAATTCAATGGATTATCTGTCATTGTGTACACCCCTTTGATGGGAGCCACGAAAGCTCCCCCTACCTCAGGATCTTTTGATGCTCACATAAGACTTTACGGATTTTTATTTACCTAAATATAGCACATTTTTTTGACCAACATTGTCAATTTTACAGACAATTATTATAGAGTATATTCTCATCGTCGCCATCATCAACTCGAGCATTGGGGAGACCCGTGGATATAACGATGGAGCAGGCCCGCGTTTTCGAAGCGGTTGCACGTCTAGGCACTCTGCAAAAGGCAGCCAAGGATCTGCACAAGGCACATTCAGCGATCCTCTATTCATTAAAGGCGCTTGAGGCCCAGGTGGATTTGCCGCTATTTGACCGCAGTCAGTACCGCAACACGTTAACGTCCAATGGACTCGTGGTTCTCAGCTATTGCCAAAAGCTGCTGGCGACCCGCACAGAAATGGTGCGGGCATGTCGCATCTTAAAGGCTGGCTGGGAACCTTCGATCAAGTTGATCTATGACGGGGTTGTTGACTTTAACCTTATAGCGGACGCGCTTTACCGCCTCGACAATTTAAAAGCTCCGACCGACATGCAAATATTATCCGCCCACTTGGACGAAGTTTCGACTCTATTCGAAACAGAGGGTGCGGATATTATGCTCACCATCCTACCCCAAAAAATGCCAACCCTTAGCGCCATACCGCTGCACCCTATCACCATGAACCTCGTGGCCCATGCCCATCATCCTCTCGGTCTAGCGAGCAAGGGGCGAACTAAAACCAAGCTCACCTTTGCGGATCTAAATCAGTACGCTTTTATTCGCATCAAAACCACGGCGACAGGCATCGGATTGAGTACCGATGGTTACCCATTTCAATCCCATTTTTACGTCAATGACTTTGCCACCAAAAAGCTCGCCATTCACAAACGTTTAGGCTTCGGCTGGCTGCCTGATTACCTGGCTTCCAAGGAACTACGGCAAGGTCAACTTACGAAACTTAAAACGGAATTTCCTTCGTCTTATACAGTAAAGCCGCATCTCTATTTTCGACCGGGGGATTTACTCGGTCATGCGACGAAAGAGCTTGTTAGGTTTTTTGGAGAATGAAAATCCTCTAGGCTTCCTATTGGATTTTGACCAAGATTAGAACAGACGGCGTAAGGGCTGTCGGCGGGCGTTTTGCAAGAGGGGAATCGGACGTTTTGAAGCCGTCATTTGGCTGTCAAACTAGTAAAATAAAGAGCGATTTGAAGGAGTTACTGAGATGAGACTATATTTTCTGCTATTAGCGGTACTATACACCGTATCGGCGGACGCTCATCACTATAAGGGATTGCCGCATTATTCGTATTTTAAAAACTACCCACAGGTCCCGGTTCTTGAATTCAGCGCGCAGGAATTAGGGTACGAAATTTTTGCGACCGTCTATAATTTTCAAGGTCTCAATTTGGATCAGGTAGATTCCCCGGACGATGTGAGATTTTATGTCTATATATTTGATTCAAATAAAAACTCAGTTTACCTTGGCAAGGTCGATTATTACCTCTTATCAGGGAGTAGCGAAATTCTGACGGCAAAAGGGTTAAGCCCAGAACAGGAAAGCGTCTATTTTGTGCAGGGTAAAGTCGAAACCAAGAGTAACCTCGTGCTGAAAGCAAGTTTTTTAGATGACAGTGGCAAACAGGTTACCCTAAGCCTTCCGGTACAAATCGCACCAGAATTTATCGAAAAGTATGGTATGTATATCGCCATTGCTGGATTTTTTTTCGCGGTCGTTAGTGTTAGATTGGCTATGAGATTCCGAGAAAAAAAGAAAAACGTTGTAGGTCTTAATATGCCGACACTTCAGATTCCCGAAGGCCAATCTTAGTAGATTGAGGGTTAGGTCATTAAAATCTGGTGGGAATCGCGGCGGGATTTATATCGCTTTGTGAATTTGTCCCACGAGCGGCTGAAGGGTTACCAAGGAGGAGACCGTGTTTTGGAAGATGAGCTGAGGGTTAGTAGGAGAAGCCTTCTAATGTTTGATCGTGCGAGAAAACCGCTCGATTCATCCAAGCCCGCAGAGAAAAATCTCAGTGAGTTATTTAAGAGAAAGCACCTAAGGCCACCGGGAGCTCTGCCTGAAGTCGATTTTCTTGCCACGTGCACTCGTTGCCATAAGTGTCGCGACGCCTGTCGCAAAGCCTCTTCCAGGACGCGATTTAGGGCATTATGCGGAGTAGAAAAATGAGCGAAATAATATCAGTTTTTGAAGCCCAGAAGCTTATTTTTCAGAATACTTACCTCCGCCCAATCGAAGGGATCGCTATCGAGGATCTGCGCAGCGAAGTACTGAGACAAGATCTTTTTGCAGACCGGAGTTACCCACCCTTTCCTAGGGTAGCCATGGATGGAATTGCGATCCAGCTTGCAAGCT